>JBDSXV010000001.1:0-25585 GCA_039926025.1 Dokdonella sp.
ACGAACCTCAAGTTCGTCATGTCCGGTGGTACCGGCGACGCTGACATGTACGTCAAGTTCGGCTCCGCGCCGACCACGTCGAGCTACGACTGCCGTCCATACGTCTCGGGCAATGCCGAAAGCTGCCCAATCACGACCGCTCAGGCGGGCACCTACTACGTGATGATCAACGCGTACTCAACGTTCTCCGGCGTCAGCCTCACCGGCAGCTACTCGACGGGCGGTGGCGGCAACGTGCTGGCGAACAATGTGGCGGCAACGGGCCTCGCAGCCACGACCGGAAACTCGGTGAGCTACACGATGGTGGTTCCGGCGGGCGCGACGAACCTCACGTTCGCCTTGTCCGGCGGTACCGGTGATGCGGACATGTACGTGAAGTTCGGTTCCGCGCCCGGCACAACCGCGGGTAGCTACGACTGCCGTCCGTATGTTGCGGGCAATACAGAGAACTGCCCGATGAGCCCGGTCCAGGCTGGCACTTACTACATCAATGTCCGTGCTTACTCGAGCTACACCGGTGTTTCGCTGAAGGGTAGCTTCACTCCGTAAGCGATCTGGAGAAAATCCCGCGCCATGGATGGCGCGAATGCGGCGACCGGTTTCGACCGGTCGCCGTTTTTTTAGAAGAAGGTGGGCGAAGAGCGTGGCGCCCGACAAGCCGTTGCCATCAGGTGCGCGCTGCATTCCAGGAAGTTGAAAGCAAATCAGCTACGCGATTGGAAATCCTGCGCGAATCATTTCGACGAGGCTGCAGGTGCGGCGGCTGGGGCGTCTTCGAAATAGCTGCGCGCGCGTGCAATCTCTTCCGGCTTCGGGTGGTATTCGTTCCAGGCGTCATGCTCGGACGCGCGGTAGCGGATCAGACTCTTCTCGACATCGATTTCGTAGAACGGGAACACTGCGCGGAGGTTGAAGAAGGCGCCCGGCGCAAACAGGAGGATGTCCGCTGCGAGGTGGCCACCCTTGAAGCTAAGCGGGAGAATTCCATAGAACGGGTCAAAGCCTTCCTCGCTCGCCTTGAATTCATAGTTGCCAAAACTCGTACCGCGCATGTTTTCGTGTGCCGGAAGGGTCAGATGCCGATCCTTGACCAGCAGTTGCGTTCCCGCGTGCGGTGCGCTGAGCGTCGTCATCGACGAGCATGCCGAAAGCAGTGTCGCGGCAAGCGCCACCGTCATTCCCGATTTCATTTCCTTCTCCTGTTGGCGACGATCGCCAGCGCAAGAAAGTATCCGATTTCTGCCGTCCTGTGCACGCCGTGGCGCTCAGATTGCGGCGGCCTCGAATCGATTCGCGTCGCGGTTCTTGCGCACGCGTGATGGATCCCAGATGCGGCCGTTCATGGCGATGTAGACGCCGTCGGGCAGGGTCTGCACCGCGCCGACGGCACAGCCGATGTTGAACACCGCGTCGGAGCCCTTGAACAGGGCGGGATTGAGCGCGCCCGTCAGCACCACGACCTTGCCCGCAAGACTGGCCAACGCATGCGCGCTCTCGACCATCGTGTCGGTGCCGTGCGTGACCAGCACGTGCCGGTGCGGTTGCTGTTCGATGGCGCTGCGTATCGATTGCCGGTCATGGTCGTCCATGTGCAGGCTGTCCTTGCGCAGCACCGGCACCACGTCGAACGTGAAGGCAACGCCAAGCGCTTGCAGAATGTCACCGATCTGGGGCTCGCCGATCTGGAAGGTGGACTTGTCGTCGAAATAGATCTTGTCGATCGTGCCGCCGGTGGTGACGATGACGAGGTGCTGCATGGCGATTCCCGTGGCGTTCGCGGCGCGGCCGCAATAAGGATCGCGATTGTCGACGAGAGACGCCGCAGCGTCCATCGGGATGATTCCAGACGTGAGAAGTCGTAGCGAGCACAACCCCACAACCATTGTCGTCCAGCCCTCCCAGTGCAGGGCGGGCTGCGCGGCCCGAATTTATGCAGCAAGCCGCTCGCTTGCGTGAATCGCCGCATGCGCCGAAGCGATCGCCTGCGCTTTCTGCTCGACGCCCACGGCCACGCCTTCGGCCCGCACGATCTCGATGTCGGTCACGCCGAGGAAGCCGAACAGCTGGCGCAGGTACGCTTCCTGAAAATCCATCGCTGCTGAAGGCGTATCCGCGCCGTAGTAACCGCCACGCGACGACGCGAGGATCACGCGCTTGGCGCCTGCGAGTCCTTGCGGGCCATTCGCGCCGTAGCGGAAGGTCTTGCCGGCAACGGCCACGCGATCGATCCATGCCTTCAGCGTGCTCGGGATCGAGAAGTTGTACATCGGCGCACCGATCACGATCACGTCGGCGTCGAGAAATTCCTCGAGCACTTCCGCGCCGAGCCGGACGGCCGGATCGCTGGCATCGGCGACCGGCGTCCAGTGCGCCAGTGGCTGGGCGGCGACATCGCGGTAGGTGACGTGCGTGCCAGGGTGCCTACGCTTCCATGCATCGACAATAGCGCCGCTGAGTTCGCGCGAAACCGAATAGGCGCCCAATGCGCTGGAATCGACATGCAACAGGTTCATGGGTTGTTCCTCGACACGGGCGAAGGCCCGCTTGACGGAAAGCACCATAGTCCGTGGACAATCGACTGATAAGTCGGCAAGAATGCGATGGTTCGTTCGCAATGGAGAACAATGATGTCGGCTATCGAAGGCGCCCTGCACGACCTCAACGACCTGCGCTTCTTCGCGGCGGTGGTCGAGCATCGCGGATTCTCCGCGGCCGGGCGCGCGCTGGGCACACCCAAATCACGCCTCAGCAAGCGCGTCTCCCAGCTTGAGGAGCGCCTCGGCGTGCGCCTGCTGCAGCGGACCACGCGAAGTTTCGCGGTGACTGAAATAGGCGAGCGGTTCTACGCGCACTGCCGCGCTGCGCTGGAAGAGGCCCAAGCGGCTCAGGACGTCGTCGATGAGCTGCGCGCCGAGCCGCGCGGAATTGTGCGCGTCAGCTGTCCGGTGTCGCTCGCACAAACCATCGTTGCGCACGTGCTGCCGGACTTCCTGATCCAGTATCCGAAGGTGCACGTGCGCCTGCTCGCGAGCAACCGGCGCGTCGACGTGATCAACGAGGGATTCGATCTCGCCATCCGCGTGCGCGACAAGCTCGACACCGATGCTTCACTGGTGTTGCGTACGTTCGGCCAGTCACGCGTGCTGCTGGTGGCAAGCCCGGCATTCCTTGATGCGCAGGGCAGGCCGCAGAATCCGGACGAACTGGAACGGCTGCCATTGCTGTCGATGCTCGAACACGAAGGCGCGCAGATTCTCGAACTGACCGATGCACAAGGGCAAAAGACGAACGTTGAAATGCAGGCGCGCGTCGCTTGCGGCGAATTCGCGGTGCTGCTGGAAGCGGCGAAACGCGATGTCGGCATCGCAATGCTGCCCGAGTTCGTCTGTGCGCCCGCGATCACGCGCGGAGAGCTCGAAGTCGCCTTGCCGGCCTGGAGCATGCCGCAAGGCACGATGCATTTCGTCTACCCGAGCCGACGCGGCCAGTTGCCTGGCGTTCGTTCTTTTGTGGAATTCCTCGTCGAGCGTCTGCCCGGTGCTGTGCAGCTCAAGCACGAACAATGCAATCGGCGTACGCCCGCTGAGAGCTCGGCTCGTTAGAAAACCAACGTCACCGGACACCGTTGGCGGGTGCGGTCCTGATCAGCGACTACCTGATCGATTAGCCTGCCGCTGCGCGCCGGCGCTTGTCGCTGCGCGCATCCTGGCCGAGTGCGCCGATCAGCACGACGCCCAGCAGCGCTTCGAGCAGTGCGGGCATGCGCGCAGCGGGAATCACCCACGCGGCGACGATGCCGTGACAGAAATAGAACAGCGCAACGATGCCGACCCAGAGCAGGGCGCGGCGTGCGCTGGTTCGCAACGCGAACAACGGCAGCAGCAGGGGTGGCAGGGTCAAGGCGAGTGCGAACATTGGAATGCCTTTCGTGGGCGGTGCAAGCCAGAGGTACCACGCCGGTTGCAGCAGTACGAGCAAGGCCCACGCGAGCAAGCCGACCGGCAAGGCCTTCATGCGTGCGTCTCCAGCCGCGAGGCAATGTCGGCAACGCGGCGTCCGAGCGCGCGCGCGAGGCTGCGCTCGTCCTCGCTGATCGGATTCGCGCCGCTGACGCCGGCGACGTGGCTCGCTCCATACGGCGAGCCGCCGCCGAGCGTGCGGTTCACCGCGGCTTCCGTGTAGGGCAGCCCTACGATCAGCATGCCGTGATGCAGCAGTGGCAGCATCATCGATGCCAGCGTTGTTTCCTGTCCGCCGTGCATCGTGCTGCTCGACGTAAAGACGCCTGCGGGTTTGCCGACCAGCGTACCCGATGCCCACTCCGCCGCGGTCGAGTCGATGAAGTACTTCAGCGGCGCCGCCATGTTGCCGAAGCGGGTCGGGCTGCCGAGCACGAGGCCCGCGCATTCGCGCAGATCCTCGCGCGAAGCGTACGGCGCACCTTCGTCGGGCTCCGGCGGTGCGGTCGCCTCCGTTATGGGCGCCACCGGCGGCACGCTGCGCAAGCGCGCGCGCATGCCGTCGATCTCCTCGACGCCGCGCGCAACCAGGCGCGCAAGCTGGGCGATCTTGCCGGTGCGGCTGTAGTAGAGGATCAGGATTTCGCTCATGCCTATTGGTTGCCGTAGGTGCTTTCAGGTCCCGCCTCTTCCACGGAGGTTGGGGATGGATGGTGTCTGCGCGACATCTACTTGGTCTCGCCGCACGCACTGCGTTAGGCTCGCCCCATGCTGCTGCGCCTCGCCAAGTTTGCCAGATCACGCTACGACCGCGAGCGGATTGCGGCATTTCTCGACTTCACCTGGCATCGGTTCCTCGAAGATCGCTGCATGCAGACCGCCGGTGCGCTCTCGTTCACGACGGTCTTTGCGCTGGTTCCATTGACGGCGGCGATACTCGGCATCCTTGCGGCGTTTCCGGGATTTGCCGGCTGGCGCGACCAGATCACTTTATGGGTGTTCGACAACTTCGTGCCCGCTGCTGGCAGCACGGTGCAGGGCTACATCACGCAATTCGCCGACAACGCGAGCAAGGCGACAGCGGTTGGCGCCCTGGTGCTGCTGTTCAGTGCGGTCTCGCTGATGATGAGCATCGAGGATGCGTTCAACCGCATCTGGCGTGTGCAGGTCGCACGCCGCGCCGCCGCGCGCTTCGTGATCTACTGGACGGCGCTGACGCTTGGCCCGTTGCTTCTTGTCGCCGCACTTGCGATCAGTTCGTATGCGCTCGCGCTGCCGTTCATCGACGCGGCCGACGCACAATTTTCGGTCAAGGTGCGCGTGCTCGCCGTACTGCCGTTTCTCATCGTCTGGAGCGGCATGCTCGCGGCCTACGCGGTGATTCCCAATCGCTCCGTGCGCATGCGTCACGCGTTGATCGGCGCATCCATCGCAGCGATTCTGTTCGAAGCGGCGAAGCGCGGCTTTGCCCTGTACGCAATCAACTACGCGAGCTACCAGGCGGTGTACGGTGCGCTGGCGATGGTGCCGATCTTCATCTTCTGGATTTATCTTTCGTGGACGATCGTGCTGTTCGGCGCCTCAATCACCGCCTCGTTGAGTGCATTCGACTACCGACCGGCCGCGATGCGCCTGCCGCGTGGACAGGAATTTGCCGGTCTGCTGCGCGTACTCGCGCGCTTCGCCGATGCGCAGCGCGAAGGGCGCGGGCTGCACAGCGCCGCGCTGTGCGCAGCGGAGCCCTTCCTTACCGATGACCTCCTGCAGCGCTACCTTGGAGACCTCCATCGCGTCGGCCTGATCCAGCGCGGCGAGCTCGGCGAATGGATGGTCGTGCGCAACCTTGCGAGCATCGATCTGCTCGAAATCTACGAGCAAGGCGACTATCGACTGCCGCCCGACGTGTACATCTCCGGCGACGATCTGCCACAAGCCGCGGCTGCATTGCTCGCCAGACTCGGCGATCAGCTATGCACGACGCTCGACGTGTCGTTGGCCACGCTGTTTGCGCCGGATGTACCATCGATGACCTCTGGCGCAACGATGGCGCCGACCAACCTTCCCGATCCAACGGAGCACGCATGAAACGCAATCGCTTCCTTCTGTTCGCGGCGCTGGTCACGGCGCTCGCCTGTGCCGGCGTCGCCGCGGCAGAAACGGCCAGGCCGCCGGCTCTGAAGATCATCACGCTCGACGGCAAGGCGTTCGATCTTGCCGCGCAGCGCGGCAAGTGGGTGATCGTCAATTTCTGGGCGACCTGGTGTTCGCCGTGCATCAAGGAGATGCCGGATATTTCGGCCTTCGTCGCCGGCCACAAGGACGTCGTTGCGATCGGCCTCGCCTTCGAGGACACCGAGAAGGCCGAAGTCGAAGCGTTCGCAAAAGCGCACCCGGTGGCGTACCCGCTCGCGCTTCTCGACATTTACAAGCCGCCACAGGATTTCGGTGCTCCGCGCAGCTTGCCGACCACCTACATGATCGCGCCGGACGGCAGCATTGCGAAGACGTTCACGGGTCCGATCACGACGACTGATCTTGAGAAGGCAATCGCGACCGGCGCGGCGAAGTAGGGCGCCCCGGAGATGGCGAGCGCGCGCTTTCTCGTATCAGGTCTCGTGCAAGGTGTTTTTTTTCGCGGCTCGACCGAGCGCTGTGCGCGCGAACTGGGGTTGACGGGGCATGCAAGAAACCTCGACGACGGACGCGTCGAAGTCGTCGCCAGTGGCACGCCGCAGGCGTTGGCGCAATTGCAGCTCTGGTTGAAGCAAGGTCCGCCGGCGGCACGCGTCGAAGACGTCGAACGAACGGAGTTGCCGGCGCAGGACCACTTCGACTTCACCACGCAATGAATACCCCCAACAGCCGTGCATCCAAAGCCCTCCCCTTCAAGGGGAGGGTTGGGTGGGGATGGTGATTGCGATGAAACCAGGCGTCGCAACTGAAGCACACCCCAAAGGCTCCTCCCAATGAGACCTCGGAAACCGCGCCCAAAGCAAACGACATTGCCGCGACCAAAACGACGAACCGAGGCTGAATCCGCGCCGCCACAGCGCGAGCCGCGCCATGGCCTCGCGCGCGTCATCTCCAAGCTTGGCATTGCGTCGCGCACGCAGGCCACGATCTGGATCGGTGCCGGCCGCGTCGCCGTCAATGGCCGAATTGTGCGCGATGCGGAAATGCCCATCGACGCAGCGCGCGATCGCATCGCCGTCGATGGTGCGCAGATCGGTGCGCAAGAGCGAATCTATCTCATGCTCAACAAACCGCGAGGCTATGTCACGAGTGCCGCCGACGAGCGCGGTCGGGACACCGTCTACGCATTGTTCGCCGACGCAGGCTTGCCCTGGCTAGCCCCCGTCGGTCGCCTCGACAAGGCCAGCGAAGGTCTGCTCCTGTTTACCAATGACAGTGTCTGGGCTGCGCACATCACCGCGCCCGAATCGCAGCTCGACAAGACCTACCACGTGCAGATCGATCGCCTGCCCGACGCAGCATTGCTCGACGCGCTGAGCGTCGGCATCGACGAGCGCGGCGAGCATTTGTGCGTCAAGGCCGTGCGCGAACTGCGGCGCGGTGACAAGAATGCGTGGCTCGAGATCGTGCTCGATGAAGGCCGCAACCGGCAGATTCGTCGCATCCTTTCAGCAGTCGATGTCGGCGTGCTGCGGCTGATGCGCGTGGCGGTCGGCGGTTTGATGCTTGGAACACTGGCAAAAGGTGCCTGGCGCAAGCTCGACGAAGACGAGGCCGCGCGTCTGGTACGGTGAAAGCGAGACTTCCTGCCAACGGGCCACAAAGATCCATGGAATCGACCAGCGTCGGCGCTAACACGCGTGTCGGCGTATGCCCTTAAAGCGATGTGCAACAGACTCGATCCAACGCGGACGTCAACCTGGCGCAGGTTTGCGGCAATTCCGAGCGCTGAAGAATGCAGCAATGACAACCAAGAGTGCGCGACCACTGTGTGCAGGTCGGGCCGAGTCAGCTCTCACGGCTGCTGGGTCATTCCCCGGTGGTCCGTTCAGCGCCTGCCGAGCGAAACGTCACCAACGCGACGCCGTCAATCAAACGCAAGTCATAGGCCTCCGTGGCAATCGTCACTGGTATGTCGTCCGCTTTTGACAAGATCACGGATCTTGAATATATCGCGTCAGCATCCGTGCGGAGCCGCATGTCACTCATGTCTTCGCGCATGAAGTACTGCAAGAACATGTGCGTGTGAAACATGTCATCAGCCGAAATGTATGTCGGAACCAGCGCGCGGATGAGTGGAATTTGGCCTATGACGTGCGCCGTGACGGGCGAGTATCCCGCTGTGCCGTCAAGGAGAAACGAATGAATGGAGCGCGTCACACGAACCTCAGCCAGGTCATCGGCAAGACGTGAAGCAATTCGCTCCTCGAATCTTTTCTGTTCGCCCAGGGCATTCCCGTAAGCGCTCGCGAAGGTGCACATGCCCAGAGCCAGCATGCTCCCCATAGCGAGGCTCCATCGTTCCGAGCGCCCCCATGCCTGTAGCGCAGAATATGAAACGATCAAGGCCGCCGACAGCAACGCCCCGACTCCCATGAGTACGCGTGGTGCCATCAAGGGTTTGACCAACACAAGCATTGGGCCAAGGACGCATACGAGCACTGCCAGCGGCATGAGGAAACTTGAGATGAAGAGGGTAGCACTCACACCGGCGCGTCGATTGGAGCGTTGCTTCAGGGCATACAGGATACCGACCACGACAGCAACCAACGCCGTCAATATCAAGACCGGGCCCAAATACAGCCACCACTGCGAATTGATGCTTGCCCCTATGTACGCATAGATGTCGATAAAGTTTTTCGCGATCAATGGCAATTCTTGCAGGGTGTGGATTTTTTCGCTGTTCTGCTTCACCCATCCATTGATGTGGACGCCAACGATGAGCTGATAGAGAAGCATCGTCACCCCAGCCTGCAGGATGCGTGAAAAGAGTCGTCGCACCAACTCGCGCAGCGGTCTGTCTTTCAGTTGGCCAAGCACGATTTCCAGAATGACGAATACCAGATAGGCGTTGACTGCTGCCTGGTAGAAATTGAGGCTCGCGAACAGCGACAACACTCCGAGCCACCAACCACGACGATCATCCGTGGTGGCGAGCATCGGCACCAGCGCGAGCAGCATCGCCAGGCTCATGCTCAGCGCGTCAAATTTGTAGGACAGGTTTTCCATGAAGAATGGTTGGGCGCCGAGCGGGAAAGCTGCCAGCGCCGCCATTGCAGGTGATTTGATCGCATAACGACGTGCGACAAGCACGCCGATCCACGCCAGGATCGCTATTGCGCCAAATTGGGTCAGCGGCGAAATGTCGACCATCGAGCGGTCGTAGTACTGCAGCGCTCGCATCAGGAAGGTCGTCAGCGGCCGACCAGTGGCATCCCAGGATTGGTGGCCGATCAGGGCTCGCTTCAGGTCGTCGTTGTAGTAGCGATCTGCGCGCAGGATCGGAAACAAGACGACAAAATAAAGCGAGATCAAGATGAGGAACGTGCCTCGCGTGTTGTGCGTTTGATCCGCGCTGAGGCCAGCAGAAGTCATGGCGGTAAAAACTGTTGTTGGAGGGGTTTCAGGTCAATCCGTTGGTCACGGACTATGCAGACCCACGATAGGGTTGCGGTCTCGACACGGCCCAACTCACGGGCACCAGCGAAGGCAAATATATCAGGTGCACGGGCATCTTTCGCTCCAGCCCTTTTTCTTGAGAACCCTTGGGTGCGCTCGACGTAGCCGTCGCCGTGTACGGTCGTGGCCAATCGGACGTCAGGTTTGCGGCAGCGAATTGATTGTATCCACCGACCGGCATTGGCCAAGAACCCACATCGCGGCTGAACATGCAGCGACTATTTGTGCTGACCTGCCTGGCGCCAGCAGCGAACGTCTACCCGGCCATCGTCAGTCGTTTTAGGCGATCACGCCGAGCTTCTTACCCACCTTCACAAACGCCGCCACCGCGCGGTCGATCTGTTCGTGCGTGTGCGCTGCACTCATCTGCGTGCGGATGCGCGCCTGTCCCTGCGGCACGACGGGAAAGAAGAAGCCGATCACGTAGATGCCTTCGCCGAGCAGGTCCTGCGCGAATGCTTGTGCGAGCTTCGCATCGCCGAGCATCACCGGTGCGATCGGATGCGTGCCGGGGCGGATGTCGAAGCCCGCTGCGGTCATGCGCTTGCGGAAATACAGCGCGTTGTCGTTGACCTTGTCGCGCAAGGCGGTGTTCGCCGACACCATCTCGAACACCTTGATCGACGCGGCGACCAGTGGCGGCGGCAGGGTGTTGGAGAACAGATACGGGCGCGAGCGCTGGCGCAGCAGGTCGATGACCGGTTGGCGGCCGCTGGTGAAACCGCCAGAGCCTCCGCCGAGCGCCTTGCCTAGCGTCGACGTGAATATATCCACTTCGCTCATCACGCCGTGAAGTTCGGCGGAGCCGCGTCCGGTCGGCCCGACGAAACCGGTTGCGTGCGAATCGTCGACCATCAGCAGCGCGTTGTATTTCTTCTTGAGCGCGACAATCTCGTCGAGCTTGGCGATGTAGCCGTCCATCGAGAACACGCCGTCGGTCGCTATCAGGCGCGTGCGCTTGCCTTGCGTCTCGGCGAGATGCTTTTCCAGCTCCGCCATGTCGCTGTTCGCGTAGCGGCGGCGCTCGGCCTTGCACAGGCGGATGCCGTCGATGATCGAGGCGTGGTTGAGCGCGTCCGAGATGACCACGTCCTCGTCATTGAGGATGGTCTCGAACAAGCCGCCGTTCGCATCGAAGCAGCTGGTGTAGAGGATGGTGTCGTCGGTGCCGAAGAAGCGCGAGATGGTCGCTTCGAGTTGTTTATGCAGGTCCTGCGTGCCACAGATGAAGCGTACGGATGCGAGCCCGAAGCCATGCGTGTCGAGCGCGTCCTTCGCCGCGGCAATGATGTCCGGATGATCCGCAAGACCAAGGTAGTTGTTGGCGCAGAAATTCAGGACTTCGTGCCCGTCGGTGGTCCTGATTGCAGCCGATTGCGGCGTCGTGATCACGCGCTCGGTCTTGTACAGACCCTGCTCGCGGATCGATGCGAGTTCGGATTCGAAGCGGCTGCGGGCAGCGTGTTCCATGGCGGTTCCGGCGGCAAAGAAAGGTGTGCATTGTCCGTCATCCGCTGCACAGGTGGGAGGTTGCGCTGCGACTTGCGGCAGCCGGGCGCGACGACTACGCTGCCCCCGCGGCCACTCGCGCCGCATCGATGCAACTCAACTTGGGGAGGGTGAGATGGTCATCAAGAAAGTCGGTGTGCTGAAACTGGGCATTTTCCAGGGCTGTTTCGGAGTGCTGTTCGGCTTGATCTTCGGCGTGATCTTCGCGCTGTTTGGATCGATGTTCAGCAGTCTCGCCGGCCAAGCGGGCGCCGGTATGGGGGCGATGGGCTTCGGCATGGTCATCATCCTGCCGATCGTGTACGGCATCTGCGGTTTCATCGGCGGCATCATTGTCGCCGCGCTCTACAATCTCGTCGCCGGCGTCGTCGGTGGCATCGAGATCGAGACGGATTGATGCTACTGCACGGGTGGTCGGCGCGTCCGACCACCTGCTGCATTGCTCGGCAGGTTTGCGACCGCGCGGCCAGGTTCACTCATCCAGGTCTACGCCAGAAGGCTCGCCTTTCTTCGCATACGGGGAAGAGCCTGGCCAAGGCGCGCGTGTGACGATGCTCCAGCCGCGTTCTCCGAGTCCGCGGCGCGCAGGCAGACTCGCTTCGCCGCCGATCAAGGCGGTCTTGTTGCGCACGTGGAATTCCTTGCGATCGACGAAGTCGCGCACCTCGGCGGTCCAGCTGAGCCGGTCGACTGGCAGCGGAAGGATCAATTCGCCATCGCTGCTGGCGTAGGCGAGTCCAGCGCCAATCGATAGCAGCGCGCCGCCTTTCGCGCGCGTGCCCAGGTAGGCCGCGGTCATGCGCAACGCGTTGACGAGGAAGCGCGCTTCGAGTTCGGAGTTGGTCGTCATGCCCAGCTCAAGCAGGGCGTCGCCTCCGGTGGCGGGTTTGAGAATATCCAGCGCATCCGCAAGGCTCGTCTGCAGGGTTGGCGAGAACGCGCCACGGCGCAGGAACTGTCGGATCAGCAGATCGTCGCGGCAATATCCGCGCAAGCGTGCGTCATTGCGCGCGCGCAAGTCGTCTGGCGAGAGTTTCCAGACGACGTCGTTGATGCGACCGCCCTGGCTCAGCATGGTGGCACCGACGCCGCCGACTGTTCCCAGTGCAGCGCCCGCGCTGAAGTTGCCACTGCTGCCGACCCAGGCCAGGCTCGACAGACGCGCCTGCACGTAAGGGTTGCCGTTGTACGGGTCGATGCCGAGACGTTCTGCCAGTTCGCGCTTGACCTGGCTGTATTTCAGCTGGCGCTTGATTTCCCGTTCGAGTTCGCTGGAGATGCGCGAATACCAGTGCTTCTTCTTGACGGGCGCGGAAGAAGTTGCATCCTCGCGCGCGTCCGTCATCGGCCCTTGGTCGGACGGATACGGATTGCCCTGATTGCCGAGCACGCGTGCCGTTCTGTCCGAGACGGACTGCGCCTGATTGCCCAGTTTGCGCAAGCGGTCGCCGAAATAGCGCGCAACGCCGGTGGGAATACCGAGCACGGTATCGACCGGGTGCATCACGATCTTGCCGAGCATCTTGCCGGTGTCGGCGAGTCGGCTGCCGGCCGCGTGCAGGAAGGCGTCGGAACGCGTCGCCTTGTCGAGCGCGTCGAGTGCGGGTAGTTCTGCCTCGCGTTCGGCGAGCAATTCGACGCTGTCTGCCGTCAGCGGGCCGACCGGCGTGTCGAGGGTGAAGTGCGCCATGTAGCCGCGCATCTCGACGTGCGGATCGACGCTGAAACCAGGGCCGGAAAGGAGCGCTGGTTCGACCAGCGATGCGGCGTCGACGACGCCTTCTTGTTCGAGTGCGAGCTCTGCGTGCAAGGGGCGACATGCAAGCCATGACATCGCGCCAAAAAGAAGCACGATGAACGCGACAAGGACTCGATCGGCAAGTGGCGATGGTTTGCTGTACATGGATGGTGCGGCGCGGGCATGCGACCTGCGCTCGTCGATCAGCGTCCAGGGACGGCGACGCAGAATACGTTGCTGACCATCAATCGCCAGTGAATGCGCCGTAGCTGCGCAAACGATCGTAGCGACGCTCGAGCAAGGTCGATGTATCGAGTGCTTCGAGCTCGTCGAGCTGATTCAGGATGATCGCCTTGAGGCGCACCGCCATGCCGCGCGGATTGCGATGCGCGCCGCCGAGCGGTTCGCGCACAACCTTGTCGATAAGCCCGAATTCGGCCAGCCGCGGTGCTGTCAGAACGAGCGCTTCCGCTGCATCCTTGGCGCGCGCGGCGGTCTTCCACAGGATCGACGCGCAGCCTTCGGGTGTGATGACCGAATACGTGCTGTATTCGAGCATGTTGGTGCAATCGCCGACGCCAATGGCAAGCGCACCACCGGATCCGCCTTCGCCAATCACGTTGCAGATGATGGGCACGCGCAACGCGGCCATCTCGAGCAGATTGCGCGCGATCGCCTCGCTCTGGCCACGCTCTTCGGCGCCGACGCCGGGATAGGCGCCCGGGGTGTCGATGAAAGTCAGCAGCGGCAGCTTGAAGCGTTCCGCCATGTGCATCAGGCGCAAGGCCTTGCGATAGCCTTCAGGTCGCGGCATGCCGAAGTTGCGACGGACTTTCGATTTGGTATCGCGGCCTTTCTGATGACCAATCACCATCATGCTGCGACCATTGATTCGCGCGAGACCGCCGACGATGGCGGCATCGTCGGCATAGGCGCGATCGCCCGCAAGCTCGTGGAATTCCTCGCAGATCACGCCGATGTAGTCGAGCGTGTATGGCCGCGCCGGATGGCGCGCAACCTGCGCGATCTGCCATGGGGTCAGGTTACGGAAGATCTCCGCCGTCTTGACCTTCAGCTTGCCTTCGAGCGTGCCGACCTCGTCCTCGATGTTGAACGCCTGGCCATGGCTGGCACGGCGCAGCTCCTGGACCTTGGCGTCCAGATCGGCGATGGGCTGTTCGAAATCGAGGAAGTTCGGATTCATTCGGGTGCCGCGCCAAAGGCGCGAAAAATATAGGGAGTTGTTGGCCGCATGCGCGGCGCAAAGACGCGGAGTATACCGGCTCGGGCGGGCGAGGTCAGTCAGGCGCCGCGGGGCGACATTGCCCACTCTGGTGCGGGGGGCAATCGGCGTTCACGAGCTTTGGGATGTACCACTTCCGCCAGGCAAGCAATCTGGCGATGCCATCGGCAAGGGCGCAATGCCAGACGAAGCGCAGAGTCTGCGGCATCGATCCAGCGGACAGCCGGCAATATGCGCTTGTGACCGGCCGATTCGATATTCGCGGACGCATTGGGAGGCGAGCCCGCTGGCCGTGTTGCTCAGCTTCAGCCGGCTGAGCATCGTGCGCGCTACGATCGGGCGCGCAGCAATCGCCGCATCGATCGATACGCGCGGCTGCCCCCGCGCGTCAATCGCGCGCCTTTCGCAGTGGCAGGATCCGGTTGCGTGTGAGATTGCCACGCGATGCAGTCGGGCGATAGAGTGAGGTGGTCAAGGTCCTGAAGACGCAGCGCCGCGCCAGGGAAACGTCCACGTATCCGGTCTGCAGGGGGCGCTCGTATGGAACTGTTGCTGTGGCGCTGGAGCACCCTTGTCCAGGTCACGTCCGACCTGATGATCGCGGGATTCTTCGTTGCGCTCGCCTATTCCCTGGGCCGCGCCGAGCTGCGCGTGTGGGTAAATGCGTGGCTGGCGAACCTCGCCGCCTTGCTCGTCACGATTGCTTTCTGGTTGTGGCAGCCGGATGCGCGGTTGACGTTCGCGCTCGCCATTTCGCTGTACCTCTTCGCCAAGACAATGTTTGTTCTGCTGCTCGTCGACGGCGCGGTCGGTTTCGCCGCACTACGACCTCCTCCCGTCTTGCGCGGGAAACTGATGGTCGCGGCAGCGGTCTTCTCGATCGTCGGCGGTTTTGTGATCCGCACTGTCGACCAGTTGGGACTGGCCCAGGCCGTCGTGATCTGCGTGTGTCTTGGCGCGAGCGCCGTGTTTCTGATCCGACGCAAGGAACGGGCGTATGGCTGGCTCGCGACTGGATTCGCCATCCGGTCCGCACTCGCGGCGGCGGAGGCGACTGCCTATGCGGTGCATTGGTCGGGCGGGGACGCGCTGGGTGCTTCGTCGCTGCCCATCTTCATCGCCTCGCATTCGTCCTTTGACACCGGTGCGGAGTGGGTGATTGCGCTGGGATGCGTGCTGACGCTCTACGCGGCAATCCAGCAGGAGCTGACGCAAGCCAATGGCGAGCTGCGATCAGCTCAAGGAGAACTGCACGCGTTGCTCGATCGCGATCAGCTCACTGGCGTCTTCAATCGTCGCGCTCTGCCGACCATGTTGCACGAAGCGAAAGTCGACGGTGCGACGATCCTGTTCTTCGATCTCGACGACTTCAAGAAGGTCAATGATCTCCACGGCCATCACACCGGGGACCCGTGCCTGGTGCGTTTCGCGCGCATGCTCAGCGAAAGCTTTCCCGCGGGTGATCGCGTGATCCGCTATGCCGGCGACGAGTTCGTTGTCGTTGCCCAGGAGCTCGAGCAGAGCCGCATCACACAACGCGTCGAAGCCGTGCGCACGCGCCTGCGTGTGACGACGGCCGAAGCAGCGCGAATCGATTTCTCATGCGGAAGTTCGCTCCTGCCACCGCAGGGTGATCCGGACGCCGCGCTGCGTGAAGCGGACCAGGCGATGTATTGCGACAAGTCGGGGCGGGCTGGCTGAGATTCAACCGCACGTGTCATGCGCTGCTGCGGTTGCAGGAAGGTCTGGCGTCACTTGTAGACGACCTGCGACTTCAGATCCGGAGCGACTTTCTGTGCGAAATCCTTCTCGGCGCGCTCCACCTCCGGTGAACAGACATTGCCAGGCGTGCGGTCGTCGAACTCACGCCTCACCGTCAGCGTATTGCCCTTGAACTTGTAGGTGGCAATGTAGGATCGCAGCCCCTCGGACAGTTTGATGTCGTCCGGTGTCGCGAGGATCTTCATGTTCTTCGGAAATTCGTAGCGGTACTCCTCGATGGAACTGCCGCTGGTGCAGGTCGTGTCGTGGTCCGTCTCGATGTCGGCGACAGCAATCCCGGTGAAATGCGAAATGGGTTTCTGGCTGAAAAAAATAGGCTCGACCGAAATCGCGCCTGGACCGTGCATGCGCACCATGTCCTTGATATCGAATTTCGCGTTGTAGCTGTAACTGTCAGTCAGCGCCTTTGCGTCGTCGCGTTGCAGCGTGCCGCTGCCGATATAACCTTGGGACTGGAAGAAGTTCTTCATCAATTCGTCTTCGTATTCGCGCGACATGTCGCGGAACGAGGAGCGTGCGTACAACGCGTAGCTGCCCTTCAACGCAACCTCGGCTTCGCCTTGCACCGACCCATCCGGCTGCACGCGGACGACCGTCTTCATGTGCTGTTGATTCACGCCAACAGGCGAGGCCGGAGTCCTCGCGCCGGCCTTGCCGCCATCGACGAGCAGCACTGGCTTGTCGGCATCCGAGAAAGGCAGCATGCCGAATGGCGTCGAGCTGGAGGTCGCATCGGCGTAAACGTCCAGGCTCGGAATGTAGACGATGACGTGATTGACCACCGATGCCACGGGAATTTTCGGAAGTCGATAGGTACTGCCGGAATTGATCAGGGCCTGGGTGCTGGCGATGCCTTTGGCGGCGAGCAAGGCCTGCAACAACGTTGCGTGGTCCTTGCAGTCGCCCATGCGATTGTCGAGCACGAAACCGGTTTCGTGCGGCACGACCGCACCGAGGCCGACGCAATTGCCGGCAAAGCTCAAGTTGATGGCGACCCATTCGTAGAGGAGGCGGGCGACTTCGCGTGGCGACTCCTGCTTGCCGACGATCTCGTCCGCAAGCTTGCGCACGCGATCCGTCACGACGGCCCTGGGGCTCGCGCCGACGCCGTAGGCCCGCGCAATGTCGTCGTAGGTCTTGAACGTCGAAAAGACGAATCCCGGTTCCTGTTCGATGTCGATGACGGAGTAGTCCTTGCGTTTTGCTTTCTGCGGCTGCTTGTTCTCGAACGTCCATTCGATCAGCCTGCGGCCGTTCTCCACGACGTTCCGGACTTCCTTCATCTGCGGGGCTTCGTACTGCGCTGCGAGCGATTCCGGCGCATCGATCTTCACGTCTATCGAGTCATAGGCCTGCGTGCGCCAGAATGTTTCGCGGTCAGAAAACTGGCCAGGAAACATTGGCTGCGTCGCGGTCAATCGATAAGCGAGCACCACCGTGTCGCCAACGGCGACCTCGGGAAACACCACGGTCAGCGTGGTGAGGTCGGAAAACACCGGCGCATGGCTGTCTTGGCCCCGATTGGTCTCGATCTGGAAATTGGATTTCGGTGCATCAATGCGACGACCATCCGCCTTCAAGGTATAGGCCGCCTTGACATCGGCCTTCTGGATGCTCGTGCTGTAACTGATGGATGCCTGCTTGGCATCCGACACGGCGCGCTCCTTGAGTATGGCCAACGACCATTCGCGCTCTTCGATAAACGAGCCGTCAGGTTTGATCGTGAAGGACACATCGTAGTGCCCGATGCGGCTGGCGAGATCCGGCGCGCCATCCGTTTCGGCCAACGCGGGCCGGACCAGCGCGCACAACCACGACAAACCCAACAACGCGCAGGCCAGGGACTTGAACGGCATGGTGAATCTCCTTGGATATTGCAGGGCGGTCATTCGATGGCTCATTGAAGCGAACGTTCCCATTGATATCTGCTAGACAGCGAGCGATGCCATCAGCGCACCCTGATTCCAGGTGTCGTGCCCCTCGATGATCTTGCCGTTGGCAAAACGCAGCCACGTCGATCCAACCGCGCTGAAGGTTCTGCCGCTCGGTGCGAGTCCCAATGCTGCGCCTGTATGCGTTCCGCTCACGCGCCAACGGATGGCGACGAGATCGTCTTCGGCAATGATTGCTTCTATGCCCATGCGCAGATCGGGGAAGGCGGTGAGCAATTCGCTGCGCGCGACGCGGAATTCCGCCGGACCGCGTACGACCACGCCTTCCATGTAGCCGACGGCGTGTGCATCGAGTAGTTCCTCGATCACCGCATCCCGGCGCCTGTTCCAGTTGTCCTCCATCCACTGTAGCGTCAGTGCGCGATGGTCGGTCTGCATGGTGTTGTCCTTTTGTCTGGCACGGTCCGCTCAGGCCAAAACTGCGCCTGCCAGCGATCGCCGTCAAGCCGATTCGATCGGAGTCATCTTCGACTGCCTTGGCAGCAGTGCTTGCGCCTGTTTCAACGCCGCGCGCGGATCACGCCGCCGATCCATGCGGCCTAGCAGGAGATGCGCGAGTGGGAGAATGCTTGTCCACAGATCCCGGCCCGAAACGTCGAGAGATCGTCTTGCCAGTGCTTCCGGTCCGCCAGGCTCGACAACTTCCACTCGCCAGCTTCCCTGATCGGCCGCGCGTCCGTCTCAACCCAGTTGTTGCAGATTGAGCTGCCACACGGCGTAGTTGAGCACTGATGCGAAGCTGACCCACAGCAGGTAGGGGATCAGCAAAGCACCCGCGAGCGGTTTGATGCGCCAGAACGAGACCAGCGTCATGATGATCAACACCCACAGCAACACGATGTCCGCGAATGCCATCGCGCCGCGATGCCAGGCGAAGAAGAGCCAGCTCCACAACGCATTGAGCCCAAGCTGCAGCAGAAACATCACAAGCGCACCTCGTGTCGCTCTCAGTGCCGCCGCTCGCCAAACCAACCACGCGGCAATGCCCATCAGGAGATAAAGCACCGACCAGACCGGGCCGAACACCCACGCCGGTGGTGCCCACGCGGGTTGGTGCAGTTGGACGTAGAAGGAACTCGCATCGATCGACGCGACGGCGCCCAGGGCGGCGGCAATGGCCGCGATGACGAGCCAGAACGCGAGGCCGAGGATTTGGCGGGATGTGCAATAGGGAGACATGAAACACTCCGTGTGGATGGATGTGCGTGGACCGCTGGACGAATGGCGTGGAACCGTACTTCACATCCGCACTCTTCGCTGCCGGAATGGTCGAGGCGCGCTACGCATCAAGGGGCGCGCGTCGCGTCCGCATGAACCACGTCGCAGCCTAGAACCAGTAGTCGGCAACGCAGCGGCCATCGCGCGGCAAGTCTTCGAATGTATCCAGGCCATCGAAGTGATCGATCGGTATCGCTGCCACAGCATCAGGCTGGGCAAGGCGGAGGTTGACCGCGATGCGAAGCCGGTTTTCCGCATCACGCTCCTTTGCGCGCCAGAACACCAGGCAGCCACACGCCGGGCAGAAGTGGAACTCGAGCGCCTTGCCTCTGGCATAGGCCCGGGTTTTGCCCGAAATCCGGATGCCCTCGTCTTCGTGATCGTAGGCCCACAGGACGCCATAGCGTCGGCAAGCCGTGCAATTGCACGCAGTCGCTCCATCGGGTTGTCCGGCAAACGTCCAACCAACGGCACCGCAGAGGCACGATCCTTCAATCACGCGTTGCATCCTCATTCGCGATGATGTGCATGTCGCTCGTCCGGAACTCAGGAACCAAAAGGCGAGAAGCGTTCGTCCTTGCGCGTGATGCCGGGCAGTACGCGGCTGGCTGTCAGCCACGAGATGCCAAACGCGACCAGGCCCGTGGCTTCTCCATAAAACCTGAGTCTTGGAATACGAGCGCTCAACGATGCGGGAAAAAAATTGTCCAGCGCGAGCGCAAGGATCGCCAGAAGAATCGCGATTCCGCACGCGGCGTAGATGCCCGCGCGTGCCTTCGCCTGCGGATGACCTTTGTCTTTCGCACGGCGGAAGAACATGTAACAGAAGTAGGCCAGTATGAGGAACATCGTCGCGGCGGAAATCGCATGAACGTATGGAATGAATTCGCTGTGAGTTCCGCATCCGCAGGGGAACAAGGCGACGCCCAGCGCTGCGACGGCGGCAAGCTTGCTCAGCAGCATTTCGGTCCGCGATTCTCCGTTGTAGGCGAGCAGGAACGCGGCGATCGCAAACAGGAATCCGACGAAGATGCTCTGCGACCATCCGCCTTCGTAGTACGAATCGCTGATGGAGCTGATCGGGGTGGAGGCGAACAAGCTGGTCAGGCTGGCCAGACTGATCGCAATCACACCGACGATGAGCTTGATCGTGCGATGGTCGATTTCTTCCTTCTTCGGCGCTGCGAACATCGATTTGATCTCCCGGATTCGGGTCGTGCGTTGCGGTAGCCTGGTTTCAGGCAGCAGGCCGATACGCGATGCACCGAACGATAGCGGTCGTTTGCGCGTGCGCGATTTCGCATTGCCGCTGCGATGCATGGTATGACAAAACGAACTCGTGACTGCATGTGGGCTTGAACGGTGGGGCCTGACTCCGGCCAAGTCGGCGCTGCCGCGAAACCCTGGAGTCTAATGAAGCCGCGCCCCATCGGTCCGCTCGCGCGCTCCCTTTTGGGGCAGATATTTTTCGTAGGGATAACACGCAAATACCCCGAAGCGAACCGTCGCCGCACCCGTAGACTGGTAGCCCAGCGCTTCATAGAATTTGCAGGCGGCGAACGTGCTCTCCAGATGGAGATTTTTCAGCGACCACTCGATTGCCTTCTGTTCAAGGGCGGCATGAATTTCCTTGCCGATACCTTGGCGTTGCGCACCAGGAGCCAGGAAGAACAGGCGAATTTCGCCCTTGCGATGTAGAAGTCCGACGCCCGACACGCGATCGTCTATCGTGGCGACAACGCAGAAATTGTCGGGGTTTGAAATCCAGGCGAGAAATCTCTGCGGTGTCTTGTTGGCAAGCCATGTCGCGAGCGTATGCGGATCGTTTTGGTGGTCGGCCTCGCACAATTGCGTAATGGACTGACGTACGACGTCTGTCACCGCGTCGGCGTCGCCGGGATTTGCCTGGCGTAAAGCGATCATTCTTTCTGCTCTCCAGCGTTTGAATCAAGCCGCGCCGCGAAGCGGTGTCGGCAGGTATGAAGTGTCATGGCGCGGATCACTCTTCAGCCGGCGGTTCCCAAAGCTCAACCTTGTTTCCTTCGGGATCGACGACCCAGCCAAACTTGCCTTGCTCTGATTCGTCCGTGCGTTCTTCCACGTTGCAGCCTTCGCTCCGGAGCGCGGCAAGAAGCGCGTCCAAGTCAGCGACTCGGAAGTTGATCATGAACCTGGCGGCTTCAGGCCCCAGATGCGTCGAGTCTTCCTTGAATGCGCTCCAGATCGTCATGCCCTTCTCGCTATCGGGGCCACCCCAGTTGAAGATCACTCCGCCCCAATCGGTCACATCCAGTCCAAGGTGATCCCTGTACCAGGCGCCCAGCGCTTTCGGGTCTTTCGATTTGAAGAAAATTCCGCCGATGCCTGTGACTCGCTTCATGGTCTTCTCCGGTTGAGCAACGGCTCTGCTACGGTCCCGCAATTATAAGGCTCGTTCCGGCGCAAGCGATGGCTACACCGATTCCCCAAGCCCATCGATGGTGTCCGTCCCGGTTGGCACCTCGCAGAGCACGAGCCACGCGGTCAGACCCGCCCCGATGTCGATGAGCGCGTGTAGCGCGATAGCTGGCCAAATTGAACCACATGCCAGTACCACGATGGTCAACAGGGTGCCGAGGATGCCGGTTTTCACGATGCCGCTCATTCCCTGGTACGCATGTGCCGCGGCAAATGCGATGACCGACATTCCAGCTGCACCCCACAAGCCAAGCGTCGGCTGAAAAAACCAGATGAGATACCCGCGGAAAATGAACTCCTCGCAGAATCCGGCAGTGAGGGATAGCGCCACAAACCAATACAGTTCGGCGCGTGTATGTGGAAGCATGACGGCAAGTGTTCCGTACTGGCTCCGTACGCTTTTGCGCTTCGAGTCATCGATGCGCACGAGTTTGGCGATGGAGCCGCCGAAAGCGATTGCAAGGGCGAGAACCAGACCCACTGCAGCCCACAGCTTCCATCCGGAAATGGCAACCAGTCCCAGCGCTTCCCAGGTTCGATTTTTCAAAAACCAGCTTGCGACGCCCACCGCGACCAGGGTCCACAACATGCTCATCCAGCACGACCAGATCCACAAGCGAGCACGAGCCGGGGCGCGCTGTGACCGCCGCAGGAACGAGGGCCAAAGGACGAAGCCGTCGAGAAGAAATGCAGTGGTCAGCAAGGCCACGTAGAGAAAGTCGAGCGTTGTCATCAGCGTTCCCTCCATCCGTTAAGCCCATTCTCGAATGTCTTCCGCCAAAGGAATGGCGCGAAAGGGTGATTCTTCAATCGGGCGATCCAAATCCACTGGTCCGTACCTGCGCTGCGACCATCGTGGTCAATGATCTTGTGGCACGGGATGTACTACTACACCTCGAAACCCAGGCATGCGGCACCTTGCGACGCGTCTTCAAGCCGCCGACGGAGATCTTGCAGTCGCCGTCTGGCTGCCCGCGCACGTTTCTGGTATCGACGACAGTCGCCTTGAAGAGACCGTTCGGACAGGCAGGTCGTGTTGCGACAGGCGAGACGCCTCAACGTGCCACCGTCCATGCGGGCGATCAAGCCTGCAGCCGCATGACGACATCGTGGTCGACGCCGTCGACGTTCAGGGTAGGGTGAACTTGCGCATCGCCCGCAGTGGCCAGATTGAGGTGAACTGTGCACCACCGACCAGGCGGAAGGCGGCGGAAACGCCTTGCACGATGCCCATTTTCTCGAGAACGCTTTTTGCTTTGCGAAACACGTGCCGGGGGTCCGCTGTCAGCACGAAGAGATTGATCTCCTTGGCGCTGACGTCGTATCCGTCCAGCTCGGCGACGTCGCCAAGTACTTCCTTCAACTCGCTCTCGATCGTGGCGAGAAAAATCTCGTCCGCGAGTGACTTGCGCCAGAACTTGATGACGAGCTGATAGTCCATCGCGTGCGCCTGTGGTTGGGGAAACAATAACTGGCCCTGATTCACGCGGGTAGCGGCAGCTTGGCAGAACTCGTGGCATTCTAGGTGCGTAGCCGCGTTGTGCTTGTGATCGCGCGCCGCTCGAGCGGCGTGAGCGTGCAGTCGGAAAACTCATGACGTCGCCGGCCTCCAGGTGCCTGCGCGTCATGCCCACCTCGGACTATTGCGGTCGGCACGCACCATCTATCAATGGCGACCGATCTGCGGAAATGCGCGCTCGCAAGCAGAAGTACGTGCGCGGAAGGTGATGCTCACTGTTGGGTGCCTGACTCGAATTCCCGAGCCTTGCATGTCCATCGACGAACATCACGGCGGACCGGCACCGAACTCGTTCACGCGTGGGATCCCTACTTCGAATCCGTCCTCTCGGGAGACGGACTCTTCCGGCACCAGATCGCTAGTGAGAGCGAGCGCGGATTCATGCTTTTGAACCTGCTGGCGATGCATCCGTATCGATTCGGATGCATCGCAACAGCTTCGCGCTTCAATGACCGCCGCGTATCGTCAGCGCCGCGGCCGCTTGAACCGTCACCGACAATGCGTCAACCGCTCCCGCCAGCGTTACTGTGGTCTGCTCCATGCGCAGCGACAAGCGCTTGCCCGTCATCGGGCTCCACAGGCTCGCCTTTTCTCCAGCGCCCGCGTTCGCCACCAGGCGGACCCACACCGTGCTGTCGATGCGGATCGCTTCGATTCGGAGCGCGCTATCGGACGCGATCGTGATCCGCTGCAGCGAGCGGAGCGTGGCTGGTTCGACGTTGAGGTCCAGGGGCGTCTGTGCGTCGATCACGCCGAGCACGTCCGATGGATCCCCGATGCGTTGCGCACCATCGCTGCCTGCCTCGAACCCGTTGCGGAACAGGACGATCGAGGTTGTGTCGGTGGCACTAGCCGGGCCGTTCGGGCCGGTCGCATCGATCGTGTTGACGATCGTGTCCGACGACCCGCCGATCACGGTTGCGCTCAGCAGATACACCACGCTGCTGCCGGACGGCAAGGAGACCGTGTCGGACAGGTCGCCGAGTGCGCTGGCCGAGCAGGTGCCGCCGTTGATGCCGATGCACTGCCAGTGGGCACTGTTCACGTCGAGCTCCGTCGGCAGCGAGTCGGTCACGCTGATGCCACTCACCGACGAGCTTGTCGCGTTGCCAATCGTGATCGTGTAGGTCAGTGCGGTGAACAACTGTGCATAGTTGCGCGCGTCGGTGATCGTGACGGTAAGCGCATCGGTCGACACTCCTGCGCTCGCCGTGAACGTGACGGCGCCAATCACACCGGCCGCACTGGCGACGACGGTATCGGTGCCGGGTGTCGGATCAAGCGTCCAACCGCCGAGTGTCGCGACGCCGTTGGCATCGGTGATCTGAGTCGCGCCACTGAGCGTGCCGTTGCTGGCCGCCGCGGCGAACGTGATCACGGTTCCGGCCACCGGATTGCCGCCGCTGTCGGTGACCCGCACCGAGGGCAAAGCGCCCTGGATCGGTTGGCCCGCGGTGCCCGCGAACGTCGTCGTGCCGTTGGCCGCAATCGCATCCGCGCCAGCCGCGACGATGTGCAGCGTGCCGCTGGTCGAACCGGTGTGGTTCGCGTCGGTGATGATCGCGAGCACGGCGTAGGTGCCCACCGCGATCGGTGCGGTCGCGCTGCCGTCGTAGCTGACGGCGATGGCGAGGCCCGCGGGGGTCGTGGCCACGGTGACCGGCTTGGGCTGACCGTCATAGGCCTGGGTCAGGTCGGACAGTCCGATGGTTGCTGATGCCTTCGCGACCACCAGCGTACCCGAAGTACTGCCGCTGTAGCCGGCTTCGGTGATCGTCGCGACGACGGTATAGGAGCCGGCGTTCACCGGCGGCGAGACGCTGCCGTCGTAGGTGATCGACGTTGCCAGGCTCGCCGGGACCGTCGTTGCGGTGACGATGCGGTCGGTGCCGTCGTAGGCCTGTGCGAGGTTGGCAAGCGTGACGCTGGCGTTCGCGCTGCCGATGACGATCGAGCCGTTCGACGGCGTCGCGCTGTAGTTGATCTGCGAGGCGGCATCGAGGCTCGCGAGCACGGCATACGTTCCGACATTGACCGGAGCGGCGGCGTTGCCGTCGTAGGTGACCTCGGCCGTCGCGGGGAACCCGGCCACGGCGTCGTTGACCGTTGCGGTCGCGGCGTGTGCGGCATTGTCGTACGGGAACGAACCCAGACCCGCGAGCGCGATCGCGACCGGCTTCCTCGACACGATCAGCGTTGTGCTGCCGCTCGCGGTGTAGTTGCTGCCGGCGCACACCGCACTGACCGTCGTGCTGCCCGCATCGATGCGCGGATAATCACCGATCGTCGCAGTGAGGATGCACGCGGCGGTGTCAGCCGGCTCCTGCGAGATGACTGCGGTGGTCGTGTGCGGCTGGCCGTCGAACGTGACGTTGGTCGTGCCGAAAGTGACGACACCGGTTGACGGCGCAATCACCAGCGTGCCGCTGGCCGCGCCGGTGTAGCTCGGTGTCGTGACCGTCGCGACGATCGCATAACTGCCCGCATCGACCGGCGGCGTGACGCTGCCGTCGTAGGTCACGCTGTAGGCAAGGCCGGTCGGTGTGGTCGTGGCGG
>JBDSXV010000002.1:0-51663 GCA_039926025.1 Dokdonella sp.
ATTGCAGTCGGCGTCACGCGCTCTCGCACATGGCCGCATACGAAACCGTGGGTGGGTATGGCGGTCATGCTGGTGTCGACTCTCGGCTACACGGCTCTCAGCGAATGGCGCAACGTCTATCTGATGCAGAACTGGGTTTACGCTGCATCGATGCCGCTCATCGCCGGCATCGGGGCGTCACCGCTACTGCAATGGATCCTGGTTCCCGTCGGAACCCTGATCATCGTGCGCCGTTTCACCCCATAGTGCGCCGCCGCTCGCGGGTAGGCGACGGCGCATTTGCTACGGCGCAGACCCATGGGCTTACCATTTGCAACATCACCGCGATGCGCACAAACGACCCAGCCCGAACTAAGTTTCATTCAGTGGGCTCGCCTTACTCTTACCTGAGTCGATGCCGCCACAATGAGACTTCCTGCCCTGTTGAACGAAAGGCTCGTGGCTCCAACGCGGTCAAACGGTGGCCTGGTGCGCCATGGCAGCGCGTTGCGGCGCAAGCGCCCTGAACAAAGCGAGCGTGTTACTTGAACGATCACGACCCATCTGCCGTAGCCAATGCGTGTGCCGGTCTGTGTGCGTCGCCCACATCGATCGAAGCGCTCAACAACGAATGCTTCTGCCTCGCCGTGGATGTCCCGGCACTTCACGCCAAGCTTGACGCGTTGCTTGGCGCGTACGGGGTGTCGGGAGCACTGGCAGTCACGCATCCGCATTTGTTCTCGGCGTTGCCACTCTATGTCTCGCATGATCACCTCGAACAGACGGCCAACATAGTTGCCGCCGTCGAGGAAATAGCGGCGTTGCCGGTCTACCAATCGGCCGTACTGGCATGGGCACCTGACATCGCCCGCCATGATCCGGGATCGCCCGGCGGATTGCTCGGACTGGACTTCCATCTGGGCATCGACGGCCCACAGCTCATCGAGATCAATACGAACCCGGGCGGCGTCTTGCTGAATGTCATTCTTGGGCAGGCGCAGCGCGCGTGCATGCCGGAAGTAACCAAGCCGCCTACAGCGGTGGGGGAAGTCGATAGCGCAATTCTGGAGGTCATGCTGACCGAGCGGCAGCTGCAACGTGGCTCCGCGCCGTTAGGGCTCGTGGCCATTGTCGATCAGGCGCCGGCAGAGCAGTATCTCTACCCGGAGTTCCTGTTGTTTCGCGAACTCTTTCGACGGCACGGCTATCGCGCGGAGATTTGTGCGCCCGACGAGCTTGTTCTGAAAGACGCCCGACTTTGGTTGGGCGAAAACGGTGTCGATTTTGTCTACAACCGACTGACCGACTTCGCGTTTCAGCAACCTGCGCACGCAGGCCTACAAACGGCTTACCTGACGGGCAAGGTGGTTGTCAGCCCGCATCCCCGCGCCCACGCGCTGTATGCGGACAAACGCAACTTGAGCTTGCTCGGCAGTCGCGATTTTCTGGACTCGGCCGGCGCCAGCAAAACCTCGGTGGATGCATTGGTCGCTGGTGTCCCGATGACCGAACTGCTGACAGCGGACAATCGCGACGCGATGTGGGCCGAACGGCACCATTTTTTTTTCAAGCCAGCTGCGGGGTTCGGCAGCAAGGCCGCGTACCGTGGCGACAAGCTCACGCGCCGGGTGTGGGATGAAATTGCGGGATCCACCTACGTCGCTCAGGAACTCGTGATACCCAGCGAGCGACGCGCAGACGTAAAGTCACCCCCATTCAAGGTCGACATACGCTGCTATGCCTATCGCGGGAGAGTGCTGCTCTACGCCGCCCGGATTTACCAAGGGCAAACCACCAACTTCCGGACGCCCGGCGGCGGATTTTCTCCCGTGATGACGGACGCGGACCGCGAATGATTCCAGATGGGCAACTCGGGGCATGTTGGGAGGCCAGGGGCAGCTAGCCCCGACCAATCGCGCGGCCTACGTATTGTTTCGAGCAGGGCTCGCAGTTTCGAATGGCCGTTGGTGCCGGCGGTCGCCTATACGACCCGGACGGTAGCCTTCTTTATTGAATCGGCACGACCCTGCTGCCACGCTTTCCGCGTCAGCAGGAGACGCACGTGATCATGACTCTCAGGCACCTCGTCGCGCGCACCGCATTGGGTCTCGTCGGCGCCTTTCTGGCGACCGATACTTACGCCGTTGATACAGTCGCCATTGACGCCGCGGTCACGTTCCAGCGAATGGACGGCTTCGGCATATCCAGTCGCGTATTCGACGCCCCGCACTTGTTCAACAACTTCGACCCCGCTACCGGGCGTGCCCTGACCGTTCTGACGTCCCAGCAACAAGACGCAATCCTTGATCGCCTGTTCGTCGATCTGAAGCTGACACGCCTGCGGCCTGCCAGTCCGGACACTGCGATAGGAGCAGGCATTGAGCCAGCAAACGACAATGGCGACCCCTACGTAACGGACTTTGGCGGCTTCAACTTTGCGTGGAAGAATCTGGATGCGCACGCGGATGTCATGGTTCGCGCGCAACAACGTGGCGCGACGACGTTCTTCTTGTCGCCCTTGTCGCGTGAATTGTGGACGGGCACGACGACGCAGAACGACGCGGCTGAATACGCCGAATGGTTGTTGGCGCAGGCGCGCCGCGCTCGTGACCAAGGTCCTGTGCTGCCGTACCTGTCGGTGGCGAACGAACCGTCCTATTCGCGCAATCCGATGAGCGGTGCGTTTGTCCTCGATGTCATCAAGGATCTCGGCCCCCGCCTGCGCGCCGAAGGTTTCGCTACGCAGTTCGTCGTGCCCGATGACGTGCGCGCCTCTGACGCGGCGGCGAAGACGCAGATTGTCTTGGCGGATCCCATCGCGCGCTCATACGTCGGCGCGCTCGCCACGCATTTGTACGATGAGCCAGTCTCCAACGTAGGTCAGAGGCAGGCCCTCGCAAATCAGTACCAGCTACCGCTGTGGATGACGGAATTCACCGTAGGCGCCCTGGGAACCGCTGGCTTGCCGCAAGACGCATTCAGTTGGGCGGCGTTGATGCACGATCTGATCGCCACCTACAACGTCAGCGCGGTGGACTATCTGTGGGGATTTTTCGGCCAATGGGAAGGCAATACGACGATGCTCGTGACGTTGAACAATAGCGGCGCGACGTACAAGGGAATGACGCTCAACAAGCAGTACTACACGACGGGGCAATATTCCCGCTTCATTCCGCCAGGTGCTCGACGCATCCAAGCCGCGTCCAGTGCCCCCGCGGTGCTGACGACCGCTTATCTTGACCGCGCGAATCTGATCATCGTCGCGATCAATACCGATGGCGCGGCGCACACTGTCTCGTTAAACGTTGCGGGCACACCGCTGCCTGCATCCGCGACAGCGCAGCCCACGCGCACCAGCGACTCGGAGGATTGGGCAGCACTCCGGGTGATTGGCATCAGCGGATCCGGATTTTCCGCAACACTGCCCCACAACAGCGTGACTACTTTCGTCATTTCAAAGAATGATGCGATTTTCGCAGACGGGTTTGACGTGACGTGACCTGAGCGCGAGCCTGATCGGCAGCAGGGCTGCAAGGATCACCGCGACGGTCATCGCCTTGGGGCGCACCCACTACAGCGCCTTCCTGGATCGCAACGAGCTAGGTCTCTGCCGTCGCGGGTTCACCGGCCGCAAGGCGCCGCTCCCATGCGGGCTTCAAGTTCAGGAACATGACTACGCCAAACTCGGCCGATACGCCGGCCAACGCGATGAAACCGACGGCCGTGGCGACCGACATTGCATGGCCGAGCACATAGATGAACCAGAACCCGCCGACCAGGGCGAACGGAACGCTGGCGAGGATTGCGAACGCTTCATCGAGACGCCCGAATGTGAAATAGAGCAAGACGAAGATGATGACCAGCGTTGCAAGAATCACGATGCGCAACTTGGCGATCGCGTGCTCGAGGTACTCGAACTGACCCGACCAGGTCACGGAAACTCCTGCGGGCAGTTGGACGTCGTGCGCCACGCGTGTACGCATGTCGCGCACGACCGATGTGATATCGCGTCCACGTAGGTCGACATAGATCCAACCTGATAGCCGTCCGTTCTCGCTCTTGATCACCGGCGGGTCATCGGTCGGCGACGCTAATCTTCGCCACAGCACTGATGGAAGCTGTGCTCCGGCCAGCGTCAGCACGGGCAGGTCACGCAGCTTGTGCACGCTGTCCCGCATTTCGCGCGGGTAGCGCACGCTGATCGGAAACCGACGGCGCTCCTCGACCGTCTCGCCGATCGTCTCACCGCCGATCGCTGCCGACACGATGCCCTGTACGTCATCGATGTTCAGGGCATAGCGCGACGCGGCGTCGCTGTCGATCTCGACGACAATGTAGCGGCCGCCGCTCAGGCGCTCGGCCAGCGCCGAGGTTACGCCGAGGACCACTTTCACCGCGTGTTCGATCGCGGTGGCCGTTGCGTCGATCGTCGCAAGATCGCTGCCACCGATCTTGATGCCAACCGGGCTCTCAATGCCGGTCGCCAGCATATCGAGTCGATTGCGGTTGGGCAGTACCCAGAGATTGGTGAGACCTAGCAAGTGGACCGAGCGGTCGAGTTCCTCGATAAGCTTCTCAGGTGTCATGGATGCGCATGCTTGAAGTCGCGGAGTATCAGGTTGACTCTTTCGCATTGCGTCGACGGGTCGAATAGACAGAAGCCTGCCAGCGAGCCACGTCGAGAGCCCTCGCAAAGGACCCGCGGCGACCCGCGATATCGAAGACCTCAACCTCCACGCGATCTTGTGACAATGCCTTGCGGAAAGACGCGGGCGTGGCGAAGCCGAGCTCCTTCCAGAGGCCCGACGGGTGCACAAATTCGCCGTAGCGATCCGTCAAGCGGGACTCGAACTCATCAATAAGGTCACTCATCGCTAAAGGGCCGGCTCTTCACAGGTCAGGTCTAGGCAGTCGTATGCACGGTAGACGCAATCGACACGCCTAGACAAGGTTATGGGTGATTTGCCAGCGACAACGCTCCCGCGCCGTCACCCATCGATCTGGGCGATCGCAAGTGTGAAGTCGAAAGGACTAAACCTGCCGTGTAAGGGCGGAAAGTTCGCGACGAACGCGCGCCACAAGTGCATCTATTTCGCTGGCGTTTCCACCAGTGTACGAGAGGGCCAGCAGCGTCATGGGGTGGATCGACAGAACCTGGCAAATGGCCGCCAGTTTGTTGAGCGTCGGGCTCTTCATGCCGCGCTCGAGCGTACTCATGTAAGTGCGGCTGGAGACATCGGCGAACGCTTCCTGGCTCAGGCCGCGCGCTTTGCGGGCCAATTTGAGCGCAGCAGGGAGGGAGCGTTTTGTAGGCATCCGTGAACTCTCGGGAGTTCGCGGATGACAGCGGATTGAATCCTATAGGGCTACAATCTAAAGTGTTCATTTGTTGGGCGACGCATTCTCCGGTCGATTTCGCCGGGTTTGGTGCCCGATTGTCCCGTTCGGTTGCCTCATGGGGTGCCAGTGGTGTCAGCAAATGATCTCACCGCCGATCTGTACTTCATCTCGGCGCTGCGTGCGGGGGCGGACCGATCGCGCACCCGGCTGCTTCCTCTCGCGGACTTGAAAGAACCGCTGGCGCCACACGACCGCTTCGCGCAGCGCATCCTGTTGGCCCTGCAAAGCCTGGGGTACATCGAACCGGAATTGTCACTGTCGTGTGCGGAGGATTGGCTGGATTCTCGCGACTGGCTCTCGTACGGCTTCGAAAATGTCAGCTGGCGAATCCTCCGTTCGTCGGTGCCGGCGAACGACGCGCTGCAGGTATGGGTGGATGAGCCAGGCACGAACCCTTCGGTGCTGACAACGTGGGCCGTCATCTGGGCAGACCTCGCGTTAGCCGAGGTGGTCGAGTACACGCGATGCTCACTTGCCCATACCGGTTTCAACCCAAACTGGGCGAATGAGGCGACAGGCGCGCTCAGGGCCGGGATCGAGAACTTCAGTGTGGAACAGGTGATGTACCTCGTCTTTATCACCCTTCGCTCGCTGGCACTGGAGCAGCGTCGAGCCACCTCCCGCGCGTACAAGCTGGGACATCTTTTCTCGTCCACGCTGCGCAACTACGTGCAGCGCGCTTCGACAGAAAGCTGGGCGATTCGAGGCTTTGCGCGTGCGCCCGATGCGCCGCGAAGCGCTATCACCGTAGTGTTTGCAGAGACCATCACCGGTTTGAGAGAGCGGTACTACACAGAGCGACCCTCGTTCGAGGCGCTGGCACGCGCTTTCGCGAGTCGTCGGGCGCATCACTGATGACATTGAACGAATGACGACAGCTCAGGAGTTATCGGACCTTTTGCGCTTGGCAGCGACTGATGGCCGACAGGAAGCGGCTTTTCTGCGCGCGATGCTGACAGCAACCATGTACGCGTTGGCACCTTTGTCCGACGATCATCCTCGACTGCGACTGTTCATGTATCGGCGGCCGGAAGGGGATTTCTTTGTGCCGTTGTTTACCGATGAAGCCAAAGCGACCGCGTCGGCTGAGGGGCAGCTTCGCGTCTTCTCCAGTTTTGGACGACAGCTGTTGGAAATGACCCTTGGTGCCGTCGTCATCGTCAATCCGAATGACGAGCACTGCACCTTGTATCCCGAAGAGATCACGGCGCTACTAGCGACGGGCCGGGTGGGCAAGTATGAAACGGAGGTGACGACCGCTGGAAGCCACGTGGTCATCGCAGAGCCCGTCTCGCCACCAGGCTGGTTGGTTAAGCGGCTGCAGACACTCTATGCCGATCTCCCATATGTCGAGGCTGCGCATTTGCTCTACATCGCGCGAGAGGGCCAGCCGAGGAACGGCGTGCTAACTGTCGTCATCGTGACGACGAGCGCATTGGCCGAACGAGCCGTCCGAGCAACGATCACGGCGCTCCAGGAAGACTGCCGACGAGCGAACCTGCCCATGGATGTCACTGTGGCGCCTTCCGACAAGACGGATCATCAGTCGTGGGCTCAGCATGGGCAGTTGATCTACGCCAAGAAGGAATGAGGTGCAGGACGCCTTGGCGGCTTTCTATCAACCACACACGTAAACATGCAGTCGTTCGTCACTCGGCGGCGTCCTCGAACGACATCTTTTCAGGCCTGCGCTGTTGGCGCTCGCCGAAAATTGACCACTCTGCTCGTTTTGAAGTGACCAATCCCAGCGTATCGGAAGGCGCGTCGATACTTACATTGCGAAGCTGCTCAGTGGTCAGTGCAAAACGCGCAGCCCGATCAGACTTGCGCGAGCAGCAACACCATGCCGCCTCCTAGTCCTTTGCACCGGCAGCGAGGATGAGCGCGCGAAGATTCGCGCATGCCGGCGCAATATATTTTGCCGCGTCCTTGCCAGGTTGATAGCGATACGAAATGGTCGTAAGACCAGCAAAATCGCTCGGGAGCTTGAGATCAACGTCGCGCGGTTCCATCAGGAATGCGCGTTTTCTGCCGAGCCTCCCCATGAAGAGGCCCAATTCAAACACGACGTTGTCCCGAACTGTGGGCCATTCTTCCTTACGGGTGATTACGACATCATCAGCATGTGCGACGGCGATAGCGAAATCGGAGTCATCCAGTTCGGCCTCTAGGTCATCCAGAGTGTAGTGCGACGCCTTGAAGACTCCGTGCTGCCATGCGAACGCCAGAAATGGATCGTGCGCAAAGTGTTGAATGATCAAGTCAGTGACAGGAATCGCCTCAGCCGAGGACATGATGAACACTCTCACCCGTTCTCGCTGAGCGGTAACGAGATGATTTCGCTGCTCGAGTCTCCGGGCGAGCGTTGCGGCAACCGTGCGCCACATCGACGGAAACCGCTCGGCTGCAGCGGTGAAGTGCGCCTCGCTCACCTTGAGGAGGACGGCTAACTCTCTGGCGACTACCGTAGCCGCTCGGGGGTGTATTGGTTCCACTGCCGACATTTCACCAACGTGATCGCCAGCGAACCTGTTCGCGACGACTTTATTATTGACCCGGACTTCGGCGGAGCCTGCGATTATGAAGAACACATCGGTCGCGTGCTCACCCTGCCTTATAAAGAGCTCGCCCGCTGGAACTTCAATCAACTCTCCGGTGGCGACGAGCAGCTCCGCCAATTCTCGCTGATGGGCAACGATTCGATGTTCAGCCAAAGCGGCTAACAGGCGGCGGCGACCCTCATCTCCCTGAAATCGCTCGATCATCGTGGCTCCCGTGAAAATAGTTGGAAATGAAGAATCGTCCCAAGCCTACGCTGACCCGACCATGGTTTCTTTCTGGGCGGTCTCTTCTCAGAACGTTGCCAGCAAGCCGAGAGCGCCAAGCCAAGGTATGCTGGCCAGGATCAAAGCATGGTGCGCTCGCTGAAGAGATTCAAATTTAATCGTCAGTATTTTTGAGTTGCGCCAGACCTGCTCGAAAAGATCTTCTGCCAGTTCCGTCGACGAACGCGTTCGACAGGCACGAAGAAATTCGCTTTCTTGCATCGCTCCGATGCGACGGAAGAACACGAGCGAAGTCGTGCCTCCGAGGAGATGTGGGAACGAGCCTCTATATAGGTGAAAGAGACTGGTGCCGATTGCGACAAAGAAGGGCACGGCGAATACCCACTGTAGAGTCGTCACTTCCTTCACGCGAGGAATGCGGGTAAAGAGTACTGCGAGCATCCCGAGGTCCAACCCGAGAACGACCGACAGTTTCGTGTCAATCCGGGTGAAGAAGCTGAGGACAAGGTTTAGCTGGTTCCACGCGGTAGCGACTCGCTTCTCGTCCTCCACTGCCGCGAGCTTCGTCGATTCATCCGCCATTACCTGCCTCCAAGTGGATGGGTAGTGCTGGAGTCGAGAGCGCAGCCCCAGCGCGTCTGATTTCACAAACATCCAGAGTTCCGCAACAGTGGCTTCCGCCAGCCACTATGGTCCGTATAAATTCCGAGTGCGTCTCGCGCCATAGATACAACGCACGAATCAGGTCGGCGACAACTTCCGCGTGATCGTGGCATTCCCCGATCGAAACACGTGTGCGAGCTGACTCATCACAGAGACACCGCGTCATGGTTGAAATCAATGAACCGTTGATCGCGATTCGAGCCACGCGCTGCCCATCGCGGTGAAGTTCCAGCCTGACTTTGCCTCGTGTAACGACCCGTTGCACGGTGAACTTGGAAACACGCAGGTCGCGCAATGCGTTCGGCCCGAGCTGGGCGGCTAGATTCTCGGCAATGTTCTGATATCCAGCCGCCTTTCCATGAGCGCGAGCATTGCGCTGCGCGGGCCACTTTCGAAGGGCACTCGCGGTCAACTGGCACTGCAGAAATCGATCGACGCGCGACCAGAATGCACGTGCGGTCTCCGCGTCGAGGACCTCGCTGGGCTCGCCCGGATTCCAACTCAGGCAGAACGAGCCCGTACCAACGATATGTCGCTCAAGGCAAAACGTTGGCAAGCGTTGCGGTTCGCATTCAAAGACCTTTGGAATGGCTTCGTTGACGGTGCCGTCGACGACTCGTAGATGAAAAACCTCGACCGCCTCATCAGCTCGAACAACTTCGAAGCGCACGATGAAGGAATCCGAATTCTCAGACGTGACCGTCGCGCGAAATTCCGACGCGACGGCCTTGAGATGGTCGAGCGCTTCACTCACTCGGAGTATGGCCGCAATGGTGCAGCCAGCGCAGGCACGACGGCGGGTTTAGCCATTTCGTAAACCCTAGCAAAGCTCGCGCTAGCCGCCTTGTCGCCGGATTCCGCAAGGGCATTTACCGCTGCCGCATAGTCGAGATTCGCGATACGCCGTGAGCTCGTGAAGAGCTCCTGTATCGCATCATTCGCTTTCTTGTAGGCGGCTTGGCCGATCGCTGTCTGCTTTCCATTGCAGCGCTGTTGTTCCACTTCCGATTCGAGGACGTTCCGGCCGATAGCGCAGCGAACCCTGCTGCCTTTCATGCCAAGACGGCTGGCCGATACCCAACCAAAATCGAACCCAATGGCGAGTCCCAAATCGTCAACGTCTACTCCTTGTTCGTCCAGATACTTCAGCGCTTCAGCAAAACTGCTGCGTAGGGCGCCACAACAGAGCACGGCGCGGCTCAGCGTGTCATCAGTATCCGTCGTGTGCGCAGTCCCGCTGTAAAGAAGACCATGTATACAGTCCCCGACAAACCGAACACGTCGGCCGTCAAAGTCTTTGGTTACGACCTGATCGAACTCTGAACGGAGCACATGCAGCGTGCGCACGACGTCTTCCGCGTTATCATCGATGTGGGCATCTACGTACGCCGTGAATTTGTCGATGTCGGCGTAGACAGAAACGCCGTCAAATCGTTTTGAATTCGCTGCGGTCAACGCCTGGAAATCCAGATCTCGTAGGGGCGGAGCTGGTCGGCTGAATTCGATGCTTCCAAGCGGTGTTTCTTCCTGCTCCTTTTTCCAAGCCTCGACGATTTCATCCTTTGAAACGCTGAGAGCGGCTTCGGTATTGCAAGCTGTGATCTCCTCGTTGGTCAGCGCCGTTTTTCTATCGGAATCGTCCTTGAGTTCAGAAAGGCCGATCGCTTTGCGCGCCTGGTTGGTGAGGTAGATTCCCGTTGACGAACCGGCCGATGCGCATTTGGCGGCGTGATTGGCCGGTCGCCCCAAGAACATCGACTCACGACCACCGCGGCGGCCATTGTTGACGACCAATGCGTGGCCCGTATCGATACCCACGCGCACCTTCGCATTGGGAATCGAGTCGTCTGCATCTCCCGTTTCCTTCAACACTTGCGTGATGAGGTCGGCGATCGCGACCGCGCGAACGACACGTTTGCGCTCGTTATCGTCGCCGTACGGCTTAGCCACTACTCCGTGGAGGCGTTGATTGTGAAAGTCGACACGACGCGCATCGGTTTCACTCAAAATACGATGAACCGCGCGATAGTGCAGATTGAGGAACTTAAGGACGCGCTTGTGACAGGTGGGGCCTTCGGAGTCCGTGGTTCCGAGCAACTCGTCGACGTTGAGGATGTCGACATAGAGGTGCGCTGCGTCCATGCGGTATGCCTTCTTTACAGGAATATTCGCTAGCGACAGGTCTTTTGTGTAGTCAACGATCGAGACTTCGCGAACCTCCTCAAAGCGCGTCTCGATGCGCTCCTTGGCTCGATTGGCATTCCAACTGTTCGACATGTGGATCTCCGCACGCGCAGGCCTGTTGCCAAGCCGAAATACCTGCGCATTCACCCCCGACGCGCAAGGCTCTGATCAAGCCCAAAGGGCCCATTTCGGACAACTTTGTGACGCTGTTCACGTTTTCAAGGGTGTCCCCTTACATGTTGTGCTTTTCTGGCGGCCAGGCACCAAATGGAGGGGGCGTCAAATAGCTGTGAAGCGATCTAAACGTACGGTTTCAGAGTCTCAAGAGCCGAGACAAGCAGCTGAAGCGGGATAATCAAACATTATCCCGCCTTATAAATAAGCGCATTTCTCCGCGTGATGTTGGTTGAAATAGTATGTAATTACATGGTATGTAATACAGTACGAAATTGACGGGAGACGTACCAGATGGCGCGTGGCGGGGTATACAAAACGGAGATCGAGAAAGCGCGCAACGCTCTGCTGGCTGAGGGCAAGCATCCGTCGGTCGATGCTGTACGCGTGGCACTCGGCAATACCGGCTCGAAAACCACGATTCATAGGTACTTGAAGGAGCTGGAAGCTGAGGACAATCAGGGCGTAGGCGGCAAGTTTCCGCTCAGCGATGCCTTGACGGATCTCGTCAGCCGACTCGCCGGGCGCTTGAACGAAGAGGCGGATGCGCGGATTACCGACGTGCAAGCGCAGTCAGACACCCGAGCACGGGAGCACGTCGAAGCAATGGAGCGGCAGCGGCAGGAGGGGGCGGCGCTGAGCGCGCAATTGCAGCGCTCCGATGTGGCGCTGCAGGCCGAACGAGACGAGCACACGGCCACCCGGCACGCCTTCCAGGACGCCACTGTAGCGATGCGCGAGCTGGAAGAACGCGTGGCCGGGCTGACGTCGCGGCTCGCCGATCACGAGGCCCACGCGCAATCATTGGAAGAGAAGCATCGCCATGCCCGTGAGGCGTTGGAGCACTTCCGCACGTCAACGAAGGAGCAGCGTGATCAGGAGCAGCGGCGCCATGAGCACCAAGTGCAGGAGCTGCAGGTGGAACTGCGGAAAACGAACGAAACGGTGACCGCCAAGAACCTGGAGGTGCTTAGGCTCAACCGCGACAACGCCCGCATGATCGAGCAGATCGGCCAGGTCGAGAAAGACCTACAGGCGAGTCGAAGCGAGAGTCGGCAGGCACAGCAGGAACTCGCCCAACTGCGCCCGATCAAGGACGAGGCAAAGGCGCTCGAAACCCGGTGGTCGCAAGCTGTGCAGACGATCGAACAGCAGAAGATGGAGCTGGCCGATGCTCAAGCGGCCGCTGGTCGAGCTCGTGACGCGCAGCGGGAGGCCGAGGCCCTGGCAATGCGCACCCAAGGGCGATTGGATGCGACGGAGGAGCTTCTCGGAAAACTCACTGCGGTTCGACCTGAGCGGAACGAGGGCTCCGCCGCGTAGGTCGGTGTTCAAATCTTGAACTATCTAGACCGTCACTTTCTGTGCGATCTCCCGCAGCGGGATGTACGGATTGAAATTTCCGACTATTGATTTATAAGGATTTTTCTACGTAGACCGTCACTACCTGCGCAATCCCCCGAGAAGGCAAATTTTGAATGAATAATCGGCTACGCCCGAGTCTGGAAACCGTGGTTTTTGGGTGGAAATTGTTAGACCGTCACTTTTGACACAATTTCCGAGGCGACCCCTTAAGGCGCCACGTGTTGCAGCGTCGTCAGTACATCGTCCGCGTGGGCAGGTGGCTTGAGTTCCGCGGCAGGATTTAGAGCGCGAAACTCCTTGGGCAGCAAGTCCAGTACAACTCGGCTGCGTCGCCCCCCAGCGATGGTCTTCAAAGCCACCTGGGCCTGTCACTTCGATCCTGAAAACCACGTCGGCGTTGTGCGCATTTGCCGTCTGCGCAAGAAGGTCGATTCTCCGGCACCGGATCCTCGCCGTGAAATCGAAGCGGCGGTCAAGGCAATCGGACTCCGAGATTTCAGGCGAGAGTTGCGCGCGTACACGCGGGCGGTGCGGTCGATTTTGCTGGCTGCGATCTTCAACCGCATGCCCGGCGAAATCGAACGCCTGCTCGGCGAAGTCACAAGCGGTTGCGACAACATCGAGCCCGACTCGCGCACGCCGCTGATGCGATTGCGTACGCTGCTGCATCGCTGCAATATGTCGGCGGGCAAGACGAAGCGGTACGGCTGTCGCGCACACGTCGCCCGTTTGCAACGGTGGTTGTTTTATGCCGATGCCATCGTGGCGGACTCGTTTCATCGTCGCTCGACTGATATGGTTCACGCCTAGAAAATGTCCAGGGGGAGGGGCGGATGGACCCCGCAAGTCAAGGTCTGCTGATCACCTATCTGGCGCAGGCGCTGGTGGGTGTTGTGCAAGTTGGAATCTTTGCACATTTTCATCGAGTATACCGACAGGCCTACCTCCGCTACTGGACCTGGTCATTCGCAGCGCTATGCGTTTACCAGTTGGCGGCGGCGGGCGCCGTCTACATGGTCAGCGTGGACCGCGGCAACCTCGGCGTGCGGCTGCTCTGGTCCTGGTTGTCGCAAGTTGCTTCCTACCTGCAGGTTGCCTTGCTGATCGCGGGCAGCCTGAGCATAGGCGGTGGGGCAGGGATCGGACGGCGGAATCTCGCAAGAGTGCTGGTCGCTGCCGCTCTTTTCGGCACGGTCATGAGTCTGGCCTATGCATTTTCTGCCGACGGAGCCAATGCTCGCATGATCCTGCGAGTGGGCTTGCGCTTTGCGATCAGTGGCGCAGCGTTCGTTGCGACCGCGATCTTGCTGGCCCGCCGCAGCGCTCAGGTTCCCGGTATAGGCTTGCGTTTCGTGATGGCCGCGTTCGCCGCGTACGGCCTGATGCTGTTGCAGGAGTCGGGCTTCTTCGTTTTGCAGTTCCGCCATGGCCAGAGTATTCCCGGTGTGGAATTCCTCGGCCTGTTCGACCTCGTTGCTCAGGCCTGCATCGGTTTCGGCTTGATCATCTGGCTTGCCGAGGACGAGCGCCGTCGTGCGGACCGCGCGACGCTGGATACTGAACGGCTGCGCAGCTTTGACGTGACCACCGGCTTGCCCAATCGCAACCAGGCGCTGCGCCTGATCGACGCAGACTTGCAGGGCGGCAGTGCCGAATCTCCATTGGCCATCCTGGCGATCGATTTTCCCGAACTCGAAGGCATGGCGAAATGGCTCGGATTCGCCGAAGTCGAAGGCATTGCGCTGCAGGCAGCCCAGCGACTGCAGGATCGCTCCGAGCAAGTGGGCCGACGTCTCGCCCGCGTGCACGCTCACCGCTTTCTCGTCAGTGTTCCACAACGAAGCGACAGCATCTCGCTCGTCGATCTGTCGCAGAACCTGCGAGAGGATTTGCTCAAGCCATATGTGACCGATGCATCGCGGTTGTCCGTGGCGGTCGCGATCGGAATCGCTGTCAGCCCGAGTGACGGATGCGACGCGGCTACGTTGCTGCAGCATGCGGAAGCGGCAGCGCAGGGCGCATCACGGGGGATCGCGTTCTATTCCGCCAAGCGCGATGCGATCGCACGGCGGCGGATGGAATTTTCGGCGCAGGTCCGTGCAGCGTTCGAAGCCGGTGAATTCGTCCCGTATTTCCAACCCATTGTGCGGTCGGGAAGCCGCGATGTCGTCAGTTTCGAAGTGCTGGCGCGCTGGCTGCAAGTTGATCGCGGTCTGCTGCTGCCAGCCGATTTTCTGGTGACCATGGAGGAATGCGGTTTGCTGCCGGCAATGGACATGCACCTCCTGCGCGAGTCCTGCGCATGGGCGGCTCGCCATTCGGCTGAACCAGGAGCTCCCACGATTTCCGTGAACGTATCATCTGCCACGTTTGAGCAAGAGGGCTATCGGGACCTCGTGCGCGAGACACTTGCAGCCACAGGGCTCGATCCACGACGCCTGCAAATCGAGATCACCGAGTCGACAGCACTTGCTGACACCGCGCACACGCGGACCACGCTGAACGCGCTGCGCGCCGAGGGCGTGCGTGTCGCCCTCGATGATTTCGGGGTGGGTTTTTCGTCGCTCGCGCAGCTTCGCAACCTGCCAGTGGATTCACTGAAGATCGATCGCAGCTTCGTCCAGGCGGCTTTGCATGATCGCAAGACAGCGGCCATCGTGGAATCGATCTCGTTGCTTGCGCGCAAGTTGGGGTTGGAGGTGGTGGCTGAGGGTGTCGAGAGCTCCGACGAGGCAGAGCATTTCGAGAAGCTGGGTGCCACGCATTTGCAGGGATTCTTGTTCAGTGAGGCGATCAGCGAGGCGCGAGCGAGCGAGATGGTGGGGCGCGACTTTTTGATGGTCGCGGGCTCGGCATAGGGCTCCGGTGATGCGTAAGTGGGTCGCATCCAGTATTTTACATAATAGGCATTGCGCACGTTTTAGACCCTGATACTCAGGTTATTTGCAGCTTGGGCGCGCGCTGCTGATCGCAGCGCCGTCTCCAGGGCTTCGTTGCGTTGCTTGGCCTCCTTGGCCGCCACCGTGCGTTCTTGTTTCAGGCGATCACAACCATCTTGATGTCAAATGCCTTATGGGCCAAATGAGCGTTTTCGCACCGAAAGGCGTTATCTCGGCGGTTGTGAAGAAAGCGAATCGGCCCCGCCCTATCGCCGGCGGCCGTTGGCGAGATCGTGCAACGGCGCGCGCGGCTGACGGGGCTGTAGGAAATCTGGGAGGGTGCAGCTTGCGCTCGGGATTCGTTACCGAAGCGGTAATGCAAAATATTCCGCTGTCGGTCGTGATGGGGATGACCGAGCGTCGCTCGGTATCGAGTGTGGTCGGCTATTTTCAATCGGAAGCTGTTTATCTGAAACCAGCCGCACCACTATTGGAATTCCGGCTTTAGGGCTAGCGTTGTTCTTGAGACGGAGTGGCCATCGTGCCGCGTCTGACCGGATCCGGCCGAACCGTCGCCAGCGTGCTCGGGGAGGCTGGCCCTGTCAGGCGATTGCCACGCATCGGATAGGCGTCCAGCAAAGGGCGGTAGCTGTTCCTGTACGCGCGCAGCATTACCGCATTCAGTACGGCAACCAAGGTGAAAGCGTAGTACCAATGCAGATCGAACACGTAGAACAAGCACAGCACGGCTGAGATCGGCGTCAGCAGCGCCACGCCCAGTGCCGGCCTGTAGTTGAGCAGCAGACTCAGTGCACCGACCAATTCGATGAACTTCAAGAAGACCCAGAAATAGAGCGTGTCCTGCAGCACGGCATGGAACGAGCCCGGATTGGATTTTCCGCTGATGTGCATGCCGTAAAAAATCGTCAGCGCGCCGTCGACCGCGCCAAACAGATAAATGATTCCCAGCAGATAGCGCGCGATTGTTTCGTAGTATTTGAGTTTCACGTCATACTCCTATGGTCGGCCATGGTTGCAGTTGCAGTTGTCTCCAGCGCCCGCTGCAAGCGGACGTCGGCGTATTCGTGCGTTTCCGGCGTCGTATTGCGCTGCACGGCGCCGGTCCGACGCAGTTCGTCGGCAAGCCGTTGCACCGCAATTCCGTCGAGCAGGGAAAAATGATCTGCGTCGATGTCGATCATCTTCGGTGGTTGCGTCAACAGCTCGCTCCAGCCGTAGTCGGATGCCGGCAACTCGCCATCGCTCCGCTGCTCGGCCCGATACAGGTACACGTCGATATCGTGCACGAGACGGTCGGGCCGATAGCGCGCGTAGCAGCGACGGTTTGCCTTGAACACTTCGTAGAGAAGCTCGAATTGCTCACGGCCGATGTCGAGACCGTGCGCGGTCAGCAGGTCTGCCGCTTCGGCGTTCGACAATTTACGTAACGACTGCGTGTTCGCCCGAAGCGACACGCCGCTGGAGGCCGCCAGTCCAATGAGCAACTCGGCCAGCTCCGCAGCAGCGTCCGGCGGGCGCGCGTCCGGGGCTGGCGCAAAGGAATCGAGCAACGTCAGCGAAGCGACTTCTTCGCCCTGCTCCATCAGCTGCCGCGCCATCTCGAACGCGACGATGCCGCCGTAGGAGTGGCCAAGCATGCGATAGGGTCCATTTGCCTGCACTTTGCGCATCGCGGCGATATTGGCCATCGCGGTGTCCTCGACGCTCTGCAGCGGCGGTGCAATGCCATCCAGGCCTACGCTCTGCAGCCCGTAGAACGGCTGCTGCGCTCCGAGCGCGCGGCTCAGCGGATGCATCGACAGCACATTTCCGCCAGCCCCGGGCACGGCGAATAACGGCGCCCACCCGCCACCGGACTGGATGGGCACGAGGATCCCCGCGGCGCTGGCGGCGTGGTCGGCCAGGAATTCGGCAAACGTGCTGATCGTCGGCGCGGTGAACAACGCCGCGAGCGGCAGCAGCCTGCCGAAATGTCGAGTTGTCTTGGCCATCAGTCGCACCGCGAGCAGCGAGTGTCCGCCAATGTCGAAGAAGTTGTCGTCGGTGCCGATTGCCGATGGCGCAAGCTGCAGCACTTCGGCCCAGATATCGACCAGCTGCTTTTCTATCGCTGTGCGCGGCGCGGCATAGCGCTCACTGGCTGCAACCACAGGCGCCAGGCGCTCCAGCGCGCGCCGATCGACTTTTCCGCTAGGCGTTTTCGCAATCGTCGTGAGGCTCACGAATGCGCTCGGGATCATGTATGGCGGCAGCGTCTCCTGCAGATGGGCGCGCAGTGAGTTGGCCGGAATGTCTACGCAATATGCCTCAGTGCTGCTGCATGCCCGGTAATACGCGATCAGTTGCTTGTTTGCCTGTTCGCCGCGCGTGATGACGACGCTGGTTTCGATCTGCGCGTGCTGGTCGAGCTTCGCCTCGATCTCGCCCAACTCGATGCGAAAGCCGCGGATTTTCACTTGTTCGTCAGCGCGGCCCAAATATTCCAGACGGCCATCCTCGCGCCAGCGCGCGAGATCGCCGGAACGATAGATGCGCGCGCCCGGCACGAATGGGTCGGCGACGAAGCGTTGCTCAGTCAACTCGGGACGATTGAGATAGCCGCGCGCGAGACCAGCGCCGGCAATATACAGCTCACCCGGCACGCCAAGCGGCTGCAGGCCGCCCTGCGCATCGAGTATATAGATGCGGGTGTCGTCGATAGGCAGGCCGATCGGCACGTCGCCGTCGCCGCACTCGCCATGCTGCAGCTCGTGGACGCTGCAACCGACCACAGTTTCGGTAGGACCGTATTCGTTGATGCAGCGCGCATGTGGCGCAACGGTCCGCCAAGCCTGAGCGCTGGAATATGGCAGCGCTTCTCCGCCGACGACGAATCGCCCGACCTCGCAGCGCACACCGTCAGCCGCCAGACGTTGGCCAAGCTCGCGCCAATGCAGGGGCGTAATTTTCAGCAGATCGAAACGCCGACCGCTGCGCAACAAAGATTCCAGGCCGATCAACTCGTCGCCGGCGCGCAGCAAGACCGCGCGTCCGCCCGTCAGCAGCGGCAGGTACAGGCTGGTGACGGTCGCATCGAAGGCCAGCGGTGACGACACGACTGCATCGCAAGGCGCATCGCTCGCATAGGTGCGCACGGCCCAGCGCAGGTAGTTGAGCAAACCGGCGTGCTCGATCATCACGCCTTTGGGCTGGCCGGTAGAACCAGAGGTGTAGATCACGTAAGCCAGATGGTGCGGCTCGACGGCGATAGTAGGGTCGTGAATAGGCTGACCTTCGATGTCCCGGCCGTCGAGCAGGAGCACGTCGACTCCTTGCGCAACAGCCTGTCGCACGACATCGCTGTCCTGCAGCGCCACTTCGGTCAGCAGTGCACGCGGTGCGCTGTCTTGCAGCAGATACGCGAGCCGCGCGGGCGGATAGTCCGGATCCAGCGGCACGTAGGCTGCGCCCGCCTTGAGCGTGCCGAGTACGCCTGCGACCATCGCAACGCCGCGATCGACGCAGATCGCGATGCGGTCGTCCGCTGCGACGCCGCGTGCAAGCAAGGCGTGGGCGATCCGATTCGCGCGCTCGTTCAATTCCGCGAAGCACACTTCTGCGCACTCGTACTCCAGCGCGATCGCTTGCGGTCGCGCAGCGGCTTGCACTTCGAACCATTGATGCGCGAACAACGTCGGCGCATCCGTGTCACCCGCATCTGGCGACACTGCGCTGCCCACGCGCAGCAGTTCACGGCGTTCTTCCTCGCTGAGGTAGTCCAATCGAGCTATCGCTGTATGCGGCGCCACGACGACGGCGTGGCACAGTGCGCGCAAATGCGCGGCCATCCGCGCGATGCGCTCGGGCCGATACAGCGCGGTGCAGTACTCCAGCACCACGCCAAGGTCGTCCGCTGTTTCGCAGAACTCGACGGTCAGATCGAACTTGCTGGTGCTGCCATTCAGCGGAAAAACGCGAAGGTTCTGCGCTGCGATTTCGCCATCGGCGTTCTGCAGCGCGACCATGACTTGGAACAGCGGACTGATCGCTCGGCTGCGCTGCGGCCGCACAGTTTCGACGACCTTTTCGAACGGCGCATCCTGATGCTCGTAGGCTGCTACGCATGTGCGTTTGACCGCAGCTACGACGTCGGCGAACGAGGCCTCGGCGCGCAGCGGCGTACGCAGGACCAACGTATTGACGAACATTCCGATCAGGCCTTCCGTCTCTGCCTGCCGCCGATTCGCGATCGGCGTGCCGATGCAAATATCTTCCTGCGCCGTATAGCGGTACAGCAGCGTTTTGACCACGGCGAGCAACAGCATGAACAGCGTGCAGTTTTGCTGCGCGGCCAAGTGTCTCAGGGACGCTGTCAACGCGGCGTCGATGACGAACTTCTGCGACGCGCCGGCAGAACTCTGCACGACGGGGCGCGGATAATCTGTGGCCAGATCGAGCAGGTCCGGCACGCCCGCCAGCTGATCGCACCAATACGAGAGCTGGCGCTGCAACACGCCGCTTTGTTGCAGCCACTCGCGTTGCCAGATGGCATAGTCGACGTATTGAATCGGCAGCGGCGCCCATGCCGGTGCCCTGCCCTCCTGCATGGCCTGGAGCACCTCGCCTAGTTCGTTCACCAGTACGCCGATGGACCAGCCGTCGCTGACGATGTGATGCAAAGCCAACATAAGCACGTGATCGTCCGCGGCAAGCCGGATCACTTGGCCGCGGATCAGCGGACCTCTCCCCAGATTGAACGGAACGGCGGCTTCGGCTTCGCATAGCGAACGCGCGAGGCTTTCGCGGCTGTCGACCTCATGCGCGCTGAGATCGATCTGGCCGAGTCGAAAATCGCGCACGTCCAACACGCGCTGGCAGGGCTGACCCTGTTCGCTGGTGAACACGGTACGCAAATTTTCATGGCGGCCGATGATCAATGCGAATGCGCGCTGCAAGGGCTCGATGTCCAGCGTACCGCTGATGCGCAACGCGCCAGGAACGTTGTAGCCGCTGCCGTCGGGATTCAGCTGATGGATGAACCAGAGGCGTTCCTGCGCATAACTCAGCGGCAGACGTGGCCACGCGAGGCGATCTGCGCGCTTAATTGCGTGCTCCGGACGGCGCTCTGCGGCGAGGAGCCACACCGAAATTGTGGCAATGTCGGCGCCGTCGAACAAGTTCTTGAGCGGCAGGTCTACGCCGAAGCGATCGCGAATGCGCGCCAGCAACTGCGTCGCGAGCAGTGAATGGCCTCCGAGCTCGAAGAAATTGTCGTACATGCCTATCGATGCGGTGGACAGCTTCAGCACCTGCGCCCAGATATCGACCAGTTGCTGCTCGGTCGGGGTGCGCGCGCTGACATATGGCCGGTTCGATTCCAGTGTCACGTCCAGCCGCTCCAGCGCGCGTCGATCGACCTTGCCGGTCGGTGTGAGCGGGATCGTCGCAAGTTGGACGAAGCCGGCCGGAATCATGTAGGCAGGCAAGGTTTGTTTCAGGTGCGCGCGGAGTTCGTCCGCAGAGGGCTGAGCGCCGTCGCGGGCGCGATAAAACGCGACCAGCTGCCGGTTCGCCGCTTCGCCGCGTGCGACGACTACGGCGCTTTCGATCTGCGCTTGCGCGTGCAGGCGCGCTTCGATTTCGCCGGGCTCGATGCGAAAGCCGCGGATTTTTACCTGGCCGTCTACGCGCCCCAGATATTCGAGCGTACCGTCTTCGAGCCAGCGCGCCAGATCGCCGCTGAGATAAAGCCGCGTGCCACTTATGAACGGATTGGCAACGAATCGCTCTCGTGTAAGCGCGGGCTTGCCCCAATAGCCGCGCGAAACGCCATCGCCGGCAATGCACAGCTCTCCCGCAACCCCCGGCGGTTGCAGATTTCCGTAGCGGTCGAGCAGGTAGATCTGTGTATTGGCGATAGGTCGGCCGATCGGCACCGTATCGCGGCCGTGCAGCAATGCCAGCGTCACCTCGACCGCGGTGCTGATGATCGTGGTTTCGGTCGGACCATAGGTATTGTGCAGCGCAGTGCCAGGATATTTTTCGACAAACGAGAGCGCCTTCGCATAGTCGAGTTTCTCGCCGCCGACGACGACGCAGCGGATGCCGGCGAGGTCCGTCGCCGCACCGACAAGCTCATGGAAGAACGCGGTCGGGAGATTCAGTACGCTGACGCGCTGCGCGACGATCAGCGTCTGCAGACGCTCCAGCGAAAGCAAGTTTTCCTTTGGTGCCAGCACCAGTTTCGCGCCGCTGTTGAGGATGCAGAAAACCTCTTCCAGAAACAGATCGAAACTCATGCTGGAAAACAGGATTTGCGTATCGTCGGCGTCAATCCGGTACTGCGCACGTGCGAACACATTGTGGTTGACGAGACTGTGGTGCTCGACCAGCACGCCTTTGGGTTGTCCGGTGGAACCGGACGTATAGATCAAATACGCCGGATCGCCGGGGCCGGCTTCGCGCCGCAGCTCAGCGCCGCCAGCTTTGAACTCGGCGATTTTCTGCGTTATCGATGATTCTTGATCGTCCCAGCACAGCGTTCGTACTGCGACCGATACTGCGGACTGCAAGCGATCTTCGAAAATGCGCTGCGTCAGCACCATCGCCGCGCCGCTGTCGTGAAGCATGTAAGCGAGTCGTTCCGGCGGGTAATCCGGATCCAGCGGCACGACGGTACCGCCGGCGCGCAGAATGCCCAGCAGGCCGATCAGCAGCGGCGGCCATCGGCCCAGGCACAGGCCTACGGTGACACCGGCGCGCACCCCGTTCGCTTGCAAATACGCGGCGAGATCACGGCTGATCGCTTCCAGCTCGCCATAAGTCAGCGTCTCGCTGCCGTAGACGACCGCCGCACGCTGCGGTTGCGCGAGCGCTTGCTGTACGAACAGATCGTGGATGCAAGACTGCTTGGGATAGTCGGCATGGGTAGCGTTGAAGTCCTGCAGAAACCGATGTTCTTCATCGTCGGACAGGATCGAGAACGTGCTGATCTCGCCGGTCGGATCGGCGCGTATCGCCTGCAGCAACCGGCAATAGTGGGCGAGCAATCTAACGGCGGTGTCCCGCGTGTAGCGGTGGGCGGCATATTTCAGTTGCAGCACCAGCGATACGCCGGCGTCGAACACTTCCAGCGCGAGATCGGAATCGCCTTCCTGCACGATGCTGCCGAGGTACTCGATATCGGGCCCCGGCTCGGTCGCGGCGCGGGCAAACTCGGACGGATGCAGGAAATCCTGGAATGCGTAGGAAACTTGGAATATGGCGTTCTCGCCGGCGGCGCGGTTGCGCTGACCTTCGCGCATCAGTGCGAACGGATATTCCGAGTGGTACAGAGCCTCCATCATCATCGATTGCGTTTCGTGCAGGAAATCGACGAAGCGGCGCGGCCCTGCGCAGCGGACGCGCAACGGCACCATATTCACGAAGTAGCCGATGTCGGAGTCGAAGCGATGCTTTGCGCGTGCGGAAACCGGCATGCCGACGACGAGGTGTTCCTCGCCGCTGTATCGGTGCAAAAGCACGGCGTAAGCCGACAACAGGATGGCCGAAGGCGTTGCGCGGTGTTCGCGCGCGGCGCGACGCAGCCAGATCGAGAGGTCCTCCGGCAAGGTTTCAGTCAGCGTGGAGCCCTGGTGGCTGGCCGTATCGGTGGGCAGCGGCAGCTTCGGCACCAGTTCGAATGCCGAGGGAATGGCGCCGAGCTGGCGCTGCCAGTATGCCGCGTGCTTGGCGCCTTCGGGCGAAGCCAGCAGCGCGGTTTCCGCGGCAACGAAATTCCTATAACCCGAGGAAGCGGCGACGCTTGCCAACGTCCGCCCATCGAGCAGACGTCGGTAGTTCGCCAGCAGCGTTTTGAGCAGCACTACGGCGGAACTGCCGTCAAAAATCAGGTGATGGACCGTGATCAGAAGCGCTGAACGCTGCTCGTCCTGGCGAAACAACGCGATGCGAATTAGCGGACCGCATTGCAGTTCGAACGGCACGCAAGCCTGTCTCCGCAGGAACGGCAGCAGCTGCGCTTCGTCGGCAGGCGCGACCTCGCTGCACTGCACGTCGCTGCGGGAGCGCGCGTCGCTGCGCAGATGTGCAACGCCGTCTTCGTCGATGACGTGCGTGGTCAATATCGGATAGTGGTCGAGTACGCTGGCCCACGCGCGCTGGAGCACGGACACATCGACGGCGCCGTTGAATCTCAGGCATAGGGGAATGTTGTACGCACTGGACGCGGGATCCAGCCGCTGCAGCAGATACAACGCGCGCGCGCCCACCGACAAGGCGAACACCTGTGTCCCGTCGGCGTCGTTCCACGGTGCAGGCGCCGGCGCGTCGGCCTGTTGGCGCGCCTGCAACAGCGCGACGAGTTCGCTCTTGTGCTGCGCGATCGCGGCCTTGAGTTCCGCAGTCAGTGCACCTTTGTGCACGTAGCAGCTCAGTTGACCGGCTTCGACCGCTAGCCGTATCCGCTGGTTGACGAGCGCCCGCAACAATTCGATTACAGTCGCCACTCACGCCCCATCTGCTGATTCGCTCGCCGACCTTGCAGCGAGCAGCATGTCCATCACGCCCGACTGGATCGAGCCGGCGGTGCGTGCGGATTTGTCAGAGCATTAGCCGTGGGCGGCCATGCGTGCATCCCGCGATACAGTTCGATCATCGACAAGCTTGCCGTCGAACAGAGACACCTGACGCTGCGCCTGCTCTGCGGAACGAGGATCGTGCGTCACTATCACGATCGTGCTGCCCTTTTGATGCAGCGCCGCGAGCTGGTCCATCACCATCTGGGCGTTCTTCGAATCCAGGTTTCCAGTCGGTTCGTCGGCCAGCAGCACCTTCGGCTTGCCGACCAGCGCGCGCGCGATGGCGACTCGCTGCTGCTGACCGCCGGACAGCTCAGCCGGATGATGCTTCTGGCGATGGCCCATCTCGACCTGATCGAGCGCTTCCACGACCATATCGCGACGCTGTTTACGGCTCAGATTGCTGCGGAAGGTTAGCGGCAGCTCAACGTTCTCGAACACGCTCATCGCGCCGATCAGATTGAAGGCCTGGAAGATGAAGCCGATTTCCTGATTGCGCACGCGCGCCTGCTCAGCTTCGCCGAGGCTGGAAACTTCGGCGCCATTGAGCAGGTACTTGCCTTCGGTGAATGAGCTGAGCAATCCCATCACCGACAACAGTGTCGATTTGCCGCAGCCGGACGGCCCACTGATCGATACGTATTCGCCCGCGTCGATCGCGAGATGAATGTTGTTCAGCGCCCAAGTTTCCAGGTCGTCCGTGTAAAAGATTTTCTTGACGGCCTGCAATTCGATCAGGTGTTTCTCGCTCATGACGATCTCCTGTGCACCGGCGTGTCTGCGCGGCGGTGTGTTGTGTTTCACGCTGGATTGCATCGAATACGCCGCCGCCATACCGCTGCCGTCGAGGCGTCCAAGATTCCCTTACTCGTAGCGCAATGCTTCGCCCGGTTCGAGCTTCACCGCCTTTCGCGTGGGGAGATAGGAGGCGGAAAAGATCACCACGAACATGATCACCAGAACCCCTACAATCACCGATGCAATCCGGCTCAGTGCATTTGGAATTACGGAAGCCAGCAGATTCGTCATCACTACGCCCAAACAGCCGCCGACCAGGGCAATCGACAGATAGATGGCGCCTTGGCGCACGAAGATCGCGGTTATGCGCGCTTTGCTGCTGCCCAGAGCACGGCGTACGCCGATTTCCTGAGTGCGCTGGGCGACGGAACGGCTGATCAGTCCGAACAGGCCGCTGGCGGCCAGCAGCACCGTGATGCCGACAATGACGCTGAATACTGGAATGATCGACGCGAAGCCGATGTCCAGCGCGGCCAGCAGATCGTCGAGTTTCTGCAGGTTGTGCAGCGGCAGATCGCGATCGATCGTGAACGCAGCTTCGCGGATCGAGCTGGCGACGTTGTTCGCGGCGGCCGGCGCCTTCACGATGACGTGGAACGACGCCGGCGAGGCTTGGCGCGTCGAGCGATAGATCACGCCGGTATCGCCGCTATATGGCTGTCCGGCCACGTGCGAGACGACGCCGACGATGGTCAACCAGGGGCCGTTGTGGGCTGGGTCAACCTGGATTCGTTTACCGAGAGGATCTTGATCGGCCCAATACTGCTTGGCCGTACGTTCGTCCACCACCGCGACGTTCAGAGAGGTCGCCGAGTCGGTACTGTCGAAAAGGCGGCCCGTGCGCGAGGTGATACCGAGCACGTCGAAATAGTTGTCCGACACCGCAGTGACGGGCAACGTCAGCGTGCCTTCGTTCGTGGCCACTTCGCGGTTCTCGATCACCACCGGCTCTTCAATCGGGCGCGTCGGCACAGCGGTCGCAAACGCCGTATTAGAGCCCGGCAGGCGGCTGCCGATCGCGCTGGACAATTCATTCCAGTAGTTGGTCCGGGCCGCCACGTCGGCATATTTATCGCTCAACGCGGTGGGCTCGCTCGACACGTACATGCCGGCCGTGGCGACGCCCTTGGGTTTGCCTGCCTCGTCGCCGACTGCAACCACCAGACTTGCGCAAACCACCAGAAGCATGCAGGAAATGATCACCTGCACGCCGACGAGTGTCATTGCACTCTTGGAGCCGCCCGGGCTCTTGGAGACGCCGGTGCCGCCACTGGCGATCACCTGTGCCGCATCCTGCCGTGCAATCCGAAGAGCGGGGATCAACGTGCTGGCGAGCCATATCACGGCGGCGGCGAGAATCGCCGCGAGCAAATCGACGATGCGCATCTCCGGGTAGTCCGGCGGGAAACCGGAAGCCAGTACCTGGGAGGGGAAATCACGAATGCTCTGGCCCCAACGTATGCCGATCATCGCCAACCCGATACCGACCACCAATCCCAGCGCGATGATGAGCATCGATTCCAGCAGGCACTGGCGCAACAGGCGTCCGCGCGATGAGCCCAACGCCGAACGCAACGCCAGTTCGCGGCTGCGCTCCAACAAGCGCGCATAGAAAATCATGCTGATATTCACCGATCCCAGCAGCAGCACCGCAATCGCGATAAAGCCCGAAACGAAGATCACCGGCATGTTGGCGTGGCTGTAGATGCGGTATGCCGGGAACAATTCCACTTGCCGCTTCGCATCGAACGTCTCCGGATAGCGCTGGTTGACCTCTTCGACCACCGGTTGCAGTTCGTTCATGACGGTGTCGGCGTTCTGGCCGGCATCCAGGCGCACGAAAACCGCGAGACTCAGGGTCGAATCGGCCGGGGCGGTGATTGGTTGCGAGGACAGCGGAAACCATATTTCAAAATCCTGGAACGCGTAAAAATCTTTTGGCATCACCGCTACGACCTGCATTGGCTGGGCGTCGATGCGCACCTGCCTGCCGATGATCGACGCATCGGCGGCGAAGTATTTCTGCCAAGCCTCGTGACTCAGAATCACGACCGGCGCCGAGCCGCTCTGACCGTCGGTGGCGTTGAAAAGGCGGCCCAACTGAGGCGGCACCGCCATGGCCGTAAACAGGGTTGGGCTGATCACTGCGGCTCGCAATGTGTTGCTCTCCTCCCCCTCGCTGAGTATCGCTTCGCGGCTCGCGAAAGCACCGATGTGGTTGACCGCGCGGCGGCGACTGAGCAGTTCCTGGTAGGTGTATGCGTCAAGACGCGGGCGCGCACGTTCGGTCGCCTTAGGCGCGATCTGCACGCTAAGCCAATTGCCGGCGTCGCTGAACGGCAATGGTTTGAACGCGATCGAATAGTCCATCACGAAGACGAACAACGCGAGACCGACGCTGAGCGCAACCACAAGCGCGGACAGCAGCGAATGAGTCATCGTCCTGCGCCATAGGCGCAAGGCATATCTCAGGTCGAACCACAGGTTCGTCAGCATTGGCTAGCTCGCTCTTGGATTGGATGAAGAAAAGATGGAAAAAGCCAAATGTATTGTTGCTCGGTGGCTGCGGGTCGCGCACCGCGCGTTACCCTTGCACTCAATTGAGCAGAATCCGAGTCTTGCCCTGCCACTCACCCGTTTCGGAGGTGATGATGTGATCACCGGCCTCCAGCCCCGTGATTATCTGCAGAAAATCGAGCGAGACCTTGCCAGCCTGGATAGGCACGCGCGTCGCGTAGGCGCCGCCGGGATCCAGTTTGTACACGGCAATCGATGCATTGGATTTCACGTATGCGGGGCGGCCCACGTACAAGGTGTCGGGCAACTGGGTGAGAAACACCACGCCTTCCACCGGCAGCTGCGGCCGCGCGCCTGCGGGAATCTTGCCCTTCAGATCCACGTCAACGATCACGGTGCCATTGGTGACAGCGGGATCGATACGGGTGACCCTGCCGTCTATCGTGCCGTTGCGCGTGTCGACTACGACATTTTGGCCGAGTTCTACTTCGGTTGCTTCGCGCGCCGGCACACGCAGTTCAGCGTAGAGTTGATCGGGCCGTGCGATGCGGCCTATCGGCGCACCGGGCTGCAACTGCTGGCCTACATCGACCGAGATGTCCTGGACCACGCCGTCGATTCCGGCGATGACACGCAGATTTCCGACCTGGTCGCGGGCGCGATCGAGCGCCCTGGCCAGCTCGTCGACGCGCGACTGCCTGACGTCGAGCTGCACCTTCATGTTGTCGCGTATCGCATTGAAGCGGCTCTGTTCCAGCCTGTACTGCTCGCTGGTCTGGGCAACGGTCAGCTTGCTGTTGTCGTAGTCGATCTCTGACACGATACCGCGGCCCTTCAGTTTCGTTTCCGCAGCAAAACGCGCCTGCGCCTTCTGCATGTCGAACTTGACCCGGACCAACGCCGATTCCTGATTCAGCAGGTTCGCGCGTTGTTCTGCCTGGGACGCCTTGGCCTCGTTTTCGGAACCTTCCCAAGCGGACTTCGCTTCATCGGCGCTGGCGACCAGTTGCGGATTGCTCAACTCCACCAGTACGTCGCCGGTCTTGACGATGTCGCCGGGCCTGACCGCTGCCTTGGCGACGCGGCCGGTGACCTGCGACGCTATGTATTCGACGCTTCTCGGTACGAGTTGACCGTTCGCATGCACCTTGATCTCCAGGGTGCCGCGCTTGACCGTATCGATGGTGACCTTGCTGCGCTCCACGCGCGGGGTGCTGAAATCGATGCGCCCCAGTGTAATGCCGCCGCCGAGCAGCGCGCAGACGGCGACGGCAATGATGACCGCAGGCTTTTTCAGGAACGTTTTTGGCTTGGCGCGAGCATAGTCCATATGCTCCAATTAGCAATTCATGTGCCAGCTTTTATTTCCATTAAAAAACATATATGTATAAAATAGGCGTCAACTCTCCGTCCCAAAATTGGGACGAGCGAGTCCCGAAAATGGATCGATGCCGGACCAACCGGCCGCAGCCGATCGGCGGGCGCAAATCGTCACGGCATCAGCGCCGCCGCAGGAGCAACAGCTGACATCAGCGCGGCAGTCAGGGATTGCACCGCCGCACCACGCAGTAGCGAATAGTGGTCGGCATCGACGTCGTGGATCTGCGGCGGGCGCTTGAGCACTGCGTTCCAGCCATAGTCTTCCGGCCATTCTTCCGCACCTGCCAACTGCTGTGTCGCACGAAACAGCAGCACGTTGATTTCTCGCGGTAACGCGCGTGGCTGATAAGCCTGATAGCAACGGCGGCCGGCCTGGATTACGCCATACAGAGTTTCGTATTGTTTGCGGTCCACCGCGATACCGTGATTGCCGAGCACAGTGATCAACTGTGCCGCCGGCATCGCGCGCAGCTGCGCTGCGCTGAGCGCAAACCGCTTGCCACCCTGTTCCGCCATTTCTGCGCACAACTGGCGCATATCTTCGAACTCGTCCGCTGCATGCTGGGCATACAGCACTGCCGGCGTGGCCGCGTCGAGCAGGGCCAAGTAGTCCACCGTCTCGCCCTGCTCCAGCAACTGCCGCGCCATGTCGTACGCAACGACGCCGCCATAGGAATGCCCGACAAAACGATAGGGACCGCAGGATTGCACCGCGCGGATCTGCGCGATGTTAGCGGCGGCGGTCGCCTCCACGCTGGCCGGCGGTGAACTGTTGCCATCGAGTCCTATCGCCTGCAATGCATGGAACGGTTGGCGCGTGCCGAGCGCGCGGCTCAGTTCACGGAACGTCAATACGCTGCCGCCGACGCCAGGCAGCGCAAACAGCGGAGCGAGATCCGTACCCGCCTGGATCGTCACCACGACACTCGACTCGGCACGCGTTCCCGCATCATTGCGCAAGCTTGCGATGAGTTCGGCGAGCTGGCCGATCGTCACCCGGTCGAACAGCGCACGCACTGGAAGTTCTACACCGAGCTGTGTGCGAATTCTGTACAGCAACTGGGTTGCGAGCAGCGAATTGCCGCCTAGTTCAAAAAAGTTATCGTTGACGCCTATCAACGCCTGCTCCAACACGAACCCTTTTCCCTTGAAAACTTGCGCCCAGATCTCGACTAGCGCGCGTTCCGTGTCATTGCACGGCGCGACGTATTCCTGGCTGGATTCCAAGCCGACGTCGATGCGCTCCAGCGCACGCCGATCGGCCTTGCCGTTGGACGTCACAGGAATTGACGCGACGCTGACGAATGCCGCTGGAATCATGTATTCGGGCAAGGTCTTCAGCAGATGCGCGCGCAGATCGGCATGCGTCGGTCTGACGAGTTCATCTCGGGCCGAATCGAGGCTGCGGTAAAACGCGATCAACTGCTTGTAACCATCGGGGCCGCGTGCGGTCACGACACTTTCGCTGATCGCCGCGTGGCGATTCAGATGCGCTTCGATTTCGCCGGTCTCGATGCGCACGCCGCCGATTTTGACCTGTGCATCGATGCGTCCCAGATACTGGATACTGCCGTCTTCCAGCCAACGCGCGAGGTCTCCGGTCTTGTACATGCGCGTACCCGGCTTGAACGGATTGGCGATGAAGCGTTCCTGCGTGAGCTCCGTACGATTCAAATAGCCGCGCGCGAGGTTCACCCCGGCGATATGCAGCTCGCCTGGTACGCCAACTGGTTGCGGATTGTTCGCCTCGTCGACAATGTGGATCTGCGTGTTGTCGATCGGCGCGCCGATCGGCACGAAAGGGTACTCGATGCGCGTGCAATCGTAGAAAGTAACGTCGATCGCCGCTTCGGTGGGGCCGTAAAGATTGTGCAGCTCGGCATTTGGGAAAACGGCGCGATAGCGGTCGACCGACGTGCGGTCCAGCGCTTCGCCGCTGCAGAAAATAAGCCGCACGCCAGGACACTGGCCCTTCGCGTTGTCGAGAAAGGCATGCAGCATCGACGGCACATAATGCAAGGTCGTGACGCTTGCCTGTTTGATCAGGCCCTCAAGATATTGCACATCGGAATGGCCATTCGGCACCGCGAACGTCAGCGAAGCGCCGGTCATCGGCGGCCAGAAGAATTCCCACACCGAGACGTCGAAACAGTATGGCGTCTTCTGAACCACGACGTCGCTGCTGCGTAGGCTGTATTTCTTCTGCATCCAGTGTATGCGATTGACCAGCGCACGATGTTCGACCAGCACGCCCTTGGGTTTGCCCGTGGATCCCGAGGTATAGATAACGTAGGCGACATTGTTCGCCCGCACCTCGCAGCGCAATTGTTCGCCGCGCTCCATGCGCGCGACGGCTTCGCCGCGCAACTTCGGCCATTGCTCGTCGAGATCGATGACGGTGATGCCATTCCCCGCCAGTGCAATCATTCGATCGCGGAACTTCGCCTCGGTCAGCACCACTCGCGTAGCAGAGTCTTCCAGCATGTAGCTCACTCGATCGTCCGGATATTCCGGATCGATGGGCATGTAGGCGCCGCCGGCACGGACTATGCCCATGATCCCGATCATCATGTCCACAGAGCGCTCTACGCACAGCGCGACGATCGCGTCAGGCCTTATACCCAGAGATTGGAGGTGCAGCGCGAGCAAGCCGGTTTCGCATTCGAGTTCGGCGTAGCTCAGACGGCGCTTGTCGCAGGACGTTGCCGGCCTGTCCGGGCCAGCTGCGACTTGCTCGAGAAAGAAATCGTGGATGCAGCGATCGCGCGGAAACTCGGCATCCGTGGCGTTCCACTCGCGCAAGCGCCGGCGGTCCGTATCGGTGGCGATCGAGTACTGACCGATCAGGCGTTTGGGGTCCTTGCCGATTTCCTCCAGCAACACGCAGAAGTGACCCAGTAGCGCACGGATCGTCTCGTTTGGGTACAGCTCGGGATTGCTCTGCAAGTGAATGCGGAATTCGTCGCCGTCATCGAACACTTCGAACGCGAGATCGAAGTCGCCTTCGGCCTCTTGACGGAAACCTTCCACTCGCGCAAGCGCGAATTCCTCGCGCATGGACAGGAATTCGCTGTCGTCCAAGTTGGCGAATTCCTGGTACGCGTAGTAGACCTTGAATTCCGTGTTCCCTTCGACCTTCTGCCGATTCATCATCAGCGGGAACGGGTAGCCGGAGTGGAATACCGCGTTGAGCATTGTCATCTGCGTCTTGCGCAGGAAATCCGTCAGCAACTGGGGCTCCTCGAACTTCGCACGGATCGGCACGATGTTGAAGAAATAGCCGATTTCTTCGGTGAACGGCTTGGTCGGCCGCACGATTACCGGCATTACGACGACGATATCGTTCTGGTTTGAATATTTGTACAGCAGCAACTGAAATGCAGCTAGGAACAAGGCCGAATGCTGCAATGAATGCGCTTTGGCGAAGTCGCGCACCCATTGACTGGTCGACTTCGGCAGCACGTCGATGACGATTTCCGGTTTGTAGTCCGCAGGCAACGGCTGTGGCGCATCGGGCAGCAGCCTGAAGCTCGGCAGTTCGCCGCGCAGTTGTTCTTTCCAGAAATCCGAATGTTGCGTGCCCTTGGTCGAGGTCAGCATGTGCGCTTCCCACGCGACAAACGGTTCGAAGCCGGATGCGACCCGCATCGCTGGCTTCGAAACGCCGTGGGCAAGATCACGATACGCGCCGAACAGCGCGCGCAGCAGGATGCCGGTGGAGAAGCCGTCGAAGATGATGTGATGGATAAGGATGAACAGGCCGGTCTGGTCGCCTGCCCAATTGAACAACGTGATCCTCGCTAACGGTCCCTGGTGGAGATCGAACGGCTCCAGCACCTTACCCTGGAAATGCGCGATGAGCTCCGCTTCAGTTTGGAGAGGCAGCGTCTCGTGCCGGATCGTCGAGCGGCAACGCTCGTCCAAATGATGCAACGGTGCGCCCTCGTGCTCGACGATGCGGGTTTTCAGAATCGGAAAGCGGTCGATGACGCGATCCCAGGCCTCGGCCAGCCGATTGGCGTCGATTGCGGTCCCGATCTTGATGCAGATCGGCACAGCGTGACTGCGTCCCGGATTGAGCTTCTGCAGGATGTAATGCGAATTCTCGCCGACCGACAACGGAAACGCGCCAGTTTCGCGGCCGGCGCCGTCGACGACTGCGGCGCCATCGCCGCTTCTCAGAATCTCCATGATCGCCGGCTTCAACCGGGCGATGTTGTTGGTGAGTTCGGCGGTCAACAAACCTTTCGGCGCATAGCAGCTCAACTTGCTTTCCTCGACGCAGAGCTTGACGTCTTTGCTGGCCAACTCGCTTAGCAACTCCCAGACCTCTTCCACGTTGTCCTCCAGTGACTACCGAATCCCTCGAACGACCTTCGCATCCCGCCGAAATAAGACTATAGGATCAATCAATCCTCGAAAAAACTGCGCGTGACACCGCAAATACCTCGATTCAATACGAAGTATGGCGATAGAAACCGTCACACCTTTGTGCGACAGCCTGACGCAACACGCGCCGACGGGCTCTACAAAGGTGAAACGACGAACCAGCCTATAAACTTACAACCAAGGCGCTGACAGCGCACTTGGCGATGCTTGTGGGCATCCGGCGACCACAGCGCGCGGCATGCGTGCTGCCCGTGAATATACAGTTTAAGGCAACGCTGAAAAAGTCCCCCACAATTTGCGAGAATTCCGTCGCACAGACATTCAGGTGGAATCGCGACGATGAAACAGCAGACCCTGACGATAGCGGCGGATCAAGGCGAGGGTTTCGAGCAGCATCGCCGATCGACGCGTCGTGATGTGGTTCTGTCGACGATGGAGCAACTAGTGCCCTGGTCCGATCTGTGTGCCGTGATCGAGCCGAATTGTGCGTCGGGCAAGGGTCGCCCGGCGGTGGGTCTGGAACGGGTGCAGCGGATTTACTTCGTGCGGCACTGCTCAAACCTGGCAGACGAAGCCTGCGAGGAATCGCTGCTGGACAGCACAGCGCTGCGCCGATTCGTGGGAATTGATTTGGGGCGCGAACGGGTGCCGGATGGCACCACGTTACTGAAGTTTCGTCGCCTGTTGCAGAAGCACGAACTGGGCGCGCAATTGTTCAGCCGGTTCAATCAGACGCTGCAAGATCGAGATCGAGGACTGAAGGTCGGCACCGGCACTATCGTGGACGCCACGATCATCGGCGCGCCGAGCTCGACGAAGAACGCGGACAATCCGCACGCGAAGGACTTCGCCAACCAGCGTATACGCAAGCGACGCGAAGTCGATGAGGCCGAGCGTTCGCGTAATCGCAACAAGTCACGCCTCACGTCTTCGCGGTCGGGAAGCGGCTGTGCGGCTTGACCAAAGTGCGTTACCGAGGGTGGACAAGAACGCCAACCGCAGCTTCTTGGCCTTCGGTTCGGCGAATCCATATTTGTCGCGCACCCGAGACGCCGCATGAAAGCCCCGTGAGGGCCAACAACGCGCACAAAGCGCGTAAATCGTAACACTAAAAAGTGGAAAACCATGATTGAACCGCGGAATCAGGACGCAAAACGGATTGGCTCCCAAGGCTGGTTGATCATGACTACTTGTTCTGCGTCGACTTAATTTTGCTATCAAACACTGGAAAGCGGTTGGAATGGAGGTCACAATCAGAGCTTCAAAAAGACGCTATAGACGCCGCATGTCGACGAGGTGGCTGAGCGAGCACCTCGGCGCACATCCTTCAGCTACCCACGAATAGGGAACCGCTTCGTGAAGATACTTTTCCTGAATATTTGGGCCGATTGGCCGTCCAATCGCCTGTACCTCAATAATGAGGAACACGAAATCTGGTATGTCTGCAATCCCAGCGGCCTGAAGTACGTGAAGAACTATCTCGCCGCTGGCGAGATTGCCGGACTTACCCTGCCGACCAGCGAAGACCCGCGCGAACTGATGCAGTTGCTCCAGGGCGTGTATCAGCAATTCCCGTTCGAGCGCGTCGTCGCCGTCGACGAACGTACCGTGCTGCCGGCCGCCTACATCCGCCAGGCATTCAATATTCCCGGGCCGAGTCCGGCCGAAGTCGACGCCTTCCGCAGCAAGCGCACCATGAAGGAATGGTTGGCACCGCGCGGCGTGCGCGTGATCCGCGATCTCGATCAGGCTACGCTTGAAGCCGAGCCGTTTATTCCCTGCGTGATCAAGTGCGCCGACGGCACGGCGTCCGGCGGCGTCTATCTTTGCCATACTCGCGCCGCTTACGAAGCGCATCGCCACGAACTTGCGCAAGGCGCAATGCTGGAGGAATTCGTCGAAGGCGAGATTTTCCACGTTGACGGCGCCTACAATGCGGAAGGCGTCGTATCGATTCCGCATGCCTACATCAATACCTGTTTCGACCACTACGTATTGGGTATGCCGGTGGGGTCGGTCGGCGTTGACGACCCGGTGCTCAAGCAGCGTCTCGTCGAATTCACCCACGAGATCATCGCCGCACTGCCGCTGCGCGAAGGCGTCTATCACCTGGAAATCATCCGTACGCCGCAAGACGAACTGGTGTTCCTCGAAATCGGCGGCCGCGTTGGCGGCGGCGAGGTGTACCGCAATTTCACCGACGTGTACAACTTCGATCTGCTGGAATTCCATATCGCCTCGCAGCTCGGTCAGTCGCCGAAGTTGCGCAAGGTGCGCGAGAACACGGTAGGCGGCTGGTTGATGATCAACAGCGTGGAGCACGTGCCGGGCATTTTCACCGGCATCCACTACGAACCTCTCAGCGACGACAACTGCGCCTATTCGATGTGGCATCCCCGCCTGGGCCACAAATATGAGTTGCGCGAACGAATGTCGCTGAAATATTCATTTCGCGGCGATACCTCCGCGCAGGTGCGCGCCAGCGTCATCGAGCTGATGGAAAAAGTAAGCCTCGATTCTGTGCCGCAGCAGCCCGGAGCAACGCAGGCTCCGACCGTGGAACAGGTGGAAGTGGCCTGACATGACTAGCCGCGCCAGCAGATAAATGGCTGGCGCGGCCTGGCTTGGATATTTTCAACGCCGTGATGCGTCCGGAGCCGGAATGCAGCCCCAGCGAAATCAGTGCGCGTCCGCTTCCGTGATATAGGGAAGCCGGAAGGAAGCGTCCCCGTATTTCTCTTTGTACTTGTCGCTGACGACAAAGTTGCTGATGTTGCGCAGCGCGATATATTCGGTCTTTTCGTGAATGGCGCTGTAGACGAAATAAGGAATCATGCCGCCCTCGTACATGTCGACTATGTACTCGACGTCGAGCTCGCCGTTCCCGGCAGGTTTGAAGGTCCAGGTATTGTTCATGTGCGGCACACGGACGCAGCAGTCATTCGCTGGAATTCGGTTCGGATCACTGGCGTAGTGAACCGTGACTTCCTTTGAGTTGGGGTCCTGTAACACTTCGACCTTTACCACGAACTGGCGTTTGGAAAACGGTTTGTAGTTGTACACAAAGGACATGTACTGGACTTGCGGGCTGACGTTGTCTAGCACGACGTAATCCGAACAGCCGACGTCATCGCACGTGGTCGGGTCCTGCATGAATCGCGTGATGCTGGTCAGCGACGAGCGGAAGCGCGTGACGCCCTTGTACTTCACGATCGTCGTGCCGGGCATCTTCTGCCAGAACACCTTCACGCCGTCCTTTTCGGGCAGTGCGTGCCACTCGTCGGAACCAGAGTACTTGTAGACGAAGTGTCCGAGTACGGCCGCGGCGACAAGTAGGAGCAGACTGCGCAACAGGAATCGCTTAATTCGCCCTTTCTTACGCGTCGGTGTCGGTGCCGCACCCATAGACGAAACGCCTGCCATTGTATTCCCCCGGAATTAGTCGGTAGTCATGCCGTCGGTCTGGTGCGACCGGCGCGCGACGGCGTGCTCACCGGTCATGTTCTGCTGGCGCCGCAATCAAGCCGGCACTATCTCGTCGATATCGAAGTAGCCGTTGTAGCCTTTCAAATAAACTGCCGGTCGGAAACCGAACATCACCAGAGCTTCGGTACGCGTCTCGAGGTCGATATTGTCCATCAATCTCGAGCGTACTTTGGTGCCGACCGCGTAACGCAGATTCCAGGCAGAGACTTTTTGCTCTGCACTGACCGCGTCGGCAATCGGCTCGGCGCTGACGGCAGGACTTTTTACGGCGGGCTTTACTGCACTTGTTGTCTGCGCGGCGGGCGGATTCTTGACGACATAGTCGCGAATAGATTTGACCAGACGCGTCAGTACGTCGCCGTGGCCGACTTCCTCGAATTGCATGGAATCATCGATGCTGGCTAGGCCCATAAGATACTGCACACTATCGGACCACCTCACCGGACTGGCAATCTGTCGCGCCAAAGTCTCCACTACCGCATGGCTGTCGTAGGGCCGAGCGGTGACGTTTGAAATCACAGGAATCTTCGGCGCCTGCAACTCGAAGGTGTGCAAGAACGCCCTGAATTCCTGCTGTGCTTCGCCGAGGAAGCGCGTATGGAATGCGCCGCTGGTATTGAGCGGAAAAAACAGCACACGGCCTTTCTGAAGCAGCGCTTGGGCAGCAGCTACCTCTTCCTTCAAGCCGGAAATCACCACCTGGGTCGGCGTGTTGAAATTTGCGAGTTCGACGTTCTCCAGACCGTTTTCCTTCAGCACCGCGTCGATCTGTTCCGGCGTGGAATTCAATACAGCCGCCATCCCGCCTCCAGACACTTGACTCATGAGCTGGCCGCGCATCTGCACCAGCTTCAGCCCGACCTCGAAGCTGAAACATTGCGCCGCCAGCAGCGCATTGAATTCACCCAGGCTGTGTCCGACCAAATAGTCCGGTTGTGCGTCCGAGTCCTTCAGGCGCTTGAAATATGACAGCGCGTTGACGACATACAATGCCGGTTGGGTGAAGCGCGTGTTGTCCAGTTCCTTGCGTGGATCCTCGAGGCACAGTTCTTTGATCGAATAGCCCAGGATCGCATCCGCCTGAGCGGTTATTTCGGCGAACTCGTCGAATAGCGCTGCACCCATGCCGCGTACCTGCGAGCCCTGGCCCGGAAACATGTATGCCTTCATGACCTACTCCTCGATGAGCACTGCGCGGTGCTGACGCGCGTCGGCAATTGAAATGGATGCGTAAAATTACTCGTCGCCGACCGCGGCGCCGCCCGAACTCCGGGTCATCCGGATGGCCATCGGGATCAGGCCTGCAGCGCGACGCGCTTACTGTACAGCAGCGCCGCTAGATCACCGATGTTCTCGGCGCGGATGGTTTCAGCCAACGGAATATCGAGCTTCATCGCTTCCAGGGTCATCATCACGATTTCGGAGCGATCAATCGAGTTTGCGCCCAGCGCTCGCAATGAATCAGTCCACTGGAATTCATGCTGCTCCAGACCCGGAATGACTTCGCCGGCGTACTGAGTGATCAATGCGAAAATTTCTTCTTTGCTCACAATCATTCCTTTTTTAAATGTCGCCGACGGACTCGCCGTTGCGGATGCCGCCGATGACCGAGCGGGTCAGCTGACCCAGTCGTATTGCCGATGGAATTCCTTGATCTCTCTCAAGAACAGCGTCGGCTTGCCGTGGGTAGTGCGGGCCTGGCCAATAAACTCCGCATTCAACACGACGTTGCGCGTGCCGAATTTGATTTCGTTGTTGGTCACCAGCAGCTCGTCGTATTCTTCCATTGTCAGCTCGTAGCGCCGATCGAGGTGTTCCTTGATGTTCTGCGCACGCAGTCGCGACTGCCCCTCCTGACCGGCGACGCCGCTGAAAAATTCCGAGCAGCAGCCCGAACCATATGAGAAGCAGCCGATGCGCTGGGAAGTAGCGAAATCGCCGTGGTCGATCGCGCTCGCGATCGCCATCAACGTACTTGCGCCCATGATGTTACCAACACGTTGACAGTAGTTGAGGCTGGGCTGCACGCGTCGATCAAAGTCGGCCTCGATCTCTTTCGGCCGCGCCTTGGCAATCTTACGCATGATATTGCGGTGCGCGCCTTTGACCATGCCGCCAAACGGGGTGTGCATGGCGAGGTAGCCGAACGTGGCGGAAAGATCCGCTCCTTCGACGCGCTTCTGGTATTCGAGGAAAGCCTTTTCGCAGCAGTCCAGATACGACAGAAGCGACAAGTCGGCGTCGCCTGCCTCCTTGTCAGGCGCCGGACGGCAAGTGTCCATGACTTCGTAGCCATAGTAACCGCTGGCGCCGACATCGACCTGAAATATGTGCGGAATTTCGCTGATCAGCGCGGCGACGGCGCCGGCGCCGCTGCTGGGTTCGAAGAACGACCAGTCTTCGGTCAAGCCCTCGCCGCCCTCCTCTACCATGAAACGCGAGATATCGGTTGCGATCAGCAGCACCTTCGCACCGGGCGATACGCCCGAGAGAATGAAGTTGATCGCCGTCTGCAGGCCAGCGATGCCGGAATAGCACGCATTTTTCAGTTCGAACAACCGGCAGTTGCGGTTGAGGTCCAGCAGACTGTGAAAATACGTGCTCATCGATTTACCGAAATCGAATGCCGATTCGGTGCAGCTGATGACCACTTCGATGCGATCCTTCTCCTCCGCACTCAGTGCATCGATTAAAGGCTTGGCTGCATTCACGCCGAAGGTGATCGGATCTTCGTACGGCAGCGCGACCGTCTTCTCCTTCATCAGAAGGTTTGAGAAGCGCGTCATGTCCAGGCCGCGATGCAACGCGAGCTTCTCGACATCCACACTGGCCGTACCAGCGAACACATTCATTGCTTCGATTCCTACTGCTCGCATGCGCTTCCCCGACTGTGTACATGAAATCCAGCACGACCTCGGATCGCGGCTTTACAGCTGCGGTCCGGGTAACGCTGGTGGAATTTTAAGAATCCGGCACGGCTCCGACCCAGTTTGGGGCGGGATGCCGCAAATCCCGGGTCATCGCGAATCTGCCAATACATATTATCTCGCAACACGTGCAAAAAAAAGTTCGCCGCTTGCTCTACCCAAGGAGTGGCAGTGCACTCTGCGTTTTTGCGACTGCAGTATCCGATGCAGACCATGCTTGCCGGCGAGGCGATTTCTGAGTAGGCGCAATGGCAAAGTTATCGTCAAGATCGTCTCCAGTAAAAGTTCGCCGACGGAATGAATCAGCGGTCGCTACAGCCAATACCTACAAGTTCGTTGTTGGCGCTTTGGACAATCACAGACTTACGGAAACATCGTATTCCTTGATCCAGGCACTCACCGACAGCACTCGCTCCAGGTCGGCACGCTCGTAGTGCAGCGATCGGTCCGCATTCGCCGGGCGCGCCAGCAGGCGCTCGATATAGCGCTTGCTGAAAAGTGGCGTTGCCGGGTGGCTGGCGTCTTGAGCCAGCTCCGACACGCGCGCGCGCAGCGCACACTCGTAGCTGGGATCCTGGGTCGATGGATACGGACTCTTTTGTCGTTCCACGATCGAGGTCGGCAGCAGCTCGCGCGTTGCGGCGCGCAGCACGCTCTTCTCGCGGCCGTCGAACGATTTCATCTGCCAGGGAATATTGAACACGTAGTCCACCAAGTGCGGATCGCAGAACGGCACGCGCACTTCCAAGCCTACCGCCATGCTCATGCGGTCCTTTCGATCCAGCATGAACTGCAGAAAACGGGTCAGGTGTAGGTAGCTTAGCTCGCGCATGCGCGCATCAGTGGCGCTCTCACCGTTCAAGCGTGGTGTCTCCGAAATCGCCTGCGCGTAGCTCTCGTCATGAAACTCGGTCAGCTTGAGCTGTTCGCGCACTTCGCGGTTGAGAATTTCCGCGCCGTTGAACACCGTGCCGGTACCAGACAGCCAGGGGAACTTCCTTCCATCGACGACATGCGGTTGGTGAAACCAAGCGTAACCACCGAAGATTTCATCCGCGGACTCGCCGGACAACGCGACGGTCGATTCGTTGCGGATCGCCCGGAACAGTTGATACAGCGACGAACACATGTCGCCGGAGAGATTCAGTGGCAGGTCGCTGGCGCGCAGCACTGCGCGGTTCAGCGCGTCGTCGTTGAGTTCGCGGCTGTCCAGCAGGATTTCCGTATGATTGCAGCCGGTATGGGCGACAAAATCGCGGACAAACGGAGTGTCATGTGATTTATGCGGGCCGCTATCGGCGAAACCATTGCCATGACTGGTGAAATCGACGGAGAACGAACGCGTCACGTTGCCTTGGCCGGAAGTAATACGTTGAGCGATCGCGGTGATTGCCGATGAATCCAAGCCGCCGGACAGCAATGTGCACAACGGCACGTCGCTGACGATCTGCCGACGCACGGAATCGCCCAGCAGCTCGGCGACGCGCTCGATGGTGCGCGGAAGATCGTCTTCGTGGGCGTGCGATGAGAGGTTCCAGAACTGCCGTTTTGCCATGCCGTGCCGATCGAAGCGGATGACCTGACCCGGCCTGACTTCGTGCATGCCCGCGTACGGCGTGCGTTCGGGATTTTTTGCCAGCACGAAGATCTCGCGCAGGTTGTCGCCGTTCGCGCATGCGCGAACGTCCGGATGGGCGAGGATGGACTTCGGTTCGGAGCCGAACAGCACGCCGTCGGCCATTGGGAAGTAGTACAGCGGCTTGATCCCCATGAAATCGCGCGCCAGCACCAACGCTTCGCTACGTGCGTCCCAGATCGCGAACGCGAACATGCCGTTGAGGCGTTCGGTTACGCCCTCGCCCCACTGCAAATAGCCGCGCAGCAACACTTCCGTGTCGCTGCGAGTGCTGAAGCGGTGGCCGAGATGCTCGAGTTCTCGACGTACTTCGACGAAGTTGTATATCTCGCCGTTGTAGCTCAGACAGGCGACAGTGCGCCCGCCGTCTGCCTCGATCATCGGTTGCACGCCGCCTGACAGATCGATCACCGCGAGACGCCGATGCCCCAGGCCGATGTGCCGATCCACCCAAATCCCACTCGCGTCAGGACCGCGCAATGCCAGCGTCTGGGTCATCGCAGATATCACATCGCGACGCTCACGCAGATCGCTCGAAAAACTCAACCAGCCGGTAATACCACACATTACTTTAGATCTCCTGGGCGACGCGTCGCTGGCGATGGATTCGGGTTTTCCGCGAAAAGCCGCCCGCGGAATTGCGCAACAGCAGTGTCGAACTTCATGAGCTCGCCTCGGTCAACGATGTGGAAGAGTGCGCGTGGGTCAGGGCTTTGAGGGTGAGTCGCTTGAGCATGACCAGCACTTCGCCCTGATCGTTGAGCAGGCAAATGTCGAAGACGCGCAACTCGTCCTGGCCGCGTCTTACTGGCACCACTTGCGCATGCACATAACAAGCCCGCACGACGCGGCGAACGATACTCAGTTCCTCCAGCGCGAACGGCAGATAAGCCGTGCGTGCGAACGGACCATCGAGCAGCGCAAGCGCGGTTTGGAACGCGCCGTCGATCAGGGCCGGATGCAGCACGAAACGTTCTGCGCCGCTTTCCGCCGCCGGCGTCAATGCGAGACGGGCCAAGGCATTACTGCCGCCGCACCAGATTTCCTGCACGCTGCGCAATCCCTCGCCGCAGCAGATGCCGCGCGCATGCATGCGTTCATAGTGGCTGGCCGAATCGATTGGCGTACCCTGCGATTTCAGCGCTGCAATCGACCTCGGAATTTCGTCGACCGCGCCATGGCGCGAACCCAGCAACAACCGACCTTCCGAATACACGCTCTTCTGGCTGCCGTTATCGAACGACGTGACCACGTACTCGATGCTATCGCCGATGTCCTTGACGGACGTGCGCACCAGTTGCACGTCCGAATGCACGCGCAAGGGCTGACTCCAGACGATATCGCCGACACCTCGAATGCGTCGGTTTCCCGCGAGGCTGGCACAGGCACAGGCCAGTTCGAGAATCGCCGCTCCGGGCACTACCTGCGTGCCCTGCAACGACAACTGGAATTCCGCCAGCATCGCAGTCGAAATCCACGAATCGAAACTGATGTCGCGCAATGTCGACGAGTTGTATGAGACTAGAGGGTGGAGACGCTCGACGGTGGTGGATTCAATCGCCGCGGGCGGCGCTGAAGTCGCGTCGTCGACGATCCAGCAGCGCTCCTTCGAGAAAGGATAGGTCGGCGCAGCCATGCGTCGTGGCATCTCGCATTCGTGCAGGGCCCGCCAATCCGGAGCCTCGCCCGCGACCCAACGCTGCGCACCACGTTGAGCACGCTGCAACGGTGTGGCGCTTGCCTCGTCTGCAGGTGCATCGCGGCGTGCGCTGTGGCGTGCTTCGACGCGGCCGCGATACACACCGTCACCATCGCCCTGAGCAAGCCAGCGGCGCAAGCCGGCCGCGAGTTCCGACGGCTCGGTCGCGATCAGGGCAAGACGTTCCTTCATCGCCTCGCGGCCAGCCTGCACGGTGTGGCACAAAGCAGCTAGATCGATCTGCGGCTGTGTGGCGAGGAAATCCGCGTAGCGCTGTGCGTAGGCTCGCAACGAGTCTTCACTGGCGGCCGATAGCGCCAATATCTGTGGGCCGCTCGTCGATGCCGGTGCTGGCGCCACGCCCCCGTATTCTTCGAGCACGAGGCACGCATTGACGCCGCCGGCACCGAAGGAATTCACCAGAGCACGCCTTGGTGCATTGCCATTCCGTGGCCACGCGGTGAGCGTACGTTGCAGATAGAACGGCGATGCCTCCAGATCCAGATCCGGATTGATTTCCGCTGAGTGCAGGCTGGGGGCAAACTGGCCGTGCTTGAGCTGCAGCATCGCCTTGGTCATGCTCGCGATGCCGGCGGCCGATTCGGAATGACCGATATTGGCCTTCACGCTGCCGAGAGAGCAGTAGCGGGTCTTGGCCGTTCCGCGGCGGAACGCTTGGGTCAACGCCAGCACTTCGATGCTGTCGCCCATGGGCGTGCCGGTGCCGTGGCCTTCGACGCAACCTATCGCTTCGGGCTCGACCTCGGCCGACGCAAGCGTGCGTGCGATCAGATCCGCCTGTGAATTGGGATTGGGCGCCGAATAGCCGTTGGAACGCCCGCTGTGCTCGAACGCGCTGCCGGCGATGATGGCATGAATGCGATCGTTGTCCGCCACCGCCTGCTCCAGCGGCTTGAGGATGAAGCAGCCCACACCTTCGCCGGGCACGAAGCCGTCGGCACCGGCGCCGTAGCTGCGCGTCTTGCCGCCCGACGCGAGCATGCCGCGCTGGCACAGCGACAGATATTTCGACGGGTGCAGGTAGAGGTTCACGCCGCCGGCAACCGCCACCTGGCATTCGCCGCGACGCAAGCTTTCGCAGGCCATGTGCACCGCGACCAGCGACGACGAGCAGGCCGTATCCACCGGCAGACTCGGTCCTTTGAAGTCGAAGAAATACGACACGCGATTGGCGATTGACCAAGGCATCGCACTGGGCGTGAGCATATTGCCCTGGCGCCGCGCGTCTTCGGCGAGCTGCGCATAAGAGTTGGTCGTTACTCCGACGAACACGCCAACGTCGGCGCTCTTGCCTTTGGCATGTTTTGCGCGCAGTTCGTTGCGGGTATACCCGGCGTCCTCCAGCGCGGTCCAAACCGATTGCAGGAACAGTCGCTCCTGCGGATCCATGATCTCGGCTTCCTCACGCTCGATCTTGAATAGCGCCGGATCGAACTTGTCCACATCCGATAAGAAGCCTCCGCTGCGGCAATAGATCTTGCCGTTTCCGGCTTCGGCAGGATCGGCGTCGTAGTAGGCATCGGCGTCCCAGCGGCTGGCGGGCACTGTTTCCGTCACGTCCAGGCCATCGCGCAGTAGCTTCCAGAACTCCTCCAGATCGTGCGACTGGGGATAGTTACCGTGTACGCCGATGATGGCGATCTTCTGCGATGCCGACTTCACCGTGATCGGCGCCGATGGCTCGGCCGGTTCGCTGGCGATAGCCAAGGGCACTGGTAGCACGGGCGGCTCTACGCATGTCTTCTCGACAGACGCTGACTCGACCGACACTGGCTCGACAAACGCCGGCTCGACCCACGTCAGCGGCGCAGCGCCGACAGGTTCGACGCCCAGCACCTTCGTTGCAGCGAAAAGCGCGCGCAAGCGCTCGACCGAATGGCGCGACAGGAAGGCGGCGACTTCCGCAACCGTCTCGTGTTCGTACAGCAAGGTCTTGGGCAGTTCCCCCAAATCGCGCTCCAGCACTGCATTGACCTTGCTGATGGCGATAGAATCCATGCCGAAGGATTCAAGCCGCTCGCGCGGATCGATGTGCTCCGGCGCAAGTTTGATCTCCTCGCCGATCAGCGTCTTCACATAGGCGAGGGTCTGGGCGAGCAGATCCGTGCCGGTGCCGGCGCTCGCTTCGACGCGAGCGGTCACGGCTGGTTTGCGGACGCCGTTGATCGTCGCATCGATGCGCGAAGCGAGACCGTAGACAGCGATGCCCTGCGTACTGTCTGAACACAGCAGTTCGTCGAACAGACGCAAGCCTTCGTCGGTCGGCAACGGCGACAGTCCGGTACGATTCTGCAGCAGTGCCAAATGTTCCGGCGAAAGCTGCATGCCGCCGTCGCGCCAAAACGGCCAATCAATGCACAAAGTACGGCCGGCGCGCAGGCCGCCGGATCGCTGGCGTTCGCGCCGTTCGGCGAAGGCGTCGAGGAACTGGTTGGCGTAGGCGTAGTCGCTTTGGCCGACATTGCCGTTCACGCCGGCGATTGATGCGAACAGGACGAACAAATCCAGTGGTTCATTGCGTGTGGCATGGTCGAGTTGGATCGCCCCACCGATCTTTGGATCGAACACGGCGCGCATGTCTGCTCCGGTCTTGTTCCGCACGAAACCGTCGCGCGTGACGCCTGCCGCGTGGAAGACGCCGCTGAGCATGCCGTAGCGAGCCTTTATTTCGCGCACGACGCGCTCGCTGTCCTCGGCGCGCGATACATCGCCCTGCATATAGATGATTTCGGGCGCCAGCCTGCGCAATCGCGCCAGTCGTTGTTCGTGCTCCGAGGCCGGTGCCGAACGGCCGATCAGTACCAGCCGCGCCGCGTAGTGCTGCGCGAGGTATTCGGCGAACAGCAAGCCAAGCCCCCCCAAACCACCGCTGATCAGATAAACGCCGCCGTGCCTCAACGGCATCCGGTCCAGCGTCGCATCGGCGGCGGTTCGCTTGGTGATCCGGCGCACGCAGCGCTCGGTCGCGGAGCCAATGCAGCGATAGCGAATCTCCTCGACACCGGCGCTCGCGTCGGCCATTTCGGCAACTGCAATCGCGACTTCTTCGGTCGCGGTCAAGCCGGCATCGGTGTCGATGCTGACCACCTTGCCGTTGAATGCAGGTTGCTCCAGCGCCAGAGTTTTGAGGAATGCCGCGAGTGCCTGCTGCTGCGGCGCGTCGCCGTCGGCGACGACGATGTAGCGCGCGGTCGCGGAAAGGCCCATCAGCGCCTTCGCCACGTGCAGCAGCGCAAACGCCGGTCTGCGCAAGACCGCTGCATTCGGCAGCGATTGATCCAGGGTCACGCGATCGCTGCAGCAATGCAGGATCACGCCGGGCAGCCGCTCGCGACTGCGCAACGTGGCGAACAGCTGGCGGAAATCCTGTTCGTCATCAGCGCGAATTTCGAACTCGGCAGGGCCCAGCTCACGATACGCAGCGGCGAATTTGACCCGCACCAGAGGCGCGTCGGCGCTGCGCTGCGCCACCAGGGCGCGGAATACCGCATCGGTGCTGTCCAGCACCAGCAAGGTGTCGCGGGACATCTCACCGTTTGGCAGCAACGGAGCGGTTCGCCAACTCACGCCGTAATGCAAACGCTGCGGCCGCTCCACGACGGCACGCGCTGCGGCGTTCGCAACGGCGACGACATTGGTGGACGTCGGTTGCACAGCGGTCAGCGGTGTTGTGTCGATCCAGTAACGCTGACGCTCGAAAGGATACGTCGGCAGCGATACGCGGCGAGGCGCGGCGCCCGCATGCAGCAGCGACCAGTCGATCTCTGCGCCCATGATCCACAGGTGAGCCAGCTTGCGTAGATCGCGGGCCTGCAGAAGTTCGCGCAAAAAGGTCCGGCCTGCGGCACCATCGACGAGCATTGCCCTATCCTGCTCGCCGTCGTCGGCTTTGCCGTACAGCATGACGGGCGCGTCGCCCTCGTCGGGCGTGGCAGATACCGGTCTGCCGTCTTCCTGCGCGGCGACCCAGATCTGCAGTGCGGCAGCGAATCCGGCCAGATCGGCGGCCACGCACGCAAGGCGCGCATTCATGCCACTGCGGCCTACCTGCAGCGTATAGGCGACGTGCTCGGGCGCCAACCGCGTGTTGCGCGCGAGGAATTCGGCCATGCGTCGAGCATGCCTGACCAGGGTGCGCGCGCTGCGCGCCGACAGCACGAATACGTGGTGGGTGCTGCTGGGGGCGCTGTTGAGCGCGCGCGTGTCACGGTATTCTTCCACGATTACATGCGCATTCGCGCCACCGGCACCGAAGGAGCTGATGCCGCCGCGCCGCGGCTGGCCGTCCCGACGGTGCCAGGGCCCGAGCGTGGTCTGCACATAGAACGGCGACTGACTGAAATCGATATTCGGATTGGCCGGCTCGGCATGAAGTGACGGCACCAATTGCTCGTGCTTGAGCTGCAACAACATCTTGGTCATCGCTGCGATGCCGGCCGCGGACTCCAGATGTCCGATATTGGATTTAACCGAACCAATGGCACAGTACTGACGCGCTTCACCCTGGCCGTCAAAGGCCTTGGAAAGGCCGGTGATTTCGATGGGGTCGCCCAGCGAAGTGCCGGTGCCGTGCGCTTCGATATAGCTCAGCGACTGTGGTGAAATCTGCGCCTGGGTCAGTGCGGCAAGAATCAGCTCGGCCTGCGCGTTCGGGTTCGGCACGGTGTAGCCGTTGGTCTTGCCGCCGTGATTGATGCTGCTGGAACGCACCACGCCGTAGACATGATCGCCGTCGCGCAATGCGTGTTCCAGCGGCTTGAGGAATACAGCACCCACGCCTTCGCCGGGTACGTAGCCGTCGCCGCCGGCGCCGAAGCTGCGGCATCGGCCGTCGCTGGCGGCGAACTTGCCCTGGCTGAGGGTCAGGTACTTGTGCGGATGCACGGACACATTGACACCGCCGGCAATGGCCCCATCGATGTTGCCTCGGCGTATTTCCTCGCACGCCATATGGATCGCCGTCAGCGAGGACGAGCACATGGTGTCGATCGCGATGCTCGGCCCGTGCAGGTTGAAGAAATACGACACGCGGTTGGCGATCGAGGCCTGCGACGAACTTGGAACGCCTACATGGCCGGCGGCCAGCGAGTTCACGCCGTAGAGCTCGTACTGGCTCCACATCACACCGACGTAGACGCCGACGCGCGCCTCGGCCAGGCTCTGCTTGCTGTAGCCGGCATCTTCGATGGTCTGCCAAGCGGTTTCCAGGAACAGACGTTCCTGTGGATCCAGCAGCTCCGCTTCCTTCGGAGCAATATTGAAAAATAGCGGATCGAACTTGTCGATATCCGAAATGAAACCGCCCCATTTGCTGTAGCTCTTGCCGGGTTTGTCGCGGTCCGGATCGAAATACAGCCGATGATCCCAGCGCTCAGCGGGAATCTCGCTGATGCAGTCGCGGCCTTCGCGCAACAAGTCCCAGAAGCTGTCCACATCCTCGGCGAGCGGATATTTGCCGGCCAGACCGACGATGGCGACGGCGCGATCGCGAGGTGGGCCGCCAGCGCCGAACGACCGGCGCGGCTCGAACTTCGAGGGCGCCGGCTGGGTCGTCACGGTGTTCACGCCTGCGCCATCGACAGCGGCCGCACCCGCTGCGGTCGTGGCAACCCGCGCGACGACCTGCGGAAACGCCTTTACAAGGTATTTCGCCAGCTCGGCGATGGTCTGGTATTCGAAGAACAGGGTCTTGGACAGCGAACCGAACGTCTGCTCCAGCAGTGCCGTCAAGCGCATCGCGAGGATGGAATCGATGCCGTAGTTTTCGAGCGGCGTCTGCACGTCGACTCGATGTTGTGGCAGCTTCAGCGACACTGCGAACTGCTGGCGGAGGTATTCTTGGGCGGCCTCGACCAGATCCTGGACGGCTGGCGAAGCAGTTGCCGGCAAGCCCGAAATCGATGGCGTCGTGAGGCCGGGCGCCGACGTCGCGACCGGTGCCGCGGCAGGCTCGCCGTTGCCTAGCACGGTACGGCGCATCAAGGTCAGATCACCCTCCATGACCAGGCAGCGGCTCCATCCCAGCGCAATACTTTGTGCGAATGCGCGCAGTCCGTTGGCGCTGGAAAGCGTGCGCATGCCAGTGGCCTGGGCGATCTGTTCCTTCAGTGAGGTCGGCAACTGCATGCCGCCTTCCTGCCACAGCGGCCAGTTGACCGACACGCTCAGGCCGCGCCGCTCGCCCGCACCGACGAGGTGATTGCGGTATAGCGCGAACTCATCGAGGAAGGCATTCGCGCTGGCGTAGTCGGCCTGGCCGACGTTTCCGAAGGCACCGGCAACCGAAGAAAACAAGGCGAAGAACTGCAGATCGAGATCGCGCGTCGCATGGTCGAGATTTACCGTGCCGGCGACTTTCGGCGACAGCACTGCGCTGAAATCGGCGGAGGATTTATGCACTATGAAAGCGTCAGCAAGCATGCCGGCACTGTGCAGAATCCCATCGAGCGCGCCGTGCTCGCTGACCACGCCTGCGATCAGCGCCTCGACCTGCTGGGCATTCTCGAGGTCCAGCGAGCGATATTGCACGCGCGCGCCGCATTGCGCATTCAGCGCATCCAGGCGTTGGCGACTCGCACCATCCAGTGGCCTTCGGCCGGTGAGGACGACACGAGCAGCGGGCGCCTGTGCCGCAATCGCTCGCGCAAACACCATGCCGAGACCGCCGAGACCACCGGTGATCAAATAGACGCCGTCGGATTTGAATACCGTTGCTGCATCAGTTGCAACAGACTGTTCGTGCCAGCGCACGCCCTGCGGCGAGCCGTCCTTCGCAAAACGTACCAGCGCTTCGTGCGGATACGTCTGGGCATGTTGCAGCTGCTGCGCCAGCGACGTCGCGGAAATATCGCGACTCGTTACGACCACCTGTCCGCGGAACATTGGGTTTTCCAACGCCGCCGATTTCAACAGCGCCGATACACCGGCAAACACCGCGTTTTCGGCCTCATCCGCTATGACCCACTGCAACAGCACCGGTCCGTCTGGCCGGGCTGCGAGCACTTCGCGAACATGCTCGAAACCGGCCAGCGCGTGCGCGCTGTAGCGCCGTGCCAAATCGTCGTTCGCGGCGGCAGAAAAGGCGGTGCAGCGGGCGCCGTGCAGCGATGTCTCCAGCTCGGCCACGCCGATCCGCGGCATTTCGCACAGCACTACCCGCCGTTGCGACCAGCGCGTTGCAGACGAGCGTGCGCTAATAGCGTGCCAATGCGGCACGGCGGTAAGCACGCCCTGCGCGGCAATTTCCGCGGCCACGGGCGCACTCGATGCGCGTGTCGAAAAGCCATGCAGTTGCACTGCCACCGCGCCGTGCTCGTCGCACAGATCGATATCGAGTTTCGCGACGGCATCGTCGCTGCTGCTGTCTGCGGCATAGCGTACCCATGCCCACATCGACGGCGCGACCTTGCCGAACACGCGCAAGGTGTCGAGCGCGAACGGCAGCCGAGCCGACGTCGTACCTGAGAACAGCGCCAGCGTGGACTGCAGCGCGGCATCGAGCAGACTCGGATGCAACACATAGGCGTGCGCATCCCCACGCACGCAGTCCGGCAGTTCCAACTGCGCCAGCACTTCGCCGTTGCCGCATTGCAACTGGCGCACGGCGCGGTGTGCCGAGCCGTAGCGAAGGCCCAGGCTGTCGAGCGCTGCATACAGTTGCGTCGCGCTCCAGCTGCCGCGAGCCATGCGTCGTTGCAATTGTGCGATATCGATCGTTGCCGGCAGCAATTCCTGCACGTAGGCGGCCTGGCCGCGAGCATGCTCGCAGGCTTTGTCGTCATCGCCACTGGCGATTTCGTAGTCGATCCTGTCGTCGGCCGTCGCCGTGAGCACGATGCTCACAGGCATCGCGTCATGCACGATCAGCGGCTGCGCCCAGACGCAGTGACGCAGCTGCAGAACGCCGGTCCGCGATGCGGCGGGGACCGCCTGTTCGACCGCGGCACGAGCCATTTCCAGGTACGCGACCGCGGGAAGTACGCGTTGTTCGATGCCGCCAAGCAGTACGCGATGATCCGCGAGCCAGGGTTCGGCACCGCTAAATACGCAGCGGTAGCGCTGTTGGCTTAGATCCGACACGTTTGCATGCAACAGCGGGTGCAGCATGACGCCGCTTGCCGATGCGGGCCCGACGATTCCCACGGTCGCTGTGTCGATCCAATAGCGCTCCTGCGCGAACGGATAAGTCGGCAGGCTGATGCGTGCCGGCCGGTTCGCGCCGTACAGCGCGGTCCATCGCACTTGGCCGCCCTTGGTCCAGAGTTCGACGATTTTGTCTAGCTTGCCGCCCGCGAGCCAGCGATCGATGGTCGGCTGCAGGTCTGCATCGCCGAACAACGCCAGGGTGTCGCGGTGCCGCTGGGTCTGGCCTTGATGCAGCTCAACGATATCGGCGGAGTCGACTAGCCACAATTGCAGTTTTTCGGCTAGCTCGCTGATGTCGGCGACGACCAGACCGAGGCGCTCGTCCATGGCTTCCCGACCGATTTGCAGCGTGTATGCCATCGCGACGAGATCGGTTTCAGGCGCGACGGCGATAAACGCGAGTAGTTCCTGCACCTTCTGGCGCAGCTGTTCCGCCGTTCGCGCCGACAACAGGATTGCGACCTCTGCGTGCGCCGGCGGCGCCACTGCAACGGCGTATTCCTCGACGATCATGTGCGCGTTCGACCCACCTGCGCCGAACGAGGAAATGCCGGCGATGCGCGGCAGACGGCGCCCATCCACTATCGGTGCCGCCCACTCGGTCAAGCTCTGGTTGACTGTGAAAGGACTGGCGGCGAAATCGATATGCGGGTTGA
>JBDSXV010000003.1:0-36306 GCA_039926025.1 Dokdonella sp.
CGCACACCCAACTCGTCGTGCATCGCGACCTGAAACCCGCCAACGTACTGGTCGAAGCGAACGGTACGCCGCGCGTGCTCGACTTCGGCATCGCCAAGGTGATCGAGACAACGGGCGGAGAAACGCGCACGGGTACCGGCATGCGCGTGTTGTCGCCGGCATACGCAGCGCCCGAGCAGATGCACGGCGAGGCTATCGGAACCGCCAGCGACGTCTACGCGCTCGGCATCATGCTGTTCGAGCTCCTGGTCGGCCAGTTGCCGCAGCATCGGCGCACACTGGCGCACCCGGAACAAGAGATGGCAGCGGAAGGCGCGGCGCGTGCGAGTGCTGTGCTTGGGCGGCTTACGCGCGAACAGACGGTGGATTTGTACGGGATAGGCACCGAAGGCGTGCGCATCGCGCGCATCGTTGCCGGCGACATCGATCTGATCATCGCCACCGCGCTGAGGCACGATCCGGCACAACGCTATCCGACGGCGGCGGCGTTCTCCGATGATCTGCGGCGCTGGCTCGACGGCCGACCGATCGCCGCTCGGGCCGAATCGGCGACGTATCGCTTTGTCAAGTTCGTGCGCCGTCATCGGGCCGGTGTCGCTGCCTCGATTCTGGTTGCGCTGTCGATACTCGGTGGCCTTGGCGGTGCGTTATGGCAGGCGCACAAGGCAGGCCTTGCAGCGGACGCTGCGCGTGTTGCAGAGCAGAAGGCGCAGCAGCAGGCGGCGATTGCGACGGCGGTCAGTGACTTCCTCGCGCGCGACGTGATCCAGGCGGTCAACCCCTATCGCAACAAGCTCGATATCCGCCTCAGCGATGCACTGATCGGTGCCGTCCAGAATATCGACGTGCGTTTCGCGGGCAACCCACGCCTGGCCGGGGTGGTGCGTCGCGAACTGGGCAAGTCGCTCTACCTCGCGGGTGAGGTGGACGCTGCGCGCACGCAGGCGAAACAGGCCATGGAGACGCTCGAACACGCTTATGGAATTGCCGATGCGGATGCTCTCGAAGCACGCGTCGCATTCGCGCGCGTCCTGCACGGTCAGGACAATTACGCGGATGCGCGTGTCCTGTACGAAGCCGGCCTCGCGGTGATCGGCGCGGACGGACCCAAACGCATCCGACTGGAGCTCGCCGTCGGTCTCGCAGGCATTGACGTGGATGAGCGGCACGAGGACCATGCCCTGAAATCGCTCGACATACTGGTGCCGCAGGTCGAGGCGGAATTCGGTGCATTCGAGCCGCTGCACATCGACGCGCTGAATCACCAGATGCGTGGATTGAGCGCGATCGAACGCAAGGAGGAGGCGCTGGCCGTGGCGCGACGTCTGCGAGCGGGCACCGAACAGAAATTCGGTGTCGGCAATGCGCAGACACTCGAATGGATCAAGCGTGAAGGCATCATCCTGTCCGGCATGGATCGTTTCGACGAGGCCTTGCCGATCTTGCAGCAGGCGTGTGCGGCCACGCGCGCCAGTCTCGGCGAGGCACACTACGCGACCCACGATTGCAACCTGCGCGTCGGCGTCGTGTTGTTCTACAAGGAACGCTACGCCGAAGCCGCCGAGCTGTTCGTGCCGGTCGCTGCGTATCGCGAGCAGGCGCTCGGTGCGGATGCGGAGGACACCTGGATCAGCTGGATCTGGCTTGCGCGCGCGTACCAGCACACAAATCGCCTGAAGGAGGCGCGCGCGCTGTTCGAACGCTCTTACGCGAGCGCCAATCGCGTCCACGGTGAAAGCAACCCGGTGGCGATACCGTTCGGGCAGACGCTCGGCATGTTCCTCGAGCAGACCGGTGCGCACGCGGACGCAGAAAAGATTCGACGCACGCTGCTGCAAAGGGCGCGCGCCGCGCTGCCCGAAGGTCACATCAATATCGTGAAGTACGCCTGGGATCTCGGGGAGACGCTCGCATCCGAGCAGCACGACGAGGATACGATCGCGTTCTACGCGGAATGGTTGCCGCAATGGGATCGTGCGTTCCCGGTCGACGATTCGCGTCGGACCGACGCGCACAAGTGGCTGGCGCAGGCGCAGGCGCATCGCGCCGAACAGGCGGCCAAGAAGCGCTAGCGCGAGCCGCTGCGCCGTCCGTTCCAGCGCTCAGCCAGCACGTGTTGAATTGATCGCGGGACAACGCGTGCGAGCCGGGCGCCATGGCGTCCGCGCCGAAAACGTTGCACGACCCGACGCGTGCTGCAGGGTGGTCGACGGTGCGCCGTCAATCGATGCAAGTCGATTGCTCGAACCCGTCGGCAAAGATCGCATCGCCAGCGACAATGCCGGTGCCGTTCAGGGGAAGCGACATTGCGCTGTTTGCCGGCGCGTCGCTGGCGGTGTACTCGACGCGGGCGGCATTGCTGACTGCACCGGCCACGCTCGGTCGGAATGCGAGATCGAGCGTGCACGCGCTACCGGATGAAAGGGTCAGGCCGTTCGTGCACGTCGTCGCGATCAGCGGGAACCGCGGCTCGCCGCCGACCACGCTGCCGAGCGTGAGCGGCAAGGTACCGCTGCTGCGCACATTGAATCGTACCGGCGCGGAGGTATTGCCGACCGTGGTTGGTTTGAAAGTACAGGTGCGTGGCTCGAACGTCAGGCGTGAGAACGGTACCGACGGAACGCCGGAACCACGCAGCTCCACGTAAACCGGATTCGTCACGCCGAGTGGGAACACCGCATCCTTGAACGGAACGCGCAAAACGGTCATGCGCGAATAGGCCGGCTGCACGGCGACCGGCGCGAACGTTACATCGATCGTGCATGTTGCGCCGGCAGCCAGGGTTTGTCCGTCGCAGGTCTGGGCGACGATATGGAACAGGCTGTCGCTGATCGCCGGCGGCTGGATGGTCACCGGGCCCGGCATCAGGTTGGTAAACGTGAATCGTTGCGTTGCGCTGGTCGTGCCGCCGACGACGTCGCCGAAATCGTACGGACTCGGAGCCAGCATCGGTGCCTGCGCGTCGGACGGCTGCACGATCTGCACCACGTGGATTGAAACGCAATCCTGCCCGGACTTCGGATAGTCGAACTGCGTCGAATAGTGGCGTGGCGAGGCGAACAGCAGCGTCAACGGCATGCGGCGGATATCCCACAACGTATCCGGGTTGCCACCGCGCTGGTGCCCCAGGTATGGAACGCTGTTGCCGGGCCACAGTTGCAGGCCATCGTACAATTTCGTGTATTTGAGCGTGTTCGCGACACCCTGGTCGGGTCGACCCGGCAGCGTGCTCCATAGCAGCGAACCGTCGGTCAGAATGCCCTGTCCATCCGATGCATGCAGCACGGCCTCGACGCGGCCGCCGTTGTAGTCGATGTCGAAGGCGAAATGCGCGATTTCGACATTGCTCTGCGAGCCTTCGTAGTGTGCGATGCGAAAATCGTTGGCCGGATTGCCATCGTCGAAATAGACGATCAGCGATAGTCCGTTCGCGCTATGCCCGGGTTTGCTCGTGAAGCCGCTGAAGGTGTAATCGCCGTTGCCGCGCAGGCGCACCTGCGCGGTGACATCGGCGCGATAGGTCGCGGCGCTGGGCGGAAGGGTCGAATCGAGTGATGGCCAGCAATCGTTGCTGCCGCCAGCGGCCACGCGCGTGCCGATGATATCGCCGCCATCGAAGTGGACCTGCGGCTGGTCGTAATCCCCATTGCCGCCAGTGAGTCCTTCCGCCGGGAACTCGATGTCGATGCCGTTCCAGTACAGCAGTGCCAGCGTGACCGTTCCGGAGATGCCATCCAGATGCAGCGACCCCGCGCCGCCGCCTTGCGTCGACGGTGCGCCGATGCCGCCCACCGCGGCGATCGCGTAGTCGGTGCGATCGAGGTGCAGGTATTCGGTCATCGGCGTATTCGCCGCATGGGCCAGCGGCAGTTCGAGTACGGCGGCCAGGCAGAGCAGGGTCGTCAGGGTGCGCATGTTCATGATGGGATCCTCCTGCCCACACCCACGCAAAAGCGCTGCACGAGGGGCCACGCTGGCTCGGCGGCATCGCGCGGGTTGGCCCTTTGGCGCTCGCTTTCTCGTGGAATCGGACAATCACGGAGATCGCCATGCCCACCTTGCATCGTCTGTTCGCTGCCAGCCTACTCGTCGCTGCACTGCCTGCGTCAGCTGCGACCTACACCGTCACACGCGGCGATGATCCGCTGCCGAACGGCTGCGCGGCGGGCGATTGTTCGCTGCGCGAGGCGCTGGCCGCTGCGGTCGTCACGCCGGCGGGCGACACGATCGTGCTCGCCTCGGGCCAGTACACGGTCACTCGCGGCGAGCTGTCCGTTGTCGGCGACGTCTCGATTGACGGTAGCGGTGCGGACGACACGCGCATTGTCGGCAGCGGCAATTTCAATCTGCTGCACGTGACGCCACTCGGCGCGCTCGTGCTCGACGGTGTGATGCTGTCGTCGCAGGGCGTCGCGGTCGAGGTCGACAGCGCAACGGCAACCTTGCGTGGCGTGCGCATTTCCGTCGGTGGCGGCCTCGTTTCAGCAGGCTCGGATAGCGGCCCGTCGAATCTGCGCATCGAACACTCGGAGCTCGGTGATGCCGCCGGCTGCAACTGCGGTGCCGGATCATTCCGTGCGTTCGACAGCACGCTCAATGCTGCGCTCATGTTCGGCGGAACCGGAGACCTTGAACTCGATCATGTCGACGTCGTCGGACCGGGTGTGTCGTACGGCGTAGCATTCAGCTCCGCTGGTTCGGCAACGATCCGCGACAGCACCATCACCCACCATGCCGCGCCGCTGGTGCTCGACGGCGCCGGCGGCGACGTGCACGTGATGCGCACGCGTTTCACCGGCAACGTCGGCCCCATGTTCAGCTATCGCGACGGCATGGCGTGGATGGATGAAGTCGAGTTCCGCGACAACGTCGTTGACGACGCGCATCTCGACTATCCGGCCGTGCTGCTCGCGCAGGACGCGACCGGATGGCGCATCTCTCGCGCGCTGTTCACGGGCAATCGCGGCGGCAACGGTTCCGGCGCGAACCAGATCGGCTCGACCGTGCGTGTCCTCGCCGGCGGCAACGTCGTCATGGGCGAAGTGACGTTCGTCGACAACGCGTTCCGCGCGGGCGTCGTCAATGGCGTCGGCCATGCGATCGGCGTCGACGTCACTGATGCGAGCGCGACGCTGTTCTGGCTGTTCCACGCAACCATGCGCACTGGCCCGTCGGTTCCGGTCGGCGCGGTCGCTTCGCTACTCGCCGTTCGTGGCAGCGCGGCGAATGTGCGCATCTACAACAGCCTGATGCAGGGCACGTGCGCATTCGCCGGCGGCGCCACGATGTTCCAGGCCGTCGGCAATGTCGAATCGCCGGGACACACGTGCCAGTTAGCCGCGGCCGAGAACGAGGTTGATGTGCCCGCGATCCAGTTGCTGATTGGACCGCTGGCCGACAACGGTGGCTTCACGCAGACGGTGATGCCATCGCGCTCGAGCCCGATGGTCGACGCCGGCGTGCCGACGTGGTGCGGCATCGCGAACGCGCTCTTCGGCGCGACCGACCAACGCCGTTACCTGCGCCCTTCCGATGGCATCGACTGCGACGTCGGCGCGGTCGAGACCGATGCGCTCTCCGATACGATTTTCAGCGATGGGTTCGAGTAGGGTTCGATGGGCCGCGCATGAGTGCCGGCGAATTTCGCTGCAACGACCGATTCGAGCCAGGGATCGCGCAACCGTTCGATGTTCGGCGGATCGCCGTTTGCCGCCAGGTGTGCGATCCAATCGAGCAACGCCTGTGCGAAGCGCTCGTCGAGTAGCCTCATTTTTGCCCTGGCATGTGACATGCGCGCCATCGCTGAGGCGCAAGTACAGTTTGCCGAGCCCGACGCGGGTGTCGAGCCGCCGCAGCACAAGCGCGGCGACTCCCTCGAGCCGTCGCGCGAGCAGCGCCCAGTGGTCGCCGTTTTCCGTGTGGATGTCGTCAATGACCGGCGCGTCGAGACGGGACGCAGGCGTCATCGGGTGAATCAGGTGGACGTGCTAGACGTCCACGTCGCCGCACGGCGCGGCGGCGAGCGTCCTGACGGCAAACCGACTCCGTCACCGGAGCCGGCTCGCCAGTGCAATCGCTATTGCGGTGTGGCGCCGAAGCGATTGGGCGCAGGGCTGCCCGCGATGAAGCCGTTGAAGACCAGGGCGATCAGGCCGCCGACGGCAGGAACCAGGTTGATCAGAATCCACCAGGCGGATTTGTCGACGTCGTGCCAGCGCTTGGCCTGTATGGCGAGCGCTGGCCACAGAAGCGCGAGGCTGGCCACCATCATCGCGATGCTGCTGCCACCGCTGGCGGCGGCCGGATCCGTCGCGCTCATGACGCTCATGAGGCCCATGGCTGCAAATCCGCCGAACAACAGCACCGACACGAGGACCAACCCCCAGTAAGGACCACGGCCGATGCGGCCATCAAAAGAGAACAACAGGGATTTCCAATTCACGATACACCCTCCCGGATTTGCGATGAGCGCGGCGGAATTGCCGTGCCTATCGGTATAAACGCAAAAACGCGCGGATTTGGACCATTGCCTTCATCCCCGCAAGGCGCGAAGCGTGCCTGTTGTTGGATCCACGCAAACGGGCGTCGTCAAGGGCCAGCCCCGTGCATCCAGGCGCTGCAGGTGGAAAATCGGACTCGTTGCCGGCGCGTTTCATCGGCAAGGTCCGCTTTCATCCGTGCTCGTTTCGACAGGTCGATTCGGGACACGGGATCGCAGGCGTACCCGGTCTCCGACGCGGAGTGGGCCTTCGACGGTGGCAGTGCGATGAGGTCGGCAAGGTTGCTGTTTGCACAAAGCGGCCATTTGGCGACTGCGCAGGAGTCGAAGTGCTGCTTTCAGGCGTGCTGCTTACAATCGTTGATCGTCGTTGCTACAGTCGGTCAGGCAAGATCCAGCGCGTCGCCGTTGCGCATCCAGCAAGCGCAACGGCGACGATGTGTTCGAGCTGTGACGAAAAACGGGAAGGGGCTGCCGATGGAACTGCAGTGGCGACGCAGTGGCTTGCTTGCGCTGGTCTGCGCGGCATTGTTCTGGGTGGATATTCCCTATCAGGCCCGTTTCTTCGGCGTCACCGAAACGGCGTCACTCGCGCATCTGCACAGCGGCTTTCTGTTCGCGGTAGCCATACTGCATCGGCAGCGTTTACCCCTGCTCGCCTGCACCGTGGCCGCTTTCTGCGTCTGGGTGAGCAAGAACTTCATCGGCGGCGGCGCGCTTCTCTCATATGCCTACGGTGCGGTCTTCTATGCCGTGACCTATCTCGGCCTGCGCTGGTCCGCGCGCTGGCTGGTGCCGGTCGAACGTGGCGACTGGACGTTCAAGGCAGTCGACATGCCGCGTTTCGTGCTGGTCGGAATGTTACTTTTCCCGCTGTTGCTGGCTGCTGTCAACGCGATCCCGGTCGACTGGCCGCCACGTGAAGGCGGGGGAGCGACCGCGCTAAGCGACGCCACCCAGGTGCTGTTTGCGAAATTCTTCGGCGTACTGATCCTGGCCTTGCCGATGATCGTGCTGGGTACTCACGATCGTCACGCGGGTGCCGGTTTCTGGTGGCTGGATGTCGTGCCGTGGCGACTTCTGATCATCGGTGTCGCGTTGCCGAGCACCGTGCTGCACTTTGCCGCGAGCGCTGGCATCGACATCAACAACGCATTGGAGATGTTGCTCAACTATCGCCTGCTCGTCGCAGCGCTGATGATCTGGGTAGGGCTGAAGTTGAGCTTGCGCTTCAGCATGCCGCTGCTGGTCTTGACCGAATTCCTGTTTGCCGCCGCGCTTGCGCGGCATGCCGGTGCTTCAACGCAATTGCCGGATCTTGCGGCGCTGCTGCGCATCGCGCTGGAATGCATGATGCTCGAATTGCTCGTCCTGCTCCTGCTGCTGTACAGCCGCGAGCGCGCCGCGGCCTCGGCGCAGCACGAGCGCGACAGCCTGATCGAGCCGCTGACCGGATTGCCAAACCTCGCCGCCTTGCGCCGGCAATGCGCCAAAGGCGCCTTGCCGACCCTGGGTTTTCTGCTGCTCGATCGCACCGAGAAGATTTCCGCCGGCCTCGGCTTGCGCGCGCAGGCGGCGTTGCCACGCTGGGCCGCTTTGCTCCTGCATGACATTGCCGACACCTATCACATCGGAACGGGTCAGCTGGTGCTGATACTGAACCATGCGAATCACGCAGCGTTGTGGGACACCGCGCTGCAGCGCCTGCACGATGGCGAATTCCTGTGGATGGAGCGGCACGTGCGCGTGCTTCCGTATCTGGGCGTTGCCGGCGCCGAACAGCTCGGCGAAAACCTCGACGCGCGCATCCTGCGCGCATCCGACGCAGCGATCGAAGCGCGCGAGCGAGGCGAACTGCGCCAGCAACCGGCGGACACGCATTTCAGCGGCGAGCCGCTGGAAGCGCATCGACGTTCGCTGCAACTGTCGACCACGGTGCTCGCGCGGGTGCGCGCAGGTGAAGTCGAGCTGGATTTCCAGCCGCTGGCACCGTTGTCCGAACGCGCGGCGCGCGATGGATCGATTTCCGGGGAAATCCTCTGTCGCTTGCGCGACGATGTCGGGCGCTTGATGCTGCCTGGCGAATTCCTGCGTGAACTGCATGCGGACCGGCGCATGGTCGAACTCGATCTGGCCGTGCTGCGTCACCTGGACAGGTGGCTGCGCGAACATCGCGAGCGGCTGCCGCCATTGGGTCGCATCTGCGTCAACATCGGCGGCCAATCGCTGGCATCGCGCGTGTTCGCGCAGGAGCTGTTGCGTCTGCTCGACCAGTTCGCGCTGCCGCCGCAGCGCCTGTGCTTCGAAGTCACCGAGACGGCGGCGATCACCCATGCACTCGAATCGGCCCAGCTGTTCAGTGCGATACGCGAGCGCGGCTGTCATGTTGCGATCGACGATTTCGGCGTCGGCTACCAGTCGTTCGAACGCCTGAAGCAGATTCCGGCGGACGTGATCAAGATCGATGGAAGTTTCGTGCGCGATATCGTCAATTCGCCGCGCGATCTCGAGCTCGTGCGCGCGACCGTCGCGGTGGCGCGCGCGTTCAATGCCGAGACGGTGGCCGAGTGGGTCGAAGACGAGGCCACCGTCGAGACGCTGCGTGCGCTAGGCGTCGACTGGGCGCAGGGTTTCCACATCGCGAAACCGGCGCCAATCGACGATGTGCTGCTGGCGCGCGCCAAGCCCGCGTTCTGCACGCCTCGCTGAAGTAGGTCCCAGGAGAAACGACATGGCACGAACTCCCTTGGTGGATCTGTTGCGCCGTGCATCGGCGCTTGCGGCGATCGCGCGGAACACGGGCGAACCACTGTCCGAATTGATCGGGCGTGAGCGTGAGATGCGTATCGACCGCGCACGACGACGCTTTCTGCGCCAGTCCCTGGGCGCATCGGCGGCATTGATGCTGGGCGCCTGCGCTCGCACGCTGCCGCGGGTCGACAATACCAACGACGTCGTCATCGTCGGCGCCGGCATTGCCGGGCTGACCTGCGCGTGGCGCCTGCGTCAGGCCGGCACGCGCGTGCGCGTGTACGAGGCGCAGGAACGCGTCGGCGGGCGCATGTTCAGCCTGCGCGATCATTTTGCGGACGGCCAGGTGTGCGAACTCGGCGGCGAACTCATCGACACAGGCCACGCGCGCATCCGCGCACTGGCGAGCGAACTGGGGCTCGCGCTCGATGATCTTGCCGAAGACCCGACCGCCGCATTCGGCGACATCTGGTTCTGCGATGGCCGGCGCTACAGCGAGGGCGAAATCCTCACTGCATTCGCGCCGCTGGCAGAAGCGATCCGGCGCGACGCACAAACGCTGCCCGAAGCGGAGATTACCTACTCCGCGAGCGGCGGTGCAGAAGCACTTGATCGCGAATCGCTGACCCACTGGCTCGATCGCAACGGCGCCTCCGGCTGGCTGCGCAAGCTGATCAATGTTGCGTATACGACGGAGATGGGGTTGGAGTGTGAAGAGCAATCGGCGCTCAATTTCCTCACGTTCATCGATCCGGGCGCGCAGAAATTCCTCGTTTTTGGTGAAAGCGACGAACGCTCGCATGTGCGCGGCGGCAATGACCAGATTCCGCAGCTTCTCGCGGCCAAGCTTGCCGATGCGCTGACGACGGGCGCCGTGCTCGAGCGCGTGCGACAGGATGCAGGCGGCGGCTACACCTTGAGTTTCAAGCGCGGTGCGGGCGCGTTTGAAACGCGCGCCCGCCGCGTTGTACTTGCGCTGCCATTCACGACCTTGCGCAACGTGAGACTTGAGGTCGAACTGCCGCCCGCGAAGCGCCGCGCGATCGCCGAACTACGCTACGGCACCAATGCGAAACTGATGGTCGGCTTCAACGAGCGCGTCTGGCGCACGCGCCATGCGAGCGGTGGCAGCACCTACAGCGACCTGCCCTTGCAGACGACGTGGGAGACGAGTCGAATGCAGGCGGGCGCTGCCGGCATCCTGACCAATTTCGTCGGCGGACGGCACGGCGTCGAAATAGGTGCCGGTACGCCCAAGGACCAGGCAGACGCCGCTGCGCACCAGCTCGAAGCGATCTTTCCCGGCATCGCAGCCGCGCGCACCGGCGCGCGCGAGGCGCGCTTCCACTGGCCGACGCATGCATGGACGCAGGGCAGCTACGCCTGCCTCACGCCCGGTCAGTGGACGACCATTCGCGGCGCGATCAGTGAGCGCGCCGGCAACCTGCATTTTGCCGGCGAGCATTGCGCATTCGACAATCAGGGCTTCATGGAAGGCGGCGTGGAAACCGGCGAGTGGGCGGCGGCTTCCATCATCGGCGCGCAGAATCGCCAGCAGGCCGCATGAGCAGCCCGCAAGGCTGACGTTACGAGTCGAAGCCGTTGTAGAAAATCCGGTCGTTCGTCTGCGTTTCGAACGCACCGATATCGGTCGCGCTACCGAAATGACGCTCATACATGTTGCCGCGCTGGTCCGACGGGATAGCGCCAGGTGCAGAGGTCGGTCCGGCATCGATCGCACAGGAACCAGGCGCCAACGCCTGTGTCTCGGTCGGCCCGCCGTTGTCCATGAGCAAGTCGAGTTTGGCATCGCACGCGAGGGTATCGGCCGGAACAGTGATGTTGCGGCTGTAGATACTGGCCAGATTGTGGTCGCCGCCCAGCGTCTGATCGACGGCGCTGTCGATATCGTTGCCTGGCGCATTGGCGGACAACAAGCTCGCGGTAGCGGTGAACGCGGTGGCAGGCAGCGGCCCGACGGCGAGGCCGGCGCCAAGTCCCACGCCAGTCAAGGTGTTTTCCGCAATGGTGCAGTAGGCGAGGGTCGCATTCTGTGCGTAGATTCCGCCGCCGTTGCTTGCCGCCGTATTTCCGCTGATGGTCGAATTCGTCAGCGATACGGTATGCGCATTGATGCCGCCACCGTTGCCGGTACCGTCGGTCACGTTGCGGCTGATGGTGCTGCCCGTGGCCGTGACCGAACCTTGCGCCCCCGCGACATTGACGCCACCGCCTGACCCGCTGGCGAAATTGTCATCGATGCTGGTGTTGGTCAGCGTGACGGCCGCTTGCGCATGGACGCCGCCGCCGTTGCCGCCGGCGAAATTTCCATAGATCAGCGAGTTCATCAAGGTCAGGTTCGCGTTCGCTCCAGCACGCAGAGCGCCTCCGTCACCGGCAGGTCGACCGTTGAAGAGGGTGAGGCCGAACAGCGTCAGGTTTGCCGTTGTGTCGATCAGGCGCACATTCAGCGGCCCCTCGTTGGTCCGCGTGATCGTGACCGTGGGTTTGCCGTTGCTGTCCAGCTTGCCGCTGATGGTCACTGGCTTCGTCAGGACCAGGGCCGAGTCGTTCGCCATCGGCATGCCGGCGAAGAAGAAGATTGTCGTCGGTGAAGCGAATCCGGAAAGGTCGATCTTGTCGCCGCTGCCGAACGCGCCGCCGCTGTTGGTGCAGCCGGGGACGAGGCTGGCCTGATTGATCGAGGTTGCGGCGGCCACAATCGTGCAGCTGCCAGATGCGCCTGCGGCCGTATTGGTGTTCACCGCGATGGTCGCTGCCGAAGCTGAGGCGGCGAAGCAGAGGGCGAGCGCAGCAGCGAGGGGGCTCAGGCGGGCTACGGCCGTCGCGCCGGGATTCGTCGGGACGACGACGGCATCAGTGGACATTTCGATCACTTCGGTTTCCTCGAAAACTGCATGGAATCAAGCGCGCAGCAAACCACGGGCCATTGCGCAGCCAGCCGTGCGACGAGCTGCCCTGGTACAGGCAACTCTTAACGTTAGCGGATTGGCGCGGTTCGCTGCAATCTGCACCGCAGCGGACGGCAGGCTCGAAAGGTGGGATCGCCGTCGGCGAGCCCGCCCGGGAAGGGTCTGGACAGTGCGCCACGGTGGGCCCGGGCGGGCGGCGCCATTCGCACAGGAAAACAGATATCACGGCTCGGGCGTCTGACCGGGATGGCGTGGTTGGCACCGAAGTCTGTATCGGCTGAGTCCGGCGGGAATTCACGCGCAGGCTGCGAGCGATGCGACCCCCGCTTTTCAGCGATGGACGTTTGAATTCCTGCAGAACGCGTTGGGAAGAGCGGAAGAGCGTACGTTCCCAACATACCTTTCCCGCTCACGACCGTGCAGGCTCAATGTCCTCGCTGCGGGCAGCGAACTTCAGCGATCCCGCCAAAACGAGCGTTCTTGGCGGGCGCGCAGTTGTGGGGAACCCGACCCCTGTTCCGGCTCCGTTTTCCCGGCGCCGCACCGAATGCAGTCAGTTGGAATCGAATCCATCGCAGAAGATCGAGTCGTCAGCGTTGCACGAGGGCAGTTGGCGCTCATAAGCGCCGAGGTCGCGGACGCCGTCGAGATTCGGGACGTTGGACATGTCCACGTCGCGCGGACGATGTTCAAGATCGGTATCGCCAGCAGCTCCTGCCGGTGCAACGTCGATCGCGTCTGAATCCGCGCGCAGGCGAAAGTTGCCGTTGCCCGCATCGACGAAGAGTGGATCGGCGTTGAAGAGGTGCGTGCCGCCGAGGCTGAGCGACGCAGTCTCCTGCGCCATCACGTAGTCGATCGTGCGACCAGCGCCAGTACCGAGGTAGTGCAGCGAGGCCAGTGAGCCCTGCGTGATGATGCTGTTGGTCATCGTGAAGCCGGTTTCGGCGTACATCACCGACGAGCCACCGATCGAATTGCCTGCCATCGTCCACTGGCTGATCGTGGCCGCGGCATGGCCGGTTGTGACGAGTTCGGCCGTGACCGTGTTTTCGGCGAGCAGGCAGGTGTCCAGGGTGAGCCCAAGATTGCTGAGGCCATCCACTACGCGAATCGCATGCGCGCCCTCGTTGCCGCGCATCGTGAGTTCGCGAGCCCGCAGCGAACCGTTGGTCTGGACCAACAGCGTCGAGCCCGCCGTCGGATTGTTGCTGCTGTCGATCGCACGGTTGTTCGACATGCTGTTGCACTCCAAACCTGCGGCACAGTGTCCCGCGTACAAGGAGACATCGCCTCCCGTGTAGATGCCCGCCGCGCTATCCACGTCTGAGTAAACCGCGCTGCCTTCCGGCGCCGCGTTGTCGTCGATCTGTGCTCCACCAAGATTGATCGCTGCATCGGCGCTATAACCCGGTTCAAATTGGATGTACGGAATGAGATAGATGCCGCCCCCCTTGCTATAGGCGCGGTTCTGCTCGACGCGCACCGGGTTGTTGGAGTCGGTCGCGAAGATGTCGACCTGGGCGACACCGCCGTGCCCGGAAATCGCCGCGATACCGCCGCCATTCAATGCCCGGTTCTCGTACATCACGCCGATGTAGCTGGTGATCTTGTAACCCGGTGAACCGATGTGTGCATAGGCAGGACCCACGACGATGAGGCCGCCGCCGGAGCCGGAATCCGCGTGGTTGTTGTAGAACCAGATCTGATCCTCGTCGATGTGCACATTCGCCTGGCCGTCCGCGCGCAGGCCGCCGCCGCTGCCGCCGTTGGCTGTGTTGTTGGTCACAAACGTGTTCGAATGGAGATACAGCTCGGCCGCGGTGGTGCCGTTGCCGCCAAAGTGGATCCCGCCACCATCAGTGGCCTGGTTGCTGTTGATCGAGGCGTTGTCGATGTTCATTGCGCCTGAGCCGATGTAGTCGATGCCGCCGCCGGAGTTGCCGTGGCCGCCCGTGATGGTCAGGTGCGAGAGGATGATCTGAGTACCCGCGGCCATGTTGCGGAGGGTGATGACAGCCGCACTGTTGCCCCCGGTTATCGTCGTGTTGCCGGCTGGCGTGTGGGTGCTGCAATTGGGCACGCCGCCGATCAGGCTCATGCTTTTGGCGGAAATGGATAGCGCCTGCGCGTCATAAGACTGGTTGGTTGCGATGTAGATGACCGGGCGGCTGCCACTGGTCTGCGCCTCGGCCGCAGTGATCGCTGCGGCGATCGTCGTATAGCCACAGCCGCCGCCTGCGGCCCCCACTGTGTAGTTGACAGCGTGCGCCGTCGGTAACGTGATGAACAGGAGCGCCATCAACGCGAGCGCCGGAACCAGCGACTTCGGCAGGCAGGGACGTGTGCGCATGGTCGTAGCTCAATCGCGCCGGTGAGTGCCGGCATCCATGGCTAACGACGTTCGACCTCGGTTTTGAACATCGTGAAAAACCAGCGGCGATTCGCCAGGGCGGAGTCGCTGGCGCGCACCTGCGCTACCAGGTCGATTCAGGGATGATCGAAGCCGTCGCAGAAAACCGAATCGCTGGCGCCGCATTCGCGGAACAGGTTCTGCAGTTCGTAGACGCCGAGGTCCTGGGCGCCAAAGACGTCGCCCGCCGCCGGCAGGTCGAAGTTGCGCGGCTTGCCATCGAGATCGGTGCCGTTGTGCACGTAGTAGGCGTCGCTGGTCGGCGCGAAATCGAGGCCGCGCGAAGTGGCTTTCAGATGATAGTCGCCGCCGACCAGATCCACGAACGTCGGCACTCCGAGTGCCACGCTCGTGCCGTTGCCAGGCAACGTGCTGATGTCGTTGGACAGCACGTAGTTGACGCTGAGATTCGCCGCATCGCCCGAATAATCCAGCGCAAGCGTGCCCGCTTCGTCAATGATGCTGTCGGTGAGAGACAGCTTTGACTCGGCATGGATGACGTGCGACGCGTTGATGGCATTGTTGGCGAAAGTGCATGAGTTGATGAGGTCGACTACCTCTTCGCTGCCCGATTCGTAGAACAGCTCCTGTCCAAATGTGTTTCCCGCGATCAGGCAGTTGAACAACTGGATGCGCCCACCATCGCCGACGATGCGTATCGCGTGCCCGGCACGGTTGCCGCGCATGGAGAACCGGTTGGCGATCAGATATCCATGATCCTGCTCAAGGATTATCGAGCCTTCCGCCGGATTGGTCGTCTGGTTGTTGTTGAGGGTGTTGCAGAGCGACGAATTCGAGCAGACGACGGCGCCGAGGTTGGCCGGAAATTCGTGGTCTGCCACGAGCGTGTTGCCCAGCAATACCTCGCCAGCCAGCGTCTGATTGATGCTTGGGTCGGAATCGGCATAGATTGCCGCGCCTTCCGCCGCGATGTTGCCTTCGATGCGATAGTCCCATGCGTCAACGCCCGCGTGGTCTTGCATGGCTATCGGGTGTGTCCGTGGCTTCACGTAGATACCGCCACCGGTATGAGTCGCGATGTTATTGGTGATGCCGATCGGCCTGGACTGGTCCGTTGTGAAAAGACGTGCGAATGCGCCACCGCTGTCCGACGCGTTGATGGAAATGCCCCCGCCATAGGCCGCGGTATTGCTGTCCAGCACACTGTCGCCGGCTGCGGAATCGGGCGAACCGATGTTGGCAGTCGCCGGACCGACCACGTCGATGCCGCCGCCGTAGCCGCCGGTTGCATGATTGGATTGAATCTGGATGGCCGGTTGCAATGCATTCAACGCTGCATTGCCCGCGACGAGGATACCGCCACCGGAGCTGTCAGCCGTATTGACGAGAATCTGTGTATACGCCAACAGATTCAGGTTCGCGATTGCGCTGCCGGTACCGTTGAAATAGATGCCGCCGCCACTGGTTGCGTGATTGCCGCGCACCCACGAGGTATCGAGCGTCAGTGATCCGCTGCCGACAAAGGCGATGCCGCCGCCGCTGAAGCCGGAAGCCTGTGTACCACCGTTGATGTCCATGTACTTGAGGCCCACCGTGCTGGCGCCACTGATCGTCAGCACGGCGTCACCGATGTGGCCGCTGATCGAGGCGCGCGGCGAGGTCGGTGACGGCGGGCAGGTGGGATTGCAGATCACCTGCGATGCCGGTCCGCAAACATCGCCACCCACACGCCCGATCAGGGTCACGTTCTTGTCGCTGATGTTGAGGTGCTGGGACGCGTAATTTTGCTCGTGGGTAATGTAGATGTTCGTGCCGTAGACGCAGGTCGCGCTGTCGATGGCCGACTGGATGTCGTTGTTCGTGCAAGCGGCGTCGCTTGCCATGTCGCCCACGTAAAGTTCGGGCGGCGGCTGGAACGAACTGCAGGCAGCGCTCGCATCGGACGCGACAAGCGCCAGTGCGAGCACTGCAATGATGCAGATTGCATGGACAAACCCAGCGGACCGCAGCTTCACCGGTGTAGAAGATGGCTTCGACATGGTCGGTATCCGTTCACGCGGCAGTGGTCGGCCCATCAAGTAGGATATTCAGCAACCGCTTTGGATTTTCGGGAATGCACTGCCTCAGTCGAATCCGTTGGCGAAGATCTTGTCGACGACCGAACCGGCTTCGTAGGCGCCGAAGTCGTATGGCGTGCTGACCGGATACAGCGAATACGGTCGCAGCGCGCCATCGAGATCGATGGTGGGCGGCGGCTCATTCGGATCGTTGTTCCAGGCCCAGCGGTTGACCGCTGACGACGTCGTTCGGATATGGAAGTCGCCATTGGCGGCATCCACGAACGGGTCGGTCAGGTTCTGCACGTTGATGCCTGTATCCAGTCCCGAGACATTGTTGGCGCCGATGTCGCGCACGGTGACCGCGACGCCCGCTCCGACCGAATAGGCCGCGACTGGATCGTTCGGTTGCACGAGCAGGCTGTGCAGAATCTCCAGCGAGGCAGGCGGAATGATCACGGTGAACAACTCACTGCCGGCCAGCGTGTTGTAGGCGATCGTGCTGTTGGCGATGTGCAGATCATTGCCAAGATTGTCGATGAGGTCGCCGCCGTTGCTGATTTCGTTTTTTGCGAGCAGGCTGCCCTCGATCTTCATGTAGGCATTGCCCGCGATGAGTGCGCCGCCGCGATTGCCACGCATGCGCCCTTGATAGAGCAGGAACGCGGAGGAGCCCGAGCTGCCGGCTGCGTTGGACTCGACGACAGCGCCGCCGATCGAATTATTGTCGTTGATCGAATTGCATTCGATGCCAGGCGAACAGGCAGGAATGAAGCTACCGACCTGGGTTTGCCCCAGCTGGATATCGGTTTCAACCGATGCGGTGCCGCCGCTGGAAAATGAGTAGAACGCCGCGCCCTCGTACGCCGTGTTCTGCTGGATGATCACGTTCTCGAAACCGGCGAAAGAGTAGATCTGCTGGTTCGACGAGATCGAGGACAGATAGAACGCGCCACCCTGACTTTGCGCGGTGTTCTCGGAAACGATCAGGGGCTGCGACGCCTTGTCGTTCCAAAGCAGCAGTTCATAACTGCCGGCATGGGTGGTCGAGAAGTAGACGCCGCCACCATTTCGCTGCGCGTAGTTGCTGCCAATGAACGCATTGGTCGCAGTGGTATGGTCCTTGACCTGGATGTTCGAGTCGATCGTATAGATGCCGCCGCCATCGCTGATGCCTCCCGGCCCCTGCGCGATGTTGCCGACGATATTGCTGCCGCCGGAGATCGAGAAGTCGGTAGTGCTGGCATAGATGCCACCGCCATTCACCGTCGCGGTATTGCTGTTGATGCTGGTGCCGATCAGGGTTACTTTCTGGCGGAAGATGTCGTTGCCGCTGGTGAACAGGCCCGCGCCGTAGCTGGCGTGATTGGAATAGACCAAGACATCGCTCAAGGTCAGCGGGCCGGCGACGATGGCCTCGACAGCGCTGCCTTTGGCGTTCTGCAGGATCAGATGCAGCAGGGTCAGCGATCCGTTGCCGCTATGCACGATCAACGGACCGCCGGGTAAGAGGCCCCCTCCATCCAGCGTTGTGCGACCGCTGGAGACGCCGGCGCTGCAGTTGGCGAAACCACCCTCGATGGTCAGTCCGTCGCTGTCGTGATCGGTGATCGTGGTCTGGCCATTCCAGGTCACGCCGGAGACCGCGATCAGCTCCGGTCCCGCGACCTGGCCTGCGGCTTGAACGGCAGCTGCAATGTCGTGGTACTGGCAGGCCCCGTCCGACAGGGGTCCGACCGTGAGCATCGCCTGCGCATTGCCGAACGCGCCGGCGGCAGCGATCAGAACGAGATGAAGGACCCAGCCACGGGGCCGATTCCGGATCGTCGAGGTGCGCATTGCGTACTCCTGCTGCTGCCGTGTGCCGGCCGTACTCAGAAGAACGTTTTTCGACCCGGATTCAAGACATGCGCCTGCGGCACTCGGGGTCGAGCGGTCGCGCGGTGCCCACTTGGGCCTGAATCAGGGTAGGGGAATGGTTGCGGACACGCCGTCGATGAACGCGCGCAGCTCCGGTGGTAGCGCGTCGTGCGCGGCGCGCGCTTCCTGCTCTGCCTGCAGCAGCGCATGACGTGCCGCAACGTCGTCGCCGCGCCGATGCAGCACGCCGGCAAGCGCAGCACGCGCCGCGACACGCGAGATGGAGACGGTGCCCGCCGGCGTGGTCTCGTTGGCGAGCGATTCCTGCAACGCATCGACCGCTTTGGCGTCGTCATGACGATCCATGTAGGTGCGGCCAAGCCCAACCAGGGACACGGCGCGCCATGCCTTCGGTGCATCGGGCAGCTTCTCGCGATACAGGCGGTTTGATTGCGTGTACGTGGCGAGTGCTGCATCGAGATCGCCACTGCTGCGCTGCAGGTAGCCGAGGTTCTCCAGTGCCGAACAGATTTCGCCGTAGTCGGGGTCCTGCATTCCGCGCAGCGCATCGATCGAGACCTGGATCAGCGCCTCGCCCTCCTTCAGAGCGCCGGACCTGCCCAGGACTTCGCCCAGGTTCGAGCGATAGATCGCGCTGCGACGCACGTTGTCCGGGATGCGCTCGGCAATCGCCAGCGCCGCGCGGTAGTGCTCCGCGGCATTCGCGTACTGCTGGGCGCGTACATAGGTGAAGCCGAGCGTGTTCTCGCCGGTTGCCACGCTCGTGTGCCGTGGGCCGAGCGTGGCGCGGTCCATCGCGATGATGCGCAGGCCGAGCGCGATCGCCTCGTCCAGCTTGCCGGAATCGATCAATACCTGGCGCAGCGCGTCGAGTGCGTCGGAGCGGCGCATATGCGGATCGGGCGCGCTGGCTTCGACGATCGCCAGCGACTCGCGTGCGAGCGCCTCCGCGCGGTCGAGCCGGCCGAGGCGCCGCTGCGCGCGTGACAGCGACTGCAGTGTGTCGGCGATTGCGACATGGGGTCCGTCGTAGAGCTGCCGTTGCAGCGCCAGTGCCTGCTCGAACACCGCAATCGCGGCTTCGTCATGCTGGAAACCAGCCAGTACCCAGCCGCGCGTGAGCAGGACCATGACGCGCGTGGGCCCGCTACAGGCGGTTTCGCACAGCGCGAGCGCACGCGCGGATTCATCTTCGCTGCGTTGCTGCTCGAAGCGATCGACGCCCAGGTGCGCGGACGCTTCCAGTATTCGTGCGCGCAGGTCAGCATCGGCGAGCCGTTCGCTCGTCTGCAACAAGGTGTCGAGCAGGGCGCGCGCCTCGCTGCCCTGACCCGCATCGGTCATCGCGCGCGCCAGCGCCAAACCAGCGAGCAGGGTGGCTGGCGGCGATGTACCGAATTGGGCGGAAGCGTAGGCGTAGTTCGCCGCGAGCAGCTTCACGCTGCCTTCGAGGTCGCCCTGCGCGCCCATCACGCCGCCCAGCGTATCGAGCAATTCAACGCGCACGACTGGATGCAATGAGGTTGAACGCTGCGCGTCGATGATCGCTGCACGCACCACCTCGGCGACCGACGGCGGCGCCAGGCGCGGTCCCGCCGGTTCCGCTGCGCTGAATACGCGCAGCAGGAAATCGCGCACGCTGGTTGCGCGTTGCGCCTGGTTGCGCGCGACATCTGCCTGCCACAGCGCCATGGCGAGCGCTGCGATGATCGCGAGCAGGAATGCGAGCGTGCTCGCCACGCCGCCGCGATGGCGCGCGACGAACTTGCGCGCGCGGTACCAGCTGGATGGCGGATGCGCGAGCACCGGCTGGTCGGCGAGATGGCGTTCGATGTCGTCGGCCAGCATCGCGGCGGACGCATAGCGTCGCTCGGGCTCCTCCGCGGTCGCCTTCAGCACGATGTTGTCGAGATCACCGCGCAACTGCCGCCGGGTCTTCTGCATGCTCGCCGGCAACACGCCGGAAGCTTCACCGGCGCTCAGCCGCGACGACGGCGTATGGTCGTCGCCGGGCGCGCGTCGCTCGCCGGTCATCAATTCGCCCAGCAGGACGCCGAGTGCATACACATCGGTCGCGGTCGTGATCTGGCCGCCGCTGAACTGTTCCGGAGCGGCGTACCCCGGCGTCATTGCCCGATGCTGGGTGTGCGCGTCGTCGTCGGGGCCTGTGTCGAGCAGCTTGGCGATACCGAAATCGAGCAGTTTCACGCTGCCCTCGCGTCCGACCAGCACGTTGGATGGCTTGAGGTCGCGATGCACGATCAACGCGCGGTGTGCCGCCTCGACGGCGCGACACGCGCTGACGAACAGGGCCAGACGTTGCCGCACGTCCAGCGCGTGCGTGCGCGCGTGTTCGGTGATCGGTGACCCTTCGACCAATTCGAGCGCGATGTAGGGCACGCCGTTGTCGGTTACGCCGCCCTCGATCAGGTGGGCGATGCCGGGGTGGCGCAATTGTGCGAGCGCACGCCGCTCATCGCGGAAGCGTCGCTGTTCTTCGGCGCTGTACAGGCCGCGACGCAGCAGCTTCAATGCAACGGTCTGGCGCACGCCGGCCTGTTCGCGTTCGGCGCGATACACGATTGATGATCCGCCGGCGCCGAGCGTGTCGAGCAGGGTGAACGAACCCACGCGTGTGCCACTCGGCGACGGCTCCGCTTCCGGCGCGGGTTCGGCCATGCGTCCGAGCAGGTCATCGAACGGCTGGTCGAGCAGGCGCGCATCCTCTGCGGCATCGGTTGCCAGCAGGCGGCTGACTTCGACCCGCAGCGCGAGGTCGGCGCAGTGTGCATCGAGCCAGGCGGCGCGCTCGTCCGCTCGCAGCACCAGTGCCTGGTCGAACAGGTCACGCAGGGTCGGTATCGGTTTACTCATCGCGCCCTCGCATCGCTCGTCTCCATGGGCAACCCCAAAAGCAGCCGACTCGGAATCATTCCAGCGCCGTGTGCAGGAAGGCCCGCGCAAAGCGCCAGTCGCGGTCGATCGTGCGCCGGGTCAGACCGAGCAGGTCGGCGGCCTGCTCGGGCGAGAGTCCGACGAAGTAGCGCAATTCGACGACCCGCGCCGCGCGTTCGTCGGTCTGTTCCAGCCGCATGAGCGCCTCGTCGAGCGCGATCGCCTGTTCGGCGCTCGCTACGCTGGCCTGCGCGTCGATGCCCGCGGTCAGTGTGGTGCGGACCCATTCGCCGCCGGCCTTCTGGCACAGATGCGCGCGCGCGCGGTCGGTCAGCAGATGGCGCATCGCGCGCGATGCATAGGCAAAGAATTGCGCTGGATGCTCGAAGGCGAGTTCGTCCCGCTCGCACACGCGCAAGTACAACTCGTGCACCAGCGCGGTGGTGTCCAGTGTTGCGCGCGCACCGCGCGCGAGCTGATGACTCGCGAGTTTCTTCAGGCGCTCGTAGACCGCATCGAACAGCGCATCCAGCGGCGCAGTTGGGTGCGACGGGGCGGTCGACTCCGGGACGTGCATGACCAGATCCCCAGCGTGCGGCAGTCGCCGCCATTGTTGCACGACGCGGGCATGGACACCGCAGCGCTGGGCGCATGGTGCCGGTGAAATTGCGTGCGTTCGCGTCAGCGCGGGAACGTCGTCGGCAGGGCATCGCATGACAGCCTCTTCGGTACGGGTACGCTGCACTGACTACCTCAAGGCAGCTCGAAGCTGTCGCAGAAAACCGTATCGGCCCGCGAGCAGTCGTGCTGCCGCTCGTAGGCGCCCAGGTCGCGCACGCCCCAGAGGTTGCCGGGTGAAAGATCCTGGTCATGCGGAAAATTTTCGAGATCGCGATCGTCGCCAGCAATCGCGGGCGCGTAGTCGACACCGAGCGAATTCAATTGCAAGTGATAGTCGCCGTGTGCGGCGTCGACGAACGTCGGCTCGCCGACGGCGACGCCATCGACCGGTGGCAGTGTCGTCACATCGCTCGACAGCACGTAGTCGACATGCAGGTCGGACGCGCTGCCGGAGTAAGCGAGTGCAAGGTTGCCGGGTTGGTCGATGATGCTGTTCGCCAGCGTCAGGGCGCTTCCCGCATGGATAGTGTCAGTGGAGAGGATCGTATTGTTGACCAGGGTGCAGCTGTCGATCTCCATGCTGCCCGAGGTGGACAGGAGTTGCCGGCCGACGTCATTTTCGGCAAGCAGACAGTTGCTCATCGTGTGCGCGGTGACCGTGGGCGCCGACACGCGTATGGCGTAGCCGCCCGTGTTGCCGCGCATGGCAATGCGGTTGGCGACCAGCCAACCATCGTCGACCACGCGGATCGTCGCACCTTCGGTCGGTTGGCCGTTGTCGTCGATCGCCTCGTTGCCGGAGATCGTGTTGCACGGAACGCCTGCAGCGCACTTGCGCGCGAACGAGGGCAGGCCGCTGCAGTTGTAGAACGACTGATTGAACTCGACCCAGCCGCCGGCGGTGCCGAGTCCGCCGAGGAAGCTGTCGCGATCCGCGTAGATCGCACTGCCTTCCGGTGCGCCGTTGTCTTCGATGCGCGTGTCGAAGGCGCACAATGTCGCAAACGCATTGCCCGATGTGCCGACATAGGGCTTGAGATAGAACGCGCCGCCGCTGCCACTGGCGAAATTGCCGTGGACGCGCACGGGTCGCGTCGGGTCGGTCGTGAAAAGCTGTACTTCGGCGCTATGTCCGTTCTGTTGTCCGCTCGTGATGGCGATGCCGCCGCCATACTGCGCATCGTTGGCGAAGATCACGCCGAGGGAACCGAAACCCGGTGAACCGACATCGGCGTGCGCCGGCCCGACAATGTTCATGCCGCCGCCGTAGCCGGACGGCGCGTGATTGTTCCAGATCAGCGTGTTGTCCTGCACGACGGACATGTAGGCGTCACCATCGATGCGGATGCCGCCGCCGGACGCACCTGCCGTGTTGCTCGCAATGATCGTGTGACCCAGCACGGCAAGGCCAGCGAATCCGCCGGAGCCGGTGAAGTTGATGCCGCCACCGAACATCGCCGTGTTGTTGTCGATCGTCGTCGTGTCGAGCGTGAGCGAGCCGTGACCGTCGAAGTGGATGCCGCCGCCGTAGGTAGGATTGACGCCGTTGAGGTTGTTGCCGCCCTTGATCTCGATGTACTGCAAGGTCACGTTGCTGCTGCCGTGGATGTACAGCACGCTGTCGCCGCTGTGCCCGGCGCCACTGATCGTGATCACGGGCGATGTCGGCGTCGGCGGACAGCCGCCTTCGCATATGCCGGGTGGCCCGCAACCCTGGGTGGTCGCCGTCAGCAGCAGGCTCTTGTTGTTGATGTCCAGATGCTGCGCAGTGTATGTGTGCTCGCCGGTGAGCACGATGATGTTGGCGTCGCAGGTGGCATGGTCGATCGCCGACTGGATGTCGTTGTCGGTGCATTGCGGGTCGCTCGCGGTGTCGCCGACGTAGCGGTAGTTGAGCGCACCGGGCGCGCAAGCTGCGGTGGCGAGAGGCAGGCCGAAGGCGAGGGATACGAGCGGCGACGCGAGCAGTGACGACGCGAGGCGGATGGAGATGAACATGGAATGCCCCCGAACCAGGCCCGCTGAGTGGGCACAGACAAGGAACGAAATTATCCGGGGAAGTTGGACATGCGAGTCGCTGGCGACCGGACTTCGGCCGAGGCGCAGAGACGCAATTATTCGGCTGCGTGCAGTGCAGCCGCAGCCGAGACGATCGAGGCGGACGATGGGTCATCGTAGCGCCGGCTCGCATCGAGCGCGCGTTGCGCCCAGTCGCGCGCACCGCGCATGTCGCCATGCTGGCGCAGCACGTCGGAACGGATCAGCCATATCGCCGGTCCGCTACGCACGTCCAGCCGGCCGAGCACATGCTCGAATGACTCCACGGCACGCGCGCTGGCATCGAGTGCGGCGGGCAGGTCATTGCGCAGCATCGCCAGTCGTGCAAGATCGCTTTCGGCCAGTGCGGCCGTCACGATCTTGCGCCCGTGCGCCTGCGCCAGCACTTCGCGTAATTGCGCTTGTGCGCCAACGATATCGTGCTGGTCGATGAGAAAGCGGCCCCAGCGTTCGCGTGCGTCCATCACCGTGCGCGCATCGGGCGCTTCCTTGGCGATGCGTTCGTCGAGCGATGCCTTGATCATCGTGCGTGCCTCGTTGGTACGTCCGACCCGATCGTAAGCGTCGCCCAGGATCAGGCGATTGCGGCGCAGCTCGTAGTCGACCGATGGCTTTTCGATGTAGACGCGTTGCGCCGCTTCAAGCAACGGGATTGCTTCGCGTGCGAGGCCTTCGGCAGCGAGGCATCCGGCGTAGAATTCGCGTGCGTACTCGTCGTAGGAATCAGCGCTCCAGTCCGGCGGAATCAACTTCAGCAGGTGATCGAACAGCGCGTGTGCGCGTTCGCGCTCGCCGCGCCGGTGTACCGACCATGCGTGCTGCGCCGCCGGCACCCAGGCAGTGCGGTGATCTTCGCCGAAGGTCCTGCGCGCAATATCCGCACTGTGCTCGTAGGCGTCTTCGGCACCCGCATAGTCGCCCTGGTCTTCGCGCGACTGCGCGAGGCCGGGATAGGCCAGATGCTGCAGCTCGGCATCGTCGCGTGGGCGGCTGCTCGACGCGGCCGCGATCGCGCGCAAGTACAACTGCTCGGCACGCGCCGGATCGCTGGAGAGCACGCGGAACCCCAAGCTGTCGAGCGCGTGCACATAGCCCGGATCGTTCTGCGCGACTTGCTCAAAGAGATCCACCGCGTGCGTGAGCGCGATATCCGACTGTTCGCGTGCGGCGTCGTCTTCTGCGAGCAAGCCGCTTTGCACCTGCCACCAGCGCGCGCGCTGCACGGAGCGATCGAGACCGGCCCGCCCGATCAATGGGTCGGCCTGTGCCAGCGCCTTGCGTGCGCGCGCGTAGTCGTTGCCGTTGCTGGCATGCTGCGCATCGTCGATCAATCCGTCGATGATTGCGGGATGCGCGTCGCCGTAACTTCGCCGTGCCAGTTCGATCTGCTGTGCATGCAGGATTCGGTATCTCGCGTCGTCGTCCAGCTCGCGATAGATCGAGGCGGCGACGCCGAGCAGCTCGATTTGCGTCTCCGCATCGCCGTCGAATTCCTGCGTGATGCGCGGTGCGTTGAGATCGAGCAGTTCGCGCGCGGTGATCTGCCCGCGTGGCTTTTCCTGCGCGACACGCGGGTCGCTCGCGCGAAACATGTCGATGAGGAAATCCTTGATCGTCGCCGCGCGCGCCGCTTCGGAGCGCGCGATGCCGGTTTGCCAGAGTGCGATACCGAGCGTCGCGAAAATCGCAAGCAGAAGGGCCAGCGTCGTCGCGACGCCGCCGCGGTGGCGCGCGATGAACTTGCCCGCGCGATAGAGGGGCGAAGGCGGATGTGCGGCGACCGGCAGCCCGCCGAGATGGCGCTCGACGTCGTCGGCGAGCGCGCCGGCCGACGCGTAGCGGCGTTCGGGCTCGCCGTCGATCGCCTTCACGACGATGTTGTCGAGGTCGCCGCGCAGTTGCCTGCGCAACAAGCGCACCGCCAAGGGTGGCGCGTCCGGCTCGATCCGGCTGCCGACCTGCGACGAGGGTGTGCGAGTGTCCCCGTGCTTGCGGCGACGGCCGGTGACGAGCTCGCCAAGCAGGATACCGAGTGCATAGACGTCGGTCGCGGTGGTGACGAGGCCGCGATTGAATTGCTCCGGTGCGGCATAGGCAGGCGTCATGGCGAGTGTCTGCGTATGCAGGGCATCGTCGTCTCCATCGCCATTGAGCAGTTTGGCGATGCCGAAATCGAGCAATTTCACGTCACCGTCGTCTGTCACAAGCACGTTCGACGGTTTCAGGTCGCGATGCACGATCAATGCGCGATGCGCGGCTTCGACCGCACGACAGATCGCAACGAACAGGAGCAGACGCTGGCGAAGGTCCGAGTGGTGTTCGCGAACGTAGTCGGTGATGGGCGCGCCTTCGACGAATTCGAGCGCGATGTAGGGTACGCCGGCCTCCGTCACGCCGCCCTCGATCAGGTGCGCGATGCCGGGATGACGCAGTTGTGCGAGTGCGCGCCGCTCGCGACGAAAGCGGTTCTTTTCCTCGTCCGAATACAGGCCGCGACGCAGCAGCTTCAACGCGACGGTCTGCTTGACGCCGGCCTGTTCGCGCTCGGCGCGGTACACGATCGATGAGCCGCCTTCGCCGATCTTGGCGAGCAGGTTGAACGGTCCGATGCTGGCGCCTGGCGAGCGCATGGCGGCATCCGGCGCGCACTCGCCGACGCGGCCGAGCAGATCGTCGAACGAGCGGTCGAGGACGTCCTCGTCGGTGTCCGCGCTGAGCATGCGATCGATCGCGTGACGCTGGTCGGGGTCGCGGCAATGCTGATCCAGCCACGCGGCGCGTTGTTCCGCGGGCAGCGCAAGTGCGGTCTCGAACAGGTCGCGCTGGTTTCGTGCGGGCTCGATCATGGCCGGTGCGTCCAGGCTTGCAAGTGAACGTGTTGTGGCTGGTCCTCGTCTGCCATTCCACCCCCGTCCGACGCTATGGGTCGGCGTGGCGATCCCTGCAGCGCTGGTATCGCATCACTTGTACGCCGGGCCGTGTGTGAGCCAAGCGTCCAACTGTTTTCCGACATCGCTTGCGCGCGCATCGAACTCGCTGCGCAAGCCTTGCGCGAGCTCCTGCTCGCGCCGTGCTTCGGCGCTGTTTCCGGCTGCGGCGGCCATGTCGGCGAGGCCGCTATGCGCCTCGATCAACAGCGCAAGTGGACGTTCTGGCGCGGCAGCGGCTTCATCGAGCGCGGCGCGATAGTGGGTGGTCGCTTCCGCCGGGCTCTTGCGCAGCACATCGCCAAGCAACAGAGCTGCGCGGATGCGCGCGGAATTTCCACGCGCAAACGAAGCGCCGGCAATCTTCTCGGCTTCATGTGCGGCCGTCATCGCCGCATCGTGCGCGCCGGTCGCCGCGAGGCTGCGCGCCAACAAGGTTAGAGGTTCGAGGTTGCGCGAGTTGTCATTGCCATACAGTTGGCGAAACGTAGCCAGCGCCTGTTCCGCATAGGCATGTGCGGGCGCAGGCTGATCCAGTTTGAGCAGGGCGCGACCGAGTGGCAGACGCAGCATTGCGATTGCGCGCGCATTCGGCTGTTTCTGCGCCAATTGCAGCGCGAGCATCCGTTCCAGCTCGGTGCGCGCCTGCTCCGCGCGACCTTGCCGGGTCCAGCTTTCCGCGAGCCAGGCACGCGGTCCGAACGCGAGCGGAAAGTCTGCGCCAAAGCGCGCGATCATGATCGCGTCTGCATCCGCGAAGACGCGTTCCGCGGGTTGCCACAGGTCCTGATCGGCAAAAATCCAGCCGATGCCGAACAGCCAGTTGGAAAACGACGGATTCGGTGCGGGCAGGGTCTTGCGCAGGAAGTCGCCGCTCGATTCGAGCAAGCCCAGCGCTTCGCTCCAGTGGCCGAGCTTGGTCAGGCATTCGCCGAGGTCGCCCATGAAACGGGCGCTGGTTTCGTGTTCGCGACCATAGCGGCGCACCGCTGCATCCACCAGCGCGCGCTCCATCGGCAACGCCTCCGTGTAGCGCGACATCTGCGCATAGGTGTAGGCGAGCTCGCCACGGATTGCGAAGGCCCGGTCGTCGGATTGACCCGGCTGCAGTCGTTCGTAGATTGCATTGGCTCGTTCCAGATAGACGACCGCCTGCTTGAGATCGCCCTTGGTGCGCGCAATCGATGCCAGCTCCACCAGCATGTCCACTTGTCCCGAGTTCGCGCTCGCATCGCCACCGGCGTGAGCGAGCACCGTGCCCAGGCGCGTGGCGGCGAGATCGAGCCGGCCTTCGTAGAAATCCAGGTGACTGAGCGTGGCGACGGCGCTCAGATAGGGCCCCGCATCCGCAGGCAAACGCGTTTCGCCGACGGCGACCGCTTCGCCGGCAAGATCGAGTCCGCGCTGGTGCTGCCCCAGTCGGTGCAGCACGTGGCCGGCAATAGACAGCAGCTCGACGCGCAGGGACGGTTCGACCGCCGCGTCCGCGCGCAGCTCGGCAATACCCTTCTCGAAAATCTGTTCAAGCGTAGGGCGCTTTTCCGGCGGCACGTCCGGATCGAGCCCACTGAACAGGCTGACCAGGGTGTCCTTGACCCGTTCCGCACGTGTCGCTTGTTCATTTGCACGATGCGCCTCACGCCTCGCGATCTGGGCCTGCCATAACGCAACCGCCAGCGCGGCGATGATGGCGAGCACGAACAGCAAACTGGTGACCACGCCACCGCGATGACGGCCGACGAACTTGCGCGCGCGATACCACGATGAGGGTGGATGCGCGCCCACCGGCTCGCCAGCGAGATGGCGTTCGATGTCGTCGGCAAACGTTCCGGCCGATGCGTAGCGCCGCTCCGGCTCCGCGGTCGTTGCCTTGATCACGATATTGTCGAGGTCGCCGCGTAGCTGCCGGCGCACGGTTTTCGGCGATGCCGGCAACTCGCCTGGTGCCGTGTGTTCGCTGATGCGCGACGACGGCGTGCGCGAGTCACCGTGTTCGCGGCGTTGGCCGGTGATCATTTCATCGAGCAGGATGCCGAGCGCGTAGACATCGGTGGCGGTTGTGATCTGCCCGCCGGCGAACTGTTCCGGCGCCGCATAGGCCGGCGTCATCGGCACGTGCAGGGTGCGTGTGTCGTCGCCGCGCGCATCCGCGTCGAGCAGCTTGGCAATGCCGAAATCGAGCAGCTTGATATCGCCTTCGTGAGTGACGAATACATTCGAAGGTTTCAGGTCGCGATGCACGATCAAGGCGCGATGCGCCGACTCGACCGCACGGCAGACATTCACGAACAGACCCAGGCGCTGGCGCAAATCGAGTTGCCGGTTGCGCGCATGCGCCGTGATCGGCTCGCCTTCGACCAGTTCCAGCGCGATGTAGGGCGTACCGGTGTCGGTGAGGCCGCCTTCGATCAGGCGCGCAATGCCGGGATGGCGCAGCTGCGTGAGCGCGCGCCGCTCGTCGCGGAAGCGGCGTTGTTCGTCGGCCGTGTAGAGACCGCGGCGCAACAGCTTGAGCGCGACCGCCTGCTTCACGCCCGCCTGTTCGCGTTCGGCGCGAAACACGATCGAGGTGCCGCCTTCACCCAGTTTCTCGAGCAGGCTGAACGGACCAATGCGCAAGCCCGGCGTCGGAGCAGCCGCCTCGGCGTGGCCAATATCGTCGAGCAGGGCATCGAACGAGTGATCGAGCATGTGCGCGCCCGCATCGGCGGCGAGCATGCGTTCGATCGCGCCGCGCTGCGCCGGATCGACGCAATGCTCTGCCAGCCACGCGGCGCGTTGCTCTGGCGCCAGCGCCAGGGCGGCTTCAAACAGGTCGCGCTGGTTCGGTGCCGGATCGATCATGGTGTTCAAGAGCGCCGTGCATGCGGGTTGTCTGTTCCGATAACGCTGTAACGGCCGCAGTCAGGACATCATTCCAGCGCCGCGTGCAAAAAAGCGCGCGCGTAACGCCAGTCGCGATCGACCGTGCGCCGGGTCACCTTCAGCACATCGGCGATCTGCTCGGGCGTCAGGCCGGCGAAATAGCGCAGTTCGACCACGCGCGCCGCGCGATCGTCGGTCTGCTCCAGCTTCAGCAGGGCTTCCTCCAGCGCGAGCGCCTGCTCGGCGCTCTCGATCGCCGGCTGGGCTTCGGCGTTCGCGGTGAACGTGACCTTGACCCAGTCGCCGCCCGCCTTCTGGCGCATGCGCCCGCGTGCGCGGTCGACCAGAATGTGGCGCATCGCGCGTGCAGCGTAGGAAAAAAACTGCCCCGGATGCTCGAACGCAAGTGCGCGTCCGCCGTCGAGGCGCAGGTAGACCTCGTGCACCAGTGCGGTGGTATCGAGCGTGTTGTGCGCGCCTTGCGTGAGCTGGCGGCTGGCCAGCTTCTTCAGCTGATCGTAGACCGCATCGAAGGACACCGACGTGGGCGGTCCGGCGACGTCATCGGCGGCAGGTGGCTCAGTCGCGGGCATGGGCGATCCTCACAGCGATCGCAGCAGTGTAATGCGCGCACAGGGGCGGCGCGACTTTGCCGTCAAGCCGGCCGGCCCGTTGGACTGCCGGCTCAGATGTCAATTGAAGCCGTTCGCAAAAATGATGTCCGGGTTGAATTCGAAAGCACCGATGTCCGGGGCAGTGCCGATCACGCGCGGGAATCCGCTCCCGCGCTGATCGACGCTGCTGTTGCGTGCGTTGTTTCCATGATTGATCGCCGGACTGCTTGCGCGCAGGGCATGGGTGTAGGTGTGACCGCCATTGCTGCGCAGCGGATCGAGGCGCGGATCGGACTGCAACGTGTCGGCAGGCAACGTCAGCGTGCTCATGACGACGAGATTGTGCGAACTACTCGCTGCGATGGTTCCGAAATGTTGGGTGCCGACGTCGGAGGGAGCGGACGCAGCCGTGTTGCCGGAGATAATCGTGCTTTGCAGATCCACCGCATAGTCACTTGCCAGCAGTCCGGCTCCGGCGGGAATCTGCTCGGTGTTGAACGCGATCGTGCAGTTCTGCAGCGCGATGGCTGCGTCCGTGTGCAGACCGCCACCCGATCCCGAGGTCGCGTGGTTGCCCGATATCGTGCTGTCGAACACGATCGATGGCATCGGCGTGTTGCCACCGAAGAGCTCCAAGCCGCCTGCGTTGCCGGCTTCATTGGCGGAGACCGTGGTCCATTCCATGTAGGTGCGTCCGAGTGTGGTCGCACCGCCGCCGCCGCTGTTGTGCGGCGATGTCGCGCGGTTGTTGTCGATGGTGTCGTACTTGGCGAGCAGCGCGCCGAGCGCGTAGACGCCGCCGCCATGCGCCGAACTCGATGCGCCCACGCCTTCGGCTGTATTGCCGGTGATCGTGCTGCCGAGCAGCTGCATGCTATGGAAAGAATACACGCCGCCCCCATCGATGATGCCGTTGGCGGCTGCGCTGCTGGCACGGTTGCCGCTGATCGTGGTCGCCGATACGACCATGTCGCCATACGCATAGGCGCCGCCGCCAAGCGCGTGACCGAGGTCCGTCGAGAGGATGTTGTTGCTGATCGTCGAGTTGTACAGGAACAAGTCACCGTGCACGGTGACGCCGCCGCCCTTGTAGAAACCCGTGCCGGAGATGTTGCGCAGTTCGCACGCTGTGATCGTGGTGTCGTGCAGGATCACGGTGCCGGTTGCGTAGACGCAGCCGCCCGTCAGGTCGTTCGCGCCGCGTGTCAGCGTGAGGCCATTGAGCGTGAGGATGTCGTTGCCGGCGTGATTGAGCACACGATCGTTGAGATTGCCGTCGATCGTGAGGTTTGCCGAACCCGGCCCCTGGATCGTGATGCCCGGCGCATCGATGCGCCCGGTGGTCAACGAGATGAGGCTGCATTGCAACTGGCTCAGATCGATTGTGTCGCCGCTGACCGCGCTCTGCACTGCGGCGCGAAGGCTGCCCATTCCGCTGTCGGCGCAGTTGCCGACCGCGAGCGGGCTTGCGCTCGTTTGCACAGATCCGCCGATTGCGAGCGCGGCGGCCAGGCAGGCACAGAGCCGTCTTAGCGGACGGCAGTGTTCTCGATTCGTAGCCGGTTGCATTATTCATCTCAGTCGTCGGTTGGACCTCGACATAGAACGTCGAACCGCCGGGATTTGAGACATCGCCTCACGATTGGTACTGCACCAGTGCAGCTCGCGCATGCGCGTGCAGCGATCATGCGAGAAGGCAAAGCATTGGTACAGATTTGGCCCGGTGCAATTTGGTCGAACGCGTCCGCTGATCGGCCGCACAGATCGGAACAGGGGCGCTTCAACCGCCGTGCGCTGATTCGTCGACCAAGCCAAATGCCTCGTCGAGCACGGGTGCAAGTTCGCCGCGCAGCTGCAGCCGGGCGAGCGCGTTCATGCCGGCAGCGGTTGTCGGGTCATCGGGGTTGAAGTCGTGATCGCGCGCGAGGCTCGCGAGCACGTTGAAATAGGCGTCGTCGCGGATGCCGGCCGCGTCGAGCAGCAGCGCCGGCAGCATCCACGCGTGGCTATCGAGCGCGTGAGGTCGTCGATCCGCATTGTCGAGCAGCAGCCACGGCACGGGTTGCTGAGTGGCTTCGCGTCCGTCGTCGAATCCAAGCCTTGCGTACACCGGGCCGAGATCGGGTAGGTGATCGCCGTAAAACAGCAGCAGGGTACGCCGCTTGCGTTGCGCGAGTGCGTCCGCGAGGCGCCCGAGTTCGTCGTCGGCGTCGTCGAGCAGATAGAGATAGTTGCCCAGCCACATGCGCCCGTCCGCGTCGAGTTCTTCGGGCATCGGCAATGCCGCCAGACGCTGCGCGTCGAGACCGGGACGCCAGTCGAACGGGCCGTGGTTTTCCATGCTGATTGCGAACACGAATTGCGGCGGACCGTCGTCTGCGAGTTCATCCAGGACACGATCGGTCATCGCCGCATCTGACGTGAACAGTCCGACGATGCGATCCTTGGCGAACGATTCGCCATCGATGAAACGCTCGAAACCCAGGGCCGGGTAGGCGCGCGCGCGGTTCCAGAAGGCGATCGCGTTCGGATGGATCGCAACGCTGCGATAGCCATGCGCGTCGAGCACGCGGGTGAGTCCCGGATACGAGCCGCGGTCGAGTTCGAGCCACGGATACTGGATGCCGCCGAGGCTCGCGAGAGGCGCTCCGGTGAGCACCTCGAATTCGGTACGGATGGTGCCGCCAGCAAACGTGGGCACCTTGAGCTCGCCACTGCTCGCGTTGCGCACGAGGCGATGGTACGCAGGCAGATAACGTCCGCTCAGAACATTGCGCAGGCGCGCCGGATCAAACAATGATTCGCTTTGCACGACGACGATATCGGGCAGATCCGCTGGTGCCGTCGACAATCCCAGCGCATTGCGTAGTTGCGGCGCGTGCGCTTCCAGCAGCACGAGCGCTGCGTCGCGATCAGCCGCCGGCACATCGCCGCCGCCGACGTTCCAGTGGTAGAGCAGGAGGCTGCCGATCAGGCCTGTGTGCGCGGAGCTCTCGGCCAGCGACCAGGGTTGGAAATTCCGCTCGACAGAACGGTACAGATGTCGCCACGGCGCCGTGCCGACGATCAAGCTGCCGACCGTGAGGAGGGCGACCGCAGCAAGCATCGGCGCGCGCCAGCCCGCGAGCAGTGCGAGACGGTTTTCGCGACATAGGAGGATGGTCAAGCCGAGCGCCAGCACGACCAGCAGCCCGTGCGTCGCATCGATATGCAGATAATTCGAGAACAACTTCACGGCCGGCCCGGGCTCGGCAAAAAATCGCAGGTCCGCCGGCAACAGGGGGGTCTGCAGACTGCCGAGCTTCGCGCTGTTCGCGGCATACAGACCGGCCACGCCGAGCAGCACCAGCCAGCTCGACAACAGCAACCGACGCGTCAACGCCAGCAGCAGCGCAAGTATGGTGAGTGCCGGTAGTCCGTTGAGCAGCAGGGTGTGCACGGCGGGCCACGTGCCGCCGCGCTGCATCGGTGCTGTGAGGTCAATGCCGGGGTCCAGGTGCGCGACGAGTAGTACGACCAGCAGCGCGCACGCGAACACCTGCGCGGCATGACGCCGCGGTCGGGATTGGGGTCGCTGCTGGGTGATTTCGATGGAGGTGCTCATGGCAGGCGCGCGACAATGCCATGACAGGACGCGCGCTGTATTAATGCTTCGTTAGCAATGCGCGGGCGAAGTTGCCCGACTCGGGCGTTCTTTCACTGTCCCGCCGGACGAAGGAAAGCTAAATGAAGCTGGCCCTGCGCGCGATCGTGCTGCGACAATCGGCGCATGCTCCAGCCCGCCCCCTGGCCGCGACCGACGGCCGCCTTTCTCAATGAACGCCTGGCGCGACTGGAAATCGTCTGTCGCGAGGCCGGGGTGCCTTTCTATGACGACGCCGGCGTCGACGATCACCTGCAGCGCGTGTTGCTCACCAGCGATTTCGCCTACGAGAGTTTCCTGCGCGATCCGCACCTGCTCGGTCCAGAATTGCTGCAGCTGATGAGCGATCCGCGCCACGCGGACGCGCGCGCGGGCGTGCTCGCTGAAGCACGCGACGACGCCGCCCTTCGCGCAGCCTTGCGTCATTTCCGCAAACGCGAAGCGCTGCGCCTGATCTGGCGCGACGTCAACGGCGCCGATGCGGTCGAGACGACACTGGCCGGCGCGTCCGTGCTCGCCGACTGCTGCATCGAAGCCGCGTTGCGCGGCGCCGAGCGTCTGGTGAGCGCGCGCCACGGCGTCGTGCGCGATGCGAGCGGCCAGGTGCAGCGCATGGTGGTGCTCGCCCTGGGCAAGCTCGGTGGCGGCGAACTCAACTTCTCGTCCGACATTGATGTCGTATTCGCATACGCCGAAAACGGTGAAAGCGCCGCTGGCGACGAGAAGGGCCTTCGCGCGCTGGATGCCGCTACCTACTACGCGCGTGTCGGCCAGGCGCTCGTTTCGCTGCTCGCCGACCGTAGTGCGGACGGTTATGTCTATCGCGTCGATCTGCGCCTGCGGCCGTTCGGCAACGCAGGTCGCCTGGCGCTCTCGTTCGCCGCGATGGAGCAGTATTTCCAGAGTGAAGGCCGCGACTGGGAACGCTACGCCTGGATCAAGGCGCGCCCGGTAGCGGGCGATCGCAACGGCGGGTCACGTTTGCTGGATACATTGCGGCCGTTCGTGTTCCGTCGCTATCTCGACTACACCGCGTTCGCCGGCATGCGCGAGATGAAAGCGTTGATCGATGCCGAGGTCGCGCGCAAGGACCTTGCCGACCATCTCAAGCTGGGTCCGGGCGGCATCCGCGAGATCGAGTTCGTCGTGCAACTTGTGCAGCTGATCCGTGGTGGGCGCGAACCCACCTTGCGCGCGCGTGGCTTGCTGCCTGCGCTTGCCGCGTGCGAACAGTTGGGTTTCATCCCAACCGCGCGCGCAACGCGTTTGCGCGAGGCCTATCGCTTCCTGCGCCGGCTGGAAAATCGCGTGCAGATGTTCGCCGATCAGCAGACGCACGAGATTCCGGCGAGTTCGGAGGAGCGCTCGCGTCTCGCGCTCGCGCTCGACTACGCAGACTGGGCGCAGCTGGAGATCGTCCTGCGCATGCATCGAGCCGCGGTAGCCGAAGAGTTCGCCGCGCTGATGGCAGTCGATGCGCGCAGCCGAGCACGCAAGGCGCAGGCGAAGTGGCCTGAATTCTGGCGCATGCTGGTGGCCAGCGAAGGGGTCGATGCACAAACGCTCGCCGATGTCGGCTTCGAGCCAGCCGCGGAAGCCGCGGCGGAACTTGAGGCGGTCTTCGCCAGCAGTGCCCTGCGCAACATGTCCGCGCTCTCACGCGATCGACTCGATCGCGTGATGCCGGCCGTGTTTGCTTCCGCCGCGACACAGCCGGAGCCAGCGCGCTGCCTCGCGCGCCTGCTACGTCTGGTGCAGGCGGTTGCGCGACGGTCGGTCTATCTCGCGCTGCTCGATGAGCAACCCGCCGCATTGAAGCGACTGAGTGGCGTTTTCTCAGCGAGCGCATTCCTCGCCGATCGCGTGATTGCGCATCCGCTCCTGCTCGACGACCTGTTCGATGATCGCGTCGACAGCGCCGTGCCGGGGCGTGCCGCGGTGGAAGACGAGCTCGCGCGCCGCCTTGCCGCGCTCGGCGATCACGATCCGGAAGCAGAGATCGAACTGATCCAGGAGGTGCGCAACTCTGCGTTGTTCCGCGTCGGCCTTGCATTCCTCGGCCAGCGGCTTGACGGCGTTGCCGCTGCGCGCGCGCTGTCGGAGATTGCCGAAGCGGTGCTGGCTGCGGTGTTGCGGATTGCCGAAAGCGAGCTTGTCGCGGTGCATGGAAGGCTCGATGGCGCGATCG
>JBDSXV010000004.1:0-16338 GCA_039926025.1 Dokdonella sp.
TCAGCGGCACCAGCGGCGTACGAAACGCGCGCGGAAGATCGGGCTTGCGGATGCGCAGCAGGATCACCGAGCTGCAGATCACGATGAACGCGGAGAGCACGCCGATGTTGACGAGCTTGGCGACCTCTCCGAGCGGGAAGAATCCCGCCACCAATGCGGTGAATACGCCGAGGGCGATGGTCGGACGATGCGGTGTGCCGTAGCGCGGATGTACCTTCGCGAACCAGCCCGGCAGCAGGCCGTCGCGTGACAGTGCGAACCAGATTCGCGCCGCGCCGAGCATGAATGCGAACAGCACGCTGATCAAACCGAACACCGCCGAGACGGAAATGATCCCCGCAATCCAGGTCAGCCCCAGACCTTTGAATGCATCCGCCACCGGCGCCTCGGTATTGAGCGTCGAGTAGTGCGCGATGCCGGTCAGCACCATCGACACGGCCAGATACATCGCCATCGAGATGCCAAGCGACAGCAGCACCGCGCGCGGCAGATCGCGCTGTGGGTTCTTCGACTCCTCCGCCGCGGTCGTCAGCGTGTCGTAGCCGAACACCGCGAAGAACACCACCGCGGCCGCGGTCGCAATACCGTTAAAACCGAAGTGGCCGACGCCGTCGGCGCCGATGACGCGTTCCGGAATGAACGGATGCCAGTTCGCCGGATTGATGTAGAACACGCCGACGCCGATCACCAGCATCACCGCCGCGACCTTGATCGCGACGACGAACGTATTGAATCGTGCGCCCCACTCGGTGCGAAACATCAGCAGGGCCGCCACGCCGAGCGTTACCAGCGCGGCGATCAGGTTGAACACGCGGCCCTCGCCCGTGCCGATCGCGCCTTGCGCCCAGATCGGCAGACCCAGTCCCATGCTCGCGAGCGCCGACTGCACATAGCCGGACCAGCCGATCGCGACGACGGCAACGATCAGTGCGTACTCGAGCAGCAGGTCCCAGCCGATCAGCCAGGCGATGAATTCACCGAGCACCGCATAGCCGTATGTGTAGGCGCTGCCGGTAACCGGAATCAGGCCCGCAAACTCCGCGTAGCACAACGCCGCCGCCGTGCTCGCGATGCCGGCAATGATGAAGGCGAGCGCGACGGCTGGTCCCGCATTGAGCGCGGCCTGCTGGCCGGCGAGCACGAAGACGCCGACACCGATGATGCCGCCGATGCCGATCGATGTGAGCTGCCAGACTCCGAGCACACGCCGGAAGTCGCGCCGCGTTCCGACCTCGGCCTGCAGTTGTTCGATCGACTTGTGACGCGTCAGTTGCGCGAGCAGGCTCATCGTTTACTCCCCGGATAGGCGGCAGATCATAGCCGAGGCAAGCACGCTGGCGATGCTGCATCGCCAGCGACGCAGACACGCGTCGTCCTCGGCTGGCAGAGAGAGAAATTGTCGGCGACGGCACGCGTCGGGAAAAACGATCCGCCACACCGCAGCCAGCGTGACCGTCACGGCATTGGCGTTTCCGCGAGGCTACGGATGATGGAATGGCACGGCAGCTCGCCGGTGCCGGTTTCAAAGTCGACCATCATCGCGCGGTCACGGCCCTCGCGCTTGGCGCGGTAGAGTGCCGCGTCAGCCATCCCGATCGCGTGCTCCAGATCCAGATCCGCGCTGCCGCCAGGAGCCGCGGGATAACCGATCGCGCCGATCGACGCGGTGACATCGATGCGATGCGTGCCGGCGACGATCGTTGTATCACCCAGTTCCGCCAGCAGGCGGCGCAGCGGCACATCGGCGGCACTGCGGTCGATGTCGCGCAGCAACAGCAGGAATTCCTCGCCACCCCAGCGCAGCACGATATCGCCGGCGCGCGCCGCGCGCTGCAGGCGACGCGCGACTTCGACCAGCACGTCGTCGCCGACATCATGCCCGTGGCCGTCGTTGATGCGCTTGAAATGATCGACGTCGAGCAACGCGACCAGCAGCATCTGCTCTTCTGGCGCGCGCCGCGCGCGTTCGGTTTCCGCGGCGATCGCAAGTGCAAAGTAGCGGCGGTTCTTGAGGCCGGTCAGCGGATCGGTGACGGCCACCTGTTCCAGGCGCGTGTTGGCTGCGGCCAATTCCTGCGTGCGCGCGGCGACCTCCATCTCCAGTGCGGCGGCGCGCCGACTGACCACGTGCAGGCGCCAGCGACCGATGCCGAGACTGGCAGCCAGCAGAAGCAGCGCGGCACCGAGGAGTATCCACACGCGTTGCCACCAGTGCGCATCGACCGCGAAGGAAATGTCGAGCGGCTTCGCCACCAAACCGTCGGCATCGCGCGCCTGCACATGCAGGCGATAGCTGCCCGGTGGCAGGCGCGGATAACTTGCCTGCGCATCCGCGGTCCATGCACCGAACTCCGCTTCCAGGCCTTCCAGTCGGGTGCGATAGCGCACGGCGTATTCGCGGTCGAAGGCGAGCAGGCTGTACTCAAACCGCACGCCATTGTCGTCCGCTGGCAACAGCACACCCAGCTTCAGCGGTGTCGCTTTGCTGCCCCAATGCGCTGCGGTGAGGCGCAACGGTACCGCTGCTGCAGCGGGCGACGGGTTTGCTGCGGTCGCCGGCGCCAATGCGGCAAGGCCTGCGGTGGTCGCACCAAAAACACGGCCGCGATCGTCGACGGCGCTGTCCGCGACTTCCGGGCTCTGCAACCCCGCTTCCGCACCGTAGAACTGACCTTCCTGCTCGACCGCGCCTTCACGCAGCAAGCGCATCGCCCCGCGCGCGCCGAACACATAGAGGAATTCTCCATCACGACGCACGTGGGTCAACGCACCGAGCTTGCGAGCGGCCGGATAAGCAATGCAGGTTCCATCTGCATCCAGCCGTCGCAGACCGCTGCGCGACGCAAGCCACAGCGTTTCGCGCCCCGCGCGCGCGTCCGCTTCGATACGAAACGGCACAAGGTTGGCCAGGCACGATGCCTCGACGACGCGCCATCCGCCATCATCGAGTCGCACCAGGCCCGAATCCGTCGCCGCCCATAGCACGTCCCTCGACGACGTGACCGGATCGGGAAACGTCGCGAGTCCGTGGATGCCGGTTTCATGCCTGATGCCAGGCACGTCATCGATCCTTTCCAGGCCGTGCTCGGCGCTCCAGCGCGCGAGTCCATGGCCGGTTGCAGCATAGATGTCAAAGCCACCGTCGCCGCGACGGCGCATCGCGATCTGCTCGACCGAAATGCCCGGCAGCTTCGAGTTGTCGACGTTGAAGTCGAGTTCAAGCGCGTTGCCGCGCCAGCGCTGCAATCCGCGCGCATGCGCGATCCAGCGGCTGCCATCCGGCGCATCGATGAGACCGTGGATGAGTTGCGCGTTGTTCCCGGGAGGCAGCAGTGGCACGAAGCGATCGGCGTCCCAGCGCGCCGCGCCACCCGCGGTACCAACCCATAGCGTGTGACTCGGCGCGGACCAGCCGACGGTGAGAACGATGCGGTCGGGCAGACCCATGCGCTCGTCGAACAAGGTCCAGCGATCCCGTTCGACCCGCGCGACACCGGCGGTCATCGTGCCGATCCACATGGCGCCGCGGTAACGCTCGCGCATCAGGCTGTGCACCGCATTCGATGGCAGACCGTGGCGCGTATCGATCAGACGCCAGTGACCGTCTTCGCGGATTTCGGCCAGCCCGCCCGGCCGCAGCGCGGCGAGCAGCACCGGGCGGCCCTGCGCATCGGTGTCGGCTTGCAGCGCGAACACCATCGCGGTAGGAAACCCATTCTCAGGGCCGTACACATGCAGGATCTTGCCGTCGTAGCGTGCGGGGCCGCGCCCGCTGCCGATCCACAGGTCGCCGCCGAAACGCGTCATCGCCAAACCAACATTGTTCGGCAGCCCCTGCTGGCGTCCGAGCACCAGGCCCGTGCGTTGCGGCACTGCATTTTCGACACCCGCGAGCTGGATCACGCCCTCGAAATTGGTGCCGACCCACAAACGCAGCTCTCCATTGAGCCTCTCGCCAAACAGGCTGCGCGCTCCCGCTGCGCCGAGCGCATCGATGCGTTCGCAATGCGGACCCGCGCAACGAAAGAGTCCATCGTCCGCGGCCAGCCACATGCGGCCGTCGGGCGCCTCCCAGAACGCGCCTATCGCTCCGGATGCGCCGGGCAGCCCGAGCGCCTGCGCCTGGCCGCCCACGACCCGCCACGCGCCGACAGCATCGGTGCCAATCCACAACGCTCCATCGCGCGCCTGCGCGAGCGCGCCGACCGCATAGCTGCGATCGCCGGTCGGCAGCTCGACGCCTTGCCAATGTTGGCCGTCGTAGCGCGCCAGCCCCTGGTTGGTGCCGGCGTAGACGTAGCCGTCGGCATCCTGCAGCAAGGCCGTCACCGAATTCTGCGGCAGGCCATCGGCGCTGGTGAAATCGCGGTACGCGCGCCATTCCAGCGCGGTCGAGGGCTGCTGCGATGGCGCGGGAACAGCCAGCGCAACGGCGCAGTTCAGTACGAGCAAGCCCAGGCATGCGCGTCGCAGCATGCGTACCTTCGCAGAGAAGTCAGTGAGCGCAGTGTAAGGCCAGTCTCTCCCATTCCCGCAGCGATCGCGCGCATGCGACCGGCCGTCGGCGCCGGGCGTGTACGCCCGCTATCCTGCGCGACGCCGCTTGTCGAACGCGCCACCCCTTCGAAAGATCGCTACAAGATGAAGAGAATGCCGAAGGTCCTCGCACTGATGTCATTCGCTCTCATGATCGAGTCGATCCTGGGCGATCCGGCGCGCGCAGCAAACATGCGCCCGGCTGCCGTGGACAATCGTGCCGAAGTCGCGGCGAAACGCGTGCGCCCGCCGCTCGAACGCGATCTTGCCGCTGCCGGCCTGCGCTTTGGCGACCCGATCTTCCTGCGCATCTTCAAGCACGAGCACCAGCTGGAGCTGTGGGTGCGCGAGCGCGATGCGTTCGTGCTGTTTCGCACGTATCCGATTTGCACCTGGTCGGGTGCGCTCGGGCCCAAGGTGCGCGAAGGCGACGGGCAGTCACCCGAGGGCTTCTATTCGGTCGGTCGCAGCCAGCTCAACCCGACCAGCCAGTTCCATCTCGCATTCAATCTCGGCTATCCGAATGCGTATGACCGCGCGCTCGGTCGCAGCGGCAATTTCCTCATGGTGCATGGCGACTGCGTGTCGATCGGCTGCTACGCAATGGGCGATGCGCAGATCGACGAGATCTACACCCTACTCGACGCTGCTCTGCACGGTGGCCAGTCACGCGTCGACGTTCACGTGTTTCCGTTTCGCTTCGACCATCCGCCGCACGCCGACTGGCGCAAGCAGGCATGGGGCGAGTTCTGGAGCAATCTGGAGCAGGGCTATCGTGCATTCGAGCGCGCACATAGGCCGCCCGTAGTAGACGTTGTTGGCGAGGATTACCGGGTGCGCGAGGCAGCCGCATCGAAATAGCTGCGGACGGGTCCAGCCTTGACCGCGCGGCGATCACGCTATCACCCCTCGCCGTGATGTTTTCCGGTTTCCACGCACCCATGGTTGGGGACACGTCGTCCCGCCAACGACAAAGGTGCGCGGATGAATCAACCACGGTCACATAGCCGCCAGGTGAAGCTCGTTCCACTTGCGCTGTGCATCTGCGCAACATTGCCCGGTTCGGGCGGGCTGCACGCGGCGAGCGCCAACAGCGCCGACGGCGCGACAGAAGATCGCCTGTCGACGTTCTCCAATGGCGTCTTTGGTGCGCCCGCCAACACACGCGCGCATTCGCACGATCTGGCCGCGTTCTTCGCGCATCTTGACGATCGTTCCAGGATGGCCATGTCGCCTCCGCAACCGGCTGCCACGCGCAGCGTGAGCACCTGCGCCGACAGCGGCACCGGCAGTTTGCGTGCTGCGATCGGCCTCGCCGGCACCGGCGACGTAATCGACATGAGCCAGCTCGCGTGCAGCACGATCACGCTCGCGAGCGACCTGGGACTGATCACGGTCGCCGATATCACCTTGCGTGGCCCGACGGCACACACATTGACGATCGACGCCGCGCATCACGTCGCCTTCCTGCACACGGGTCACGGCACCTTGACCGTGAGCGATCTCGCAGTAAAGAACGGCAATTACGGACTCGGCGGATGCATCGCCACCGTCGGCAACGCGAGCCTGACGCGCGTCACAGTCTCATCCTGCGTTGCGATCGGCTATGGCAGCAATGCTTTCGGTGGTGGCGTGTTTGTCGCGGGCAATCTCACGCTGGCGTCGAGCACGCTGAGCGGGAACACCGCGGGCAATCGCTGCCAAGTGCTTCTGTGCCGTCCGCAGGAACGACCGGCGGCGATCGACGCCGTCTCCCTGACCGGTGGCGGCGGCGCCTACGTAATCGGCAATGCGACCATTACCGCCAGCACCATTTCCGGCAACGTGTCGATCTGCGCTCAACGCGCGGCGGCCGGCGCGCTGTTCGTCGCGCACGATGCAACGCTGACGACGAGCACGATCAGCGGCAACACCGTGAGCGCGCCGAACACCCTGCAGGAACTGGGTGGCGGCATCGTCATGTACGGCGCGACCACGCTCAACGCAACGACGGTGGACAGCAATCACGCGAGCGTCGGTGGTGGCGTCGTGGCCGGTGGCCCAACCACGGTCGGCGCACTGACCCTGTTGCAGAGTACGGTCTCGACCAATAGTGCCGCATCAGCTGGCGGTGTCCTCTGCGGCAATCCCGTATTCAATCTCAACAACAGCACGGTGGCGTTCAATCTCGCCGACGGCATCGGCGGCGGCGGCATCGTGCTGTCGCGCACCGGCGCGCTGCAGCTGAAGGCGCAAAGCTCGATAGTCGGCAAGAACTCTGTCGACATCGGCGCCACGCTTGCTGCCGATATCGCAAGGAGCCAGGCGGCCGTCACGATGACGGGCGCGAACAATCTCGTCGTTGCGGTCGATGGAGCGATCACGCTACCCGCTGGCACGCTCCGATCCGATCCGCAACTCGCCTCGCTCGCCGCCAACGGCGGACCGACGCGCACGCACGCGCTGCAAAGCACGAGCCCGGCGGTCAATACCGGCAACAACAACAGCAACGTCACGTTCGATCAGCGCGGCTCGGATTTCTGTCGCGTCTCCGGCGTGCGCGCCGACATCGGCGCCTACGAGCGACAGAGCGGTTGCGATTCGATTTTTCGCAATGGGTTCGATCCTTGAGTTCGAGGCTACGCGGCAGTGCGGCCTTGCAAGTCAGCAACGATTTCGGCCATCGTTGACCAGAAATTCGCGCATTCGTCACAAAGGCCAAAATCAGCGCTTCCGGATACGAAGGATCTCGGAAACGAAGTAGACGTATCACGGGCGTAGGTCAGTAGCTCGACAACGGGAATCTCGCAACTCGAATGACCGACCTCGTCGTGCTCCCGGGCCTTGACGGCACAGCAACCCTGCGATCTGCCTTCGTGAATTCGGTTGCTGCCGAATTTGATTCCATCACTGTCGTCTCGTACCCAAGAGACAAAGTCCTCGACTATTCCGAGCTCGAGGCATTCGCGCGCGCCGCATTGCCTCTGGACAGACCATTCGTCCTGCTCGGCGAATCGTTCTCCGGTCCGATTGCACTCTCTATTGCGGCAAAACCGCCGTCGGGGCTGGTCGGACTAGTACTTTCCACATCTTTTGCCAAGAGCCCGATTCCGCTGTTTTCACCGCTCGCATCGTTCGCTCGCTTCGCCCCCGTCAGAGCGCTACCACTCCCGCTTCTGTCGTAGTGGCTGCTTGGTCGCTGGGCCACCCCCGAACTGGAGTCCTCGCTCCAGTGCGCCCTACTGGGGGTGAAGCCTTCCGTTCTGCGGACGCGAGCGATGATCGCTCTTCGCGCCAACGTGACTTCGCGGCTGCGCGCAATTTCGATACCGACGCTCTATCTCCGCGCGACCGAAGACAGACTGCTGTCCCGATCTGCGGGCGAGCACATCCTTTCAAATATATCGCACGCCACGTCCGTCGATATTGCCGGACCCCATTTGCTGCTCCAGGCCGCGCCGCAAGCTTGCGCTTTCCCCATCGGAGCTTTTGCGCGCAGGTTGAACCATTGATTCGGCTCATCGCAACTTCGTCGCCCGCCTCGCACTGAGTTCCTCCGGCGCCGCAAACGTATCGGGTCGCGCCACGGCCCAGAAACGCTGGAACACCGCATGTTCGGGCACGCCGGTGAGCAGTTCGCCGGGTTCGAGGAAACGGTACAACGTCGCCAGCGAACGCACTTCGTTTGACGACACGCGGCGGATCACGTGCTCGGGGCCGAGTTCACTCGGATGCTCGAGGCCGGCGGCCTGGATCAGCTCCTTCAAAGCATGCAGGGTGTTGTGGTGGAAGTTCGCGACGCGGCTTGCCTTGTCAGGTACATCGAGCTTTTGCCAGCGACGTGGATCCTGCGTCGCGACACCGGTCGGGCAGCGGTCGGTGTGACAGCTTTGCGACTGGATGCAGCCGAGCGCGAACATGAAGCCACGCGCGGCATTGCACCAGTCGGCACCGAGACTCAAGGTGCGCGCGAGATCGACCGCGGTGATCACCTTGCCGCTCGCACCGATGCGGATCTTGTCGCGCAGATTGAGTCCGACCAGGGTGTTGTGCACGAGCATCAGCGCCTCACGCAGCGGCGCACCGACGTGGTCGGCGAACTCCAGCGGCGCCGCGCCGGTGCCGCCTTCGCCGCCATCGACGACGATGAAATCCGGCAGGATGCCGGTGGTACCCATCGCCTTGGCGATGCCGAACCATTCCCACGGATGGCCCATCGCGAGCTTGAAGCCGGTTGGCTTTCCGCCGGAAAGATCACGCAGGCGCGCGATGAAACGCAGCAGACCTTCGGGTGTGTCGAAGGCGGAATGGCGAGAGGGCGAGACACAGTCCTCGCCCATCGGCACACCTCGCGTGGCCGAGATTTCGGCGCTGACCTTGGGCGCGGGCAGCACGCCACCGTGACCGGGCTTGGCGCCCTGCGACAACTTCAGCTCGATCATCTTGACCTGCGGCAGCACGGCCTTTTCGGCAAATCGCGCTTCACTGAACACACCCGCGCGCTCACAGGCGCCGAAGTAGCCCGAGCCCAGTTCCCATACGATGTCGCCGCCGTTCTCGCGGTGATACTCCGACAGCGAGCCTTCACCGGTGTCGTGGTAAAAGCCACCGCGGCGCGCGCCTTCATTGAGCGCGCGGATCGCGTTCGGCGAGATTGCGCCGTAGCTCATCGCCGAAATGTTGAACACGCTGGCCGAATACGGCTGCGTGCACTGCGGACCGCCGACCGTGACGCGGAAATCATGGCTGTCGATAATGCTCGGCCGAATCGAGTGGTTGAGCCATTCGTAGCGTTCCTCGTACACGTTGAGCTCGGTGCCGAAAGGGCGCACGTCAAGCGCATTCTTTGCGCGTTGCTTCACGACCGCGCGCTGCACGTGCGAGAACGGCACTTCCTCGTTGTCCGACTCGACCACGTACTGGCGAAGCATCGGCCGCACCATCTCGAAGAAGAAGCGGATATGGCAGATCAGCGGGTAGTTGCGGCGCAGCGCCGAGCGCGTTTGCGCAAGATCGGCAACGCCGATCGCGACCAGCGCGGCTGAAACGATCGCAAGCAGCTTGACGGCGCGACCATCGTTCCAGCCAAGCAACGCGAGCACGCAAACCAGCACGCAGAGCGCGAACGCGAGATACCTCGAAGGCAGCCACTTTTCCATCGCCCACTCCTGATCGAGTCGCAGCGGCGCGCGAGACACCGCGAAGAGGCGAGCATAGCCGAGGTTTCGTCGACGGCATTGCGAGCTAAACTTGGCGCATGGAAGAAACCGAGCGCCCGAAGACGCCGCGCAAGCGGAAATCTCCTGCAGACGATGCCGCGGCACCGGCGCCGGACGATTTGCCGGCGCCAGCGAAACCGCCCGCGCGTCGCGCCATCGCGGAACCCGCTGCCACAGGTGATTCGGAGGCGAGGCCCAGACGCGCATCGCCGAAGCCGTCCCCCTCGACAGCGGAGGTGACGCCGCGCGCCCGTGCGCCAAAGACGCTGCCCTTGGCATTGCCTGCCATCGAGCCGCCGGCAACGGTTGCAACGCCTCCTCAGCGATCGATCCCAGCGTTGCCCGCGTCGCGCCCACCACCTCAGGTTTCGCAAACGGCAGCGCAAGCCACGCCCGGCGCCGCGCTTGAAGCGCCAGCGGTGCGCGCGGAAGTCAGCGAACGCAGATCTGCAGCCGTCGAAAAGGCGCCGATCGAGGCACCCCGTACATCGGCGAATGCCCTCGCACCCGCGCCTGTCGCGCCGCAAGCGCGCGAAGCGCCACCACGCATACCGCCATTGCCGCAGTCGTCCACGCCGCAAATCGCGCAGCCGATCAGCGCGCCGCCTTCCGCGACGCCGGCGACCGCTGCACCATCCGCAACCGTAGCGCCAGCGCACAAACCCGCCGCGCAGGCACCAAACGCCCAAGCGGCGAGTGTCGACAGAACGACACCGATGGCGGCGACGTCGGCATTGATGCCGCCGACTACGGCGACCACGACGGCTTCGGCAACTGCGGTTGCAACGGCGCCGCAGTCCACCGCGCAGGCAACGCGGCCGGCGCCCGCTCCTGCATCGCCACCACCACCGGCCGCGCAGAAGCCGATGCCGAAGCCACCGCTCGCTACGCCGGCTGCATCGGCACCGGTTACGCCGCCGCGCAACCCACCGCGTAGTAAGGAAGCCGAACCCGCAGAAGCACCCGCGGTGGTCCCCTCGTTCGCACGCAAGCCCACGCCTCCGACGCGCTCGGCAGCGGCCTCGCGACCCGCGGACACGTCGACGCGCTCGGCCAAGGTCATCGACTGGCTGATTGGCTATCTGCCGCCGCGGCACCGGGCTCGCATTCGCGAATACCTCGTGCTGATGCGCATGGATCGCCCGGTCGGCGCGTTGCTGCTGCTGTGGCCGACGTGGTGGGCACTGTGGTTCGCGGCGAATGATTTCCCGCCGATCGGACCGCTGCTGATCTTCACCCTCGGCGTGTTCGTGATGCGCAGCGCCGGCTGCGTGATCAACGACTACGCCGACCATGGCTGGCTCGACGGGAATGTCGAACGCACGCGCGGGCGCCCGATGGCCGCGGGGCGCGTGTCGAAGAAGGAAGCGCTGCTGCTTTTTGGCGCCCTGCTCGCGTTCGCCTTCGTGCTCGTGCTGTTCACCAATGCACTGACGATCAAGTTGTCCTTCGTCGGCGCTGCGCTTGCTGCGATCTATCCGTTCAGCAAGCGTGTCACGCATCTCGCCCAGGTCGTGCTCGGCGCCGCGTTCGGCTGGGCGATCCCGATGGCGTTCGCCGCGGTGACCAACTCATTGCCGCCGCTGTGCTGGCTGCTGTTCCTCGCCAATGTGCTGTTCTCGACGGTGTACGACACCGAGTACGCAATGGTCGACCGCGAGGACGACATTCGCGTCGGTGCGAAGTCGACCGCCATCCTGTTCGGCGATGCCGATCGCACGATCATCGGCATACTGATGGCGACCTTCCTGTTCGCGATGCTGCTGGCAGGCTCGCGCGCGACACTGCACTGGCCCTACTTCATCGGCCTTGCAGCGGCTGCCGCGCAGTTCGTGCGGCAGCAATGGCTGATACGCGATCGCTCACGCGAGCATTGCTTCGCCGCGTTCCGCAACAACAACCTCGTCGGCCTCGCAATCTGGCTCGGACTTCTGTTCGCGCTCGCAATCCGCTGACACTCAAGCGCGTTTCGCGTTGGCGAAGTGCTCAGGGCCCGAAGCCGTCGGCGAAGATGCGATCGTCGTGCAGCCTCCACCAGTTGAGCAGGTCGATCAGCGCCTGCGGCGTATTGCCGGCGGCGGGCAGGCCGGCCTGGTTGGTCGTATTGACGCCGTGGCAGCCATCGCAGGCGCGAATTTCACCCGGCTGGTATTCGATCCAGTAGCGCTCGCGCACGACCGGCGAATTCGGCGCGAGTGTCGATGCGGTGGCTGGCGAGAGTGACTGCCACGTCAGCGCGCGTCGTGCCGGCACGAACAGCGCGACGGAGCCGTCGGCCGCAATCGGTTGCGCGCCCGGATTCGATGCTGCGGTCGGATTGAAGCGCAGCGCCTGGGCGTCGTTGAGCCAGCGCGTCATCGTGCGGCGTCCCGGCAGGGGCGCAGCCGGTGTGCCAAATCCGCGCACCTGATCGGCTTCGAAGAACTGCATCTCATCCAGGTCGTAGATCGCGCCGCCGTCACCGAGAGTCTGGGTGCCGCCCGGTACGCGCAAGTTGAACGGCTGCTGATGGTCGGCGCCGTCGCGCGAGGTGACATTGCGCATGACCAGAATCGCCAGATCCTGATTTCGCAGGAATGCGCGTATGTCGCTTTCGGCAACCTGCGCAGCGGCAAACGCGTTCAGTTCAGGTTGCGCGAGCGCAGGTTCAGTCGTCGCGACCGGCGCCGTACGCGCGTAAACCTCGACGGGCTGCAACTCCCATAGATTGCCGCTGTACGTGACCAGGGAGCCGCCGGCGTAGTAGCTGATGCTTTTCGCGATGCCAGCGGTCAGGTTCGCCGTGTTCAGGGCGTCGTTGTTCGCACTGCGGTTCTTGCTGAGCCGGGTCAGGCGGAACTGATAGACCGCGGGTCCGGTCGGGCTCGGCTCGGCACTGGGTGTCGGTGAGAACGCGGCCAGCAACGTGCCCTCGGTCGCGGGTGTTCCGTCGCTCATCGGCAGCGGATCGCGGAAATGGCCGATATTCGCGGGATTGGACAGGATGCTCTGCGTCGCACGGTTGTTGATGTACTGCACAGTCATGTCGTGCGCATTCAACAAGCTGCCGTTGGGCGCAGCCGCGTTGATCGCGACGATCTGACCCGAGGTGTGGGTCGCAAATTCCATCGCATCGACACCGACATAACGACCGTGCACGACCGGATCCTCACGCAACTGGAAGAAGTTGCCGATGGAGTTCGGATTCACGCGACCGCTGCCGATCGCGTTGAAATTCACCAGACTCGCATCATTGGTGTAGCTGCGGTTGAAGGCGGGCTTCAATTCGTGGCGGCCGATGTGATTGAGGGTTTCCTCGTGGCTGCCGTCCTGATTGATGGTCCACGGAAAAAACTGGTTGATCTCGAATCCGCTCACGTTGCTGCCTGCAACGGCATTGATGGGTTCCGGATACAGCTCGATCGCGCTCTGCGTCGGCGCATTCGTTGCTTCCGACGCGTAGTCGAACACGGCAAACGGCGGCGTCGGGCTGGTGTGGTTGTTGTCCTGCATCAGATGGTCCCAGCGCACGAACGCGATGCGCCCGAAGCTGTCCACGATCGGCGTGAACGATCCCGATGGCGTGTGTTCGAGCAGACGCAAGTCGCCGCTGGCCGGATCAAGCCGCCACAAGCCGCTGTTCGCCGGCTGGCCGCGGTATTCATCGTTGATCGGATAAAGCTGCGCGGCGCCATTGCGCGGTCGGTCACTGACGAAGACGAGGCTTCCATCGCTGAGATAGTTGGGCTGGATATTGTTGAACGGTGGCTGGTTCGCGACTTTCACGATGGTTGCCGTCTGGCCACTGCCGAGTCCGCTGACTTCGTACAATTGCCACTGCGCGGTTTCAATGCCATTCGCCTGCGCCGGTGCGCCGACTGCCATGCTGAAGACCGCCTTGCCACCTGACCAGTGCACGGCCGGATCGCGTACCGCAATGGCATTCGCATCTTGAAAGCCGTTCGCGCCGGTCGAACCGTAGCCTGCCTCCAGCGTGAGGTTGCGCAACGCGCCCGTGGGCGACATCAGCAGAAGGTCACCGCCGCGCGGCGCGGCGGCGGTGGTCGGCAGGTGATTGGCGAAGCTTGAGGTGATCGTCGCGCGCGCCACATCGTCGCCAGGCATCGGCACCTGGCTGACGAACAAGACAGCGTTCGGCAGCGGCGGACTGACGGCGGCGTGCAACGAGGAAACAAGCAGGCCTATCAGGGCAGTACAGCACGAAACGAGGACTCGGCGCATGATCGGACTCCTTGGATGCAGACCCCTTTCAACGCAGGGCCACATCTCACCCGAACACGGCGAACGCCGAAAAACGGACAGCCCACCGATCAGCGGTCGCGCCTGACTGACAGGAGGCGCGGCCCTTCTAGCAGAGCGACGCAAGCACGTGTGTGGCCGAGGTGCACTGGCTCACCTTCGTATCGAAGCAGGCACCGTCGCGTGTCATGCGCTGATGCGCGACTAGAAGAAAACGCACAGGGGAACCTTAGAACGGCAGCGAGACATCCGGCTAGCGCACGCGAGCGTCGAATTGCAGCGCCAACCGCCCGATTTGAACCTGCCCCCTGCTAGATCGGAAGTTTCCGGACGTTGGAATGGCGGTTGAATGCGCGAGTTGATCTCGGCCCCAGTGCATGGGCTATTTCAGTCGATCAGCCGCGCGCGCCAACGCCCACACATCGACCCGTTGCACGCCGGCCTGCTTGAGCACGCGAGCGCACTCGCGCAGCGTCGCGCCGGTGGTCATCACGTCGTCGAACAAGGCGACATGCGCAGGCAATTGAGCGCCCGCGGCGACGGAAAACGCATCACGCAGATTGCGGCGACGCGCCTTCGCGTCGAGACCCGTCTGCGGCGGCGTTGCCTTGGTGCGCTCGAGAACGTCATGTTGCAGTGGAATCGCCATCGCCCGCGCCAGGGGTCGTGCAAGTTCGAGCGCCTGGTTGTAACCGCGTTCGCGCAAACGCGTGCGATGCAGCGGCACCGGAATCAGCATCGCGGGTGGAGTGGGTGCGTCGAACCGTGCGCGTTCGAGCATGAGATCGGCCAACACGCGCCCGGCGGCGAGGTCGCCACGGAACTTGAAACGCGCTTCGAGCAGGTCGAGCGGATGTCCGTAGCAAAACGGTACCCAGGCCGCGGCGAACGGCGGCGGACGCTTGAGGCATTCACCGCACATTGGCGCCGGCACCTGCAACGGCAGTGCACAGCGCGGACAGCAGGGGCTGTTCAATGCCAGGTCGGCGACGCAGCCAGCACACAGGTCGCGTCCATCGGCGCCGAGGTCGCCACAGAGGAGGCAGCGAGGCGGCAGAACGAAACCCAGTGCGCGCGTCGTGATCGCGTCAACTTTTTGCGGGTCGTTCAAGTTGACAGCCTCCTGGCCGGCCGTGAAACTTCCAATACCTCGCATAGGCGCGGCTTCGGCCGCAATGCTTTCCCCGTTGCCGGGTAAAAGCATCGCGGCCGAAGCCGCTCCCACAATACCTTGCACCGCCCACTCTACAGAAACGGACGCCCCGCATGCTCCCCGCCATCCGCCACGACTGGACCCGCACCGAAGTCCTCGCCCTGATCGAGCTGCCGTTCGCCGACCTGCTCAGCAAGGCGCACGCGGTTCATCGTGCGCACCACGACGTGAACGCGGTGCAGGTGTCGACCCTGCTCTCGATCAAGACGGGCGGCTGCCCCGAAGACTGCGCCTATTGCCCGCAGGCTGCGCGTTATTCAACCGGAGTCGAAGCGGAAAAACTGATGAGCCTCGATGCCGTGCTGGCGAAGGCGCAAGCCGCGAAGGCGTCCGGCGCCACGCGCTTCTGCATGGGTGCGGCTTGGCGCTCGCCGAAGGATCGCGACATCCCCAAAGTCGCGGCGATGGTTGGCGCGGTCAAGGCGCTGGGCATGGAAACCTGCGCCACGCTCGGCATGCTGAGCCAGCCGCAGGCCGATGCGCTGAAGAACGCAGGTCTCGACTACTACAACCACAATCTCGACAGCGCACCGGAGTTCTACGGCAAGATCATCCATACGCGCGAATACCAGGATCGGCTCGACACCCTCGAACATGTGCGCGATGCGGGCCTGAAGACCTGCTGCGGCGGCATCGTCGGGATGGGCGAATCACGCGCCCAGCGCGCCGGCCTGCTGCACACTCTGGCGACCCTGCCGGCGCATCCGCAATCGGTGCCGATCAACCGGCTGGTGCAGGTCGAAGGCACGCCGCTCGCCGGTACCGCCTTGCTCGATCCGTTCGAGTTCGTGCGCATGATCGCGGTGGCGCGCATCGTGATGCCGGCCTCGATGGTGCGCCTCTCCGCCGGTCGCGCCGAAATGAGCGACGAACTGCAGGCACTGTGCTTTTTCGCAGGTGCAAACTCGATTTTCTACGGCGAAAAACTCCTGACCACCGGCAATCCCGATACCGAAGCGGACCAGCGCCTGTTTGCGCGTCTTGGCATCCACCCAATGGCGGTCGAGGCCGAATCGACGACCGTGCACGCCGACATCATCGAAACCGCCGTAGCCTGACTGCTGTAGCCAATAATGTGGGAGCATTTGTCTGTGGGAGCGGCTTCAGCCGCGATGCTCTTCTCCAGTAACTCAGAGCATCGCGGCTGAAGCC
>JBDSXV010000005.1:0-26117 GCA_039926025.1 Dokdonella sp.
TGCCGCCGGTTTCCGCGTCGACGAGCGTGAATGCCACGGGCCCGGTGGAGCCGCCTTGCGGAATGGACTGGTTGGCGATCGTTCCGATTTCAGGCGCCGTGTTTTCGTAGAAGAAGCCACCGCTGAAGGAACTCCATGCGCCGTCACCGGGATTCGTCGGCGCTGCGTCATAGATCGCGAGCGCCGGTTGCCAACTGGTGCAGCCGTTGCTCGTGTAGGCCGCTTCGAACAGCAGGTTGACGCTGAAACTGGAACCCGGCGGAATCGCGGCAACGTTGCCGATCGCGGCTGGCAGGCCCGCACTTGTCGCGCTGACCGTGGGCACCAGCGGAGAGCCGTTGTACGGCGCGAACTGCATCGTGAAACGCGTGCAGAGACCAGAACCCTGACCCCAAGGCGCCTGCAGGTTGAGCGCGGAAACGCCGGTGTACTGAAGCTTGCCGGTGGCAGGATTCGACTGAGCCGGCGCGTACGTCATGACTTCGCCCGCGGGCGAATTGAAATCGTTTCCGTTCATCGAGAGGCGCACGCCGCCCGACGCGGCACCCCAGTACAGCCACGTGTTGCTGCTGAGGGGCATGTTCTGGAAGAAGAACGTCTGGCCGCCGGCGCGACTGATGCTGCCGTCGTTTGGCGCGCCCGTGAAGCTGACGAGCGCGCCGAGTGGGAGCGATGCGCCGCCGAGGGGCCCAACCGTCGTCACCGTGCCGGTGCGATTGATGAAATTGAACAGGGAAGGAGTCGCGCCGACCGAGATCGTGCCGGTCGTGAACGTCGCAGGCGACGTCGCCGAGATTTGCGTATCGCTGTCGACATTGAATGCCGCCGCAGGCGTGCCATTGAATCCGACGCCAGCCGCACCGGTGAAACCGCTCCCAGTAAGCGTGACAGGCGTCGCCCTTCCTCCGTGCGGCGTGAATGAGGAGATGGTTTGCGCAAACAAGGCAGAGGTGCCGAGTGCGAGTGACGCGGCCAGCGCGAGAGCTGGACGTACGGCGCGTGTGCAAGACATGGAATCATTCCCCGGTAGACCCGCTGAGCTGCCTGCGGCGAATGCCGCGGGAAATGCCCCCTGATGTGCCTCCAAAGCACGAAGCGAGCCAATGCTCTGACCGGGGGCAAGAGGCAACGATGGGTCGTCCGGACACCTCCAGGCGCTCCAATTGACCCTCGTTCAGGCTGGGTGCGTCGCAAAAACGTGCGCTGTGTCACAATCGCGCAACGATGACTGGAGATCCGTTCAGCATTGTGAGCGCGGGAGTGCCGTTAAGCATTGGCCAGTGTTTCTGCCTGAATGCATCAAATTGACCGCGGCCCAAGGTTGCTGATCGAAGATGGCCGACAAACGTCGGTCATGCGCCTGCGCGATCGAGCCGCGTCACGAGGAAGTCGTCGCGCGACAAGGTCCCGGCCGATTGACCGGAACACCATTGACGTTCAGTAGATGCATGAGGCCGCGGGTGCTGCGGCTTGTCGGTCGATGCGCACTAACGTGACCTCTGTACCCCTGCTGTCGCACTGTCCGGTTACTTGACGCTTCCGGGTTTGACGCGGCAAGCCTGCTTGCGAGCAGTTCGCTCGAATCATTTTTTACCAAACGACATGAACAGACGATGGAACCGATGCGATCCGTTTGCCAGTGCAGGCGACGCACCAGAAATGGCACACGGGTGCATCATGTGCACGCGGTCTATGCCCGCCCTCGCACGCAGGTGATGCGGGGACCTGCTCAGCTCGTCAACGTCCGCGCCGCAACCGTTGTCGGCCAGGGTTACGGAATCGCCGACGACCATGTCGCTTCCGACAACCCCTCACAGCAGGCATTGCCCACTGTCGCGCGGCTCGTGAGTCCGTCGTGATGTCTTCTCAACGGTGGCGCGCGCGCGCGTGCATCTTTGCTTCGTGTTGGGTCGCCGGCACCAGCGTACATGCCGCGCGGGATACGACCATAAGCTTGACGGAGGCAGGCGATGCGCTCAAGGCGTATTTGCGCGGAACGGGCAAGAATCCCGATCTCATCGTTGTTCATGCCATCGATGGCTGCTATCCGGTGGCTGCGCGATCCGCACAGGAACAACTGTGTCTCGTTCGGGGCGCCAAAAAGGGCGACTTTGTCCCACCGAGTGTGCAGGAGATCGGATTCCGGCGGCAGGGCGGGACGTGGGAAATGATCGATCCCGAAACAAAGCTGGATCCCGCTTGCCCTGCGTCTGAAGAAGCTTTGCGCCTTTTCAAGCGAGTCCTTCGATCGCCGATCGAGAAGATAACGGATCAGTCAACCGAAGGTGTTTTCAGCGACAGGCGGGGCCTGACGAGAGAGACGGCGGGTCCGCTGCGTCTGATGTGCAGCTATGGGCTCTCAACCACCAAGGGAGAATTGACAGCCGTCGCCTATTTTCAATTCATCGATGGCGCGTATGCGCTCGATACCGATGTCGAGATCCTGGTGGATTAAGCGCGCCTTCGCGCTAGTCGCCCCCATTCCAATTCGCCACCCGATTCCCCGCGCAGTCAACCTGGCCCATGCACCTTGGGTGTCTCCTTGTCTTCGTCGCACGTGAGAGGAAGTCACTGCGGTGCAACTACTATGATAGCGTCGTGTACCAGTCGCATAGGAGAGTTCCATCCCGCAACGCACGGCTTCGCGCTTCCCTACCTTGTTCAGCGGAATTCCCACGTGTTCATCAAGTGCGCTGCCAATCTTGCTCGACTCGAACGCGCGACGTCGGCCAGCCGGTTGAAGCGCCCGGTCAGTCGAGCGTTGAAGTGACATGATCCAAAATAAACGAATGAGGGTGCCATGGTTTGGACGCTAGTCGTCACCGCTGTGATCAGCATGATCTTCGTGGTGATCGCGCTGAATTTCGTGACCGGGGAAAAAAAGGTCGCTTCAGTCCCGAAGCGTCTCTATCCACTGACCGATCCGCAGTTCAAGCGCGTGATGGGTTCGCTGTTCGGTCCGCCCATCCTCGGCGGCAACCGAATCGACACGCTGATCAATGGCAACCAGATTTTCCCCGGCATGCTGGCGGCCATTCGCGGCGCCAGGAAAAACATCAATTTTGAAACCTACGTGTACTGGTCAGGGCAGATCGGTCGTGAGTTTGCCGACGCCATCGCCGAGCGCGCCAGAGCGGGCGTCGAATGCAATGTGCTTCTGGACTGGGCAGGAACCCAGAAGATGGACGCATCGGTGCTGTCGACCTTGCGCGATGCGGGCGCGCATGTGGAGCTTTATCACCCACTGGCCTGGTACACGCTCGCACGCCTCAACAATCGAACCCACCGCAAGCTCCTGGTCGTCGACGGTATCGTCGCATTCACCGGCGGGGTGGGCATCGCCGAAGAGTGGACGGGAGATGCCGAGGACCCGGCCCACTGGCGAGATACCCATTTTCGTGTAGAAGGCCCGGTCGTGGCACAAATGCAGGCCAGCTTCCTCGACAACTGGATGAAGGTGACTGGCAAGGCCCTGCACGGCGTCGAATATTTTCCGGCTCTTGAGATGGCGGGAAACGTCGAGGCGCAGATGTTTCTCAGCTCGCCGACGGGTGGTGGCGAAAGCATGGAATTGATGTACCTCCTCGCCATCGTTGCGGCGAGCGAATCGATCAAACTGGAAGCGGCCTACTTCATTCCTGACGAGATAGCCCTGCATGCCTTGATCGAAGCGCGGGACAGGGGCGTCGACGTTCAAGTGATCGTTCCGGGAAAATACAGTGATTCCGGACTGACCCGCAATGCATCGAGGGGTACGTGGGGACCGCTCCTGAAGGCCGGAGTGCAGATCTACGAATATCAGCCGACGATGTTTCATTGCAAAGTGCTGATCATCGACAGCGTATTGACGTCCGTCGGATCGACCAACTTCGATCCACGTTCGTTTCGCCTCAACGACGAAGCCAGCCTGAATGCCTACGACGCATCGTTCGCGGACGTGCAAAGCAGAATATTCGAGAAGGACAAGGCAAAGTCGATCGAATTCACTTTGCAAATGTGGGAAGCGCGGCCCTTCACGGACCGAGCACGCGAGTGGGTTTCCTCACTGCTGCAATCTCAGCTCTAGCGTGATGTTGATGTCGAGCGACGGAGACCAGTCATGCGGCTCAATCGACTGATTCCTTCATCCCCTCATGGGATGCGGAAGAATCCATGTGCTTCTGGTGAGATCAGTTGAGCCCACGCGCGATAGACACGCAGAAGATAGACGTGCCCATCGTTTGTTTCCGCGACGGCTTCCCAGATAAGAGGCGATGAGTCCCAGTCCTTGGCCGGATGCTCGAATTGGAGCCCGGATGAAAGCAGCCGACGAATATTCGCGACGTCGAGATCCGCAGTCGCGGCTGTAACGGCGGTCAGCAGAATGAGCCTTGAAAGTGATGATGCAGGCAGCACCGTCTCGATCGACTTGCCGACCCACGCCTCTTTCTCGCGATAGAGCGGACTTTTCGCGAGATCAATGAAGCGATCCGTGTCGGATGCTCCAGGCATCGGCATCGCCGCTTGGGGCATGGCAAGAACGGACAGCGACAGCAGGACGGATAGCATTGAACGACTCCCGAAAGGGTGACCTTGAGGAAAAACGACTTTCCGGAGCCGAACGTACCGGCGTCCAGCGGCGGACGCCAGAGATGTCGTAGCGAGCGATGAGCCTGTCTTCCACAACGCGTGGTCGAGCAGACCAAGCTCGGCACGCAACGAGGAGAAGTCCTGGCAGATCGCCACCGTCGTCGGACGCCTCGCTCCAGAGAATTCCGTTGCGCGCTCGATTGTTGGGGGCGCGCATCCGTGCACTCCAGCCGACGTTGCGCGCGAAGCCTGCACCTTGGCCGACGCCGCACCCTTGAACCCGACCCTATCCCGGGTCGCTAGCGCATGGGAAAATGAGGGTGACATCCACTCGGCCCCGCCCATGAGCACCCACTGGCTGCGCGTCAAGGCATTGTTCCGCGAAATACAGGACGTGCCCGAAGGCGATCGCGCGACGTGGCTGGATGCGCAATGTGCGGGCGAATTGGCCCTGCACGACGAAGTCGCACAGCTGCTGGCGCAGCAGCGAGCGCCGGCTGGGCTCCTCGACAATGATGCCGCCACGGCGCTGAACCGAATGGGGCCGATCGAACCTGCGGTCGATCCGTGTGGACAACGGGTTGGTCCCTACCGCTTGCTCAAGTGCATCGGTGAAGGCGGCATGGGCAGCGTATTTCTGGCCGAGCGCGATGATGAGTTCGCGCAACGCGTCGCCTTGAAGCAGATCCGCGCCGATTTCGGCGGCGCCGACATCCTTTCGCGCTTCCTGCTCGAACGCGAGATCCTCGCGCGTCTGGTTCACCCGCATATCGCGCAACTGCATGACGGCGGCGTGGCCGACGACGGCACGCCTTACTTCACGCTCGAATATGTCGAAGGCGAACCGATCACGCGCTATTGCGATGCGCAGCGGCTGAGCGTGAAGCAGCGGGTCGAGCTGTTGTTGAAGGTGTGCATGGCGGTCGCCTACGCCCATCGCAACCTCGTCGTGCATCGCGATCTGAAACCGTCGAACATCCTGGTCACCGCGGACGGTGACGTGAAGCTGCTCGACTTCGGTATCGCCAAACTCATCGATGCGGAGCCGTCGCCGGGACTGACCGCCACGCACGCGCGACTGATGACGCGCGAATACGCGGCGCCGGAGCAAGTGCTCGGCGAACCGATCACGACCGCGACCGACGTCTACGTGCTCGGCGTATTGCTCTACGAAATGTTGAGTGGCCGCTTGCCGTATCCGAGCGCGGAATCGGGCACGACGAGCTGGGCTACCGCAATCGTCGAACGGCCGCCCGAAGCATTGAGCCGCGCGCCGCGGCGCACGGGCGGCGCGGATGCGATCGCCACGGCGGATGACATCGCCGAGCACCGCGCGACGTCGCCGCAGCGACTGCGCCGCCTTTTGCGCGGCGATCTGGAACGCATCACCGAGCGCGCGCTGGAGAAGTCGCCCGATGCCCGCTATGCCTCGGTCGCTGCGTTCGCCGACGACCTGACTGCCTACTGCAATGGGCGTGCCTTGTCCGGCGGCAACCGTCGCTATCGTTTCGCCAAGTTCGTGCGCCGCCACCGTATCCCGCTTGCTCTCGGCACTGCGCTCGCGCTGGCCGTCCTTGCGGGTGGCGTGGCCATCGTGATCCAGTCGCGCCGCACCGCGGTGGAAGCGCAACGCGCGCTGCGTGGCGTGCAAAGCACGGCAGCGGTGAAGGACTTTCTCGTCGGGCTTTTTTCAGGCGCCGATCCGCGTGCCAATGGCGGCAAGGAGCCGAGCGTGCGCGACCTGCTCGATCGCGGAGCCAAGCGCATCGATAGCCAGCTTGGAAACGAGACCGCACTGCAGGCCGAACTCAAGTCCACGCTGGGCGGCATCTACGCGCGCATGGGCTTGTATGCGCAGGCCATGCCGTTGCAGGAGCAGGCGCTGGCGACATTCGATGCCGACGACGGGCACGCCGCATTGGCGGCCGCGACGCTGATGGATCTGGCGAGCACCGTGCGTTCCAATGGCGACGCAGCGCGCGCGCGCGATCTGCTCGACCAGGCGATCACCCGTATGCAGGGCCTGCCGGATGCGTCGGTGAAAACCTACGCACGCGCGCTCTACATGCGCGCGTTCGTCGCCATCAACGAACACCGCTACGATGTTGCGCTCGACTACGCTACCCGAAGCGAACGCGTGTCGAGAGAGCATCCGGAAACACCGGGCATGCTCGGCGATGCGTTGCACGCAAAAGCCTCTGCGCACTGGGGACAGCATGCCTATCCGGACGCCGTGCGGGAATTGACCGAGGCCACGCAACAGTACGCAAAAGCGGGTGCGGCTTTCGATGTCTCAGCCGACGCGGCCCGCCAGACACTCGCCCTCGTGTACCAGCAAACGGGACAGAGCGCACAGGCATTGGCCCTGACCGAAAAAGTGCTCGCCAACGCTCGCGTGGTGATGGGCGAGCGCCATCCTTACGTCGCGCAACTGCTGTCGTCCACGGGCGCGGACCTCTACCATCTCGGCAACTATCCCGAAGCGCAGAAGCGGCTCGAAAAAGCGTTGGCCGTGCAACAGGAATTGCTCGCGAGCGGCAGCTTCTATGCGGCCGAGACGCTCGAGCTGCTGGGTCTGGTGCATGCGGCCAATGGCGAATGGGACGAGGCCGAACGCTGCGTTGAACAGGCACGCGACAGCTGGCAAAAGCGCTATGGCGCGACGTATTCGCACATCATCGATACCCGCAGCGACCTCGCGTGGATCCATCTTGAGCGCGGCCAGGGCGAACACGTGATCGCCGAGTTGCGCGATGTCCTGCAGGCGCGCACCGATGCGCACGACACCGACACCGCGGTCGACGAGACGCGACTGAGCGAAGCCTTGCGCCAGCAGGGCCGACCCGCCGAGGCCGTCGATATCGGGCGCGAGGCACTCGCACAGGCGACGAGTCTGCACGGAACATCGTCGGACGTCACAGCGACGGCACACCGCTGCCTCGGCCTTGCCCTGGCGGCTGCCGGCGACGCCGAAGGCGCGCGTCGCGAGCTTCGCGAGGCGATCTCCGTCTACGATGGCATGACAGCGGACGGCGATCACCCGCTGGCGGTGGCGACACGCGTGGACCTCGGCAGGCTGCTGGCACAGCAAGTGGCAACGCGCGCAGAAGCGGCCCAGATGCTCGATCGCGCAGCCCAGCAAAGCGAGCATCTGTGGGGCGCTGGTGACGCGCGCACGCGCGAGGTCAGGCAGGCGCTGGCGAAAACCGCAGCGACGCGCTAGGCGGATGGGGTGGTTGTCATGCGGCGGTGGTCGATGCCAATGACCGACGCATGCAACCGCTTTCTACTGCGCGCGGTTCGATGGGGCCACGTGGCGCGTAGACGGTTTTTTTTGTCGGATCTGACGCCGAGTCTCCGATGCACTTCATGCCCGCCAATCCATTGGGAACAAGGTGCGCTGACTCGCTTCCGGTTGGCAATCTCGATGCGAGCGACGCGAAAAAGCCCTCCCCTTCAAGGGGAGGGTTGGGTGGGGATGGTGTCCACGGTTCCCCGGCGCAGCACATCAGCCGTTGCACCCAGTCAGGTCCGTCAGCTGCAATACAAACGAGAGGCAACAGGAATTTCGCATCGCTGCAGCTTCGCAGCTAAGGCTTCAACGACCTCCGTCCTGTTTGTTGTCCCGTTTGTTGCATAGTTCCGTTTGTCGCCAATAGTGGGTGGCCCGGTTGTGGGAGCGAGACCCGATGCGCGCTACACTCGCGGCGCTTGCATTGGCGTGGCAGATCAGGGGCGGTCCAGCGATAGCCGGATCGTGAAGGAAGACGAGAACTCGCACGCACTCGTCTGTCACGACGCTGGGTTTTCGCATGCCGAGGTATCATTTCATATCCGGACTTCCACGTTCGGGATCAACCCTGCTAGCCGCAATTCTGCGGCAGAATCCGCGCTTCCATGCGGGCATGACCAGTCCCGTGGGCGCGCTGTTTTCGGCAATGCTGCCGCAATTTGCTGCCGGCACGGAGTTCGGCTCGACCATCACGCAGGAACAACGTCGCCGTCTGGTACGCGGCTTGTTTGACTCCTACTACGCCGACCAGTCCGCCAAGTCGGTAGTGCTCGATACCAACCGCTTGTGGTCGGCCCGAATGCCGGCGCTGATGGACCAGTTTCCGCAAGCCAAAGTGATTGCCTGCGTGCGCAGCGTGGCCTGGATCATGGACAGCATGGAGCGCTTGTATCGCGCCAATCCTTACGAACTCACGCGGCTGTTCAACGACGACACCGAACGCAACACGGTGTACAGCCGCGTCGAGACGTTGGCGCAGCGCAATCGCCTGGTCGGCTTTGCGTGGGCAGCGCTGAAAGAGGCCTTCTATGGTGAGCAGGCGAAGTCGCTGCTGATCGTCGAGTACGAACTGCTGGCGCAGACACCGGAGAAAGTGATCCCGCTTGTCTATCAGTTTCTCGGCGAGACTCCGTTCGCGCACGACTACGCGCAGGTGAATTTCGACGCGCCCGAATTCGACCAGCCACTTGGCGTGCGCGGTTTGCACAAGGTCAGGACGCGCGTGGCGCTGGAAAATCGAACGACCGTCCTGCCGCCTGATCTCTTTGAACAATATGCTGCGCTTTCGTTCTGGAAAGACAACAGCAGCAGCCGCAGCAACGTGATTTCTGTTTTGCCTGTCGCCGTCCCTGGCGGCACCAGCTCCTGACTCCAACGGCAGCGAAGAAACTTCAATGATCAACGACAGCATCACGCCGAACGACAACGCCATGTCCGTATCAGCGCCCGACGCGTCGGTGGCTGCGCAGCCGGCGATCAGGCAGCTGTTGCTGATCGATAGCCGTGTGCCCGAGCCACAGGCCATCATTGTGGCCACCACACCTGGCGTAAAAGTCGTGATGGTCGATGCCAGCCACGACGGCTTCTCACTGATCGCCCGCGCGCTGGAAGGCCAGCACAATGTGGCATCGATCAGCGTGGTATCGCATGGCGACGCGGGCGTATTGCTACTGGGCGCTGCGCCGTTGACCGCGGAAACATTAGGTGCTCATCGCGACGATCTGCAAATAATCGGAGCGGCCTTGCGTCCCGGCGGCGACATCTTGCTGTATGGCTGCGATGTCGGTGCTGGCGAAAGCGGTGCGCAGTTCGTCACTGCTCTGGCGCAAGCCACGGGTGCAAGCGTCGCCGCTTCCGACAACGCCACCGGCCGCGGGGGCGATTGGGCGCTGGAGATCAATAGCGGCACCGTCCACAGTGTTCCCGCGCTGGATGCGCGCGAGCTTGCGCACTACGACTACGCATTGCATACCGTTAGCGTCGGCAACGTGGCGCAACTCAAAGCGGCCATTGCCACCGCAAGCACCGACGGCGTGGCCGACAGCATCACGCTGCTCAACAACATCACGTTTTCCGCAGCAGCCGATGCGATCAGCATCAACGTTATCGATGGCCAGACCCTGTCCATCGTCGGTGGCGGATTTACCCTCAATGGAAACAATCTGACGCGAGTGCTGGATGTCACCGGGGGCAAGGTGGCGATCAGCAATCTCACCATCAGCAATGGCTTCGTGACGGGCAGCGGTGGTGACATCGGCAGCGGCACCACGGGTTCAGCCGGTGCTGATGCGCTGGGCGCCGCCATTCGCAATGCCGGTACCTTGACCATTTCCAATAGCGCGATCACCGCCAGCAAGGCCGCCGGCGGCGGTGGCGGCGCCAGCCAGACGGGCGGCGGCGCCGGCGCTGGTGGCGGTGGCGGTGGTTTTGGCAGCACGTTCGGCGGTGTTGGCGGCGCCAATCCGCCTGCTCCCGGCGGTGCGGCGTCGGCAGGGACCGGCGGCACCGGCGGCGGTTTCATCCTTTCCGGTTCGCAGTTTCTCGGCGGCAAGGGAGGCACCAGCACAGGTGGTTCGGGCGGCATCTATGGCGGTTACACCACCGGTGGAAACGGGGCTACGGCCAACAACGGTTCGATCAGCATTGGCGGCGGCGGCGGGGGCGCGGGCTACGATCGCGGCGGCGGACGTGGCGGCAATGCTGTCAGCGGTATCTACAACGCTGGCACGCTGACCATCACGGGCAGCGCCATCACCAACAATATCGGTGCGGGCGGCGGTGGCGGTGGCGGTGTTGCGGCGGCAAGCCTCAACAGCGGCAACGGCGGCAACGGTGGCAATGGCATCGGTGGAATCTGGAACGCCGGCGGTCTCGTGCAGATTGATTCCGCGACCAACGCGACGCTCGCGACGGGCAATGCGGGCAGTGGCGGTGGCGGCGGCCTGGTAACCAAAGCCGGCAGTGTCAACGGTACGCCAGGGACCGGTACCACGCAGATCCTGACCACCGGCGGCGGCACGACCAACACCAACTACATTCCTCCCGACACCACGCCTCCCACGTCGACCGTAACGGTAACGGATACTTCGCTGATCATTGGCGAAACCAGCGCGGTGACGATTACCTTCAGTGAAGTCGTCAGCGGTTTTGCCAATGCCGACCTCACCGTGGCCAACGGCACGCTGAGCGCCGTCAGCACCTCTAACAATATCGTCTTCACGGCCACGCTGACGCCCACAGCCGGGGTCACCGCCGGCGCGAATGTCATTGTCCTGAACAACGCGGGAGTGGTGGACGCGGCGAATAACCCGGGTGTCGGCACTACCAACAGCAACAACTACACCATCGACACGGTGCGCCCGACAGCGACGCTTGTGGTGTCGGACGCTTCCTTGATCGCCGGCGAAACCAGTGCGGTGACGATCACTTTCAGCGAGGCCGTCAGCGGCTTCAGCAACGCCGACCTGACCATTGCCAACGGCACCCTGAGTGCTGTCAGCACCACCGACAACATCGTATTCACCGCGACACTGACGCCCACCGACGGCGTGACCGCCGGCGCCAATGTCATCACGCTCGATGATACCGGCTACGTCGATCTCGCTGGCAACACGGGCACGGGTTCGACCGGCAGCAACAACTACGCCATCGACACCGCGCGCCCGACAGCGACCCTCGTCGTGGCGGACACTTCGTTGATCGCCGGTGAAACCAGCGCCGTGACGATCACTTTCAGCGAGGCCGTCAGCGGCTTCAGCAACGCGGACCTGACCATCGACAACGGCACGCTGACGGCCGTCAGCACCGTCGACAATATCGTGTTCAACGCCACGCTGACGCCGACGCCTGACGTCAACGATGCAACCAATGTCATCACGCTGAACAACGTCGGAGTGCTCGACGTCGCAGGCAACACAGGGATCGGTAGCACCGACTCCAACAACTACAGTGTGGACACCCAGCCGTCCGATGTGATTTTTACTGACGGTTTCGAGAGCGTCGGCGGACTGCATCCCGCTATCGCCATCAGCGACCGTGGGACCAACATTCTCGCCAATAGCCCGACGAAATCAGGTGCGTCAATCGTCACGCCAGCGGAGGCCTGGCGCAATACACAAGCCACGGCAAGCGACGGCAGTGGAGGGCAGGCTGTGATGGGCAAGCATTTCAACATGGCCGCGGCCGGAGTCGCTGAAACCCCACTCGTCGGCCAGCATCAGGTGCTCGACGATCCGGCGCCAGTTCCGATGTTGGCGTTTGAAACTTCCGTGCTGCTGGCCATCCTGCTCGCCTGCGTGGCACGGCGAGCGCTACGCGCGCTGCGCGCGTGAACAACGGTGCTGAGGTCGTCGAGTCAACGCATGCGCGGCCTTGACTAACTCTGCCCCGTTTGTCGTGCTCACGGCGATTCAAAACCATTCGCGAAAATCACATCGTTCTCGAACGCGCCGATGTCGCCGTGCAAACCCTGGAAACGGAATTTTCCGGCCAGGTCGAGGCCATGCGGGGACGCTGGGTCCGTGCCGGCGTCGACCAGCGGCGAGGAGAACGCCAGCTCGAAATTGAAGCAGAGGAATCCGCACGACGCGAACTCCGGTTCGACCGAAAGGTCGCTCGTGAATCCGATGTCGGTGCTGCCCGGCGTCAGCGGGAGGTAGAGGTCGTTCGTATTGCGCGTATGCGTGCAGAACACGCCGAGGTCGGAACCGCCGCTGGCGTGATTTCCCCAGACGATATTGTTGTCGATGTTGAAACTCGCGCCACTGATGCAGTTGATGCGCAAACCGCCCGGCTCGCCAAGCGTGTCGGTGGTGTTGTAGACGATCGTGTTGTATTTCGCTTTCGCCGCACCGGCGGCCGACTGGATCAGCTTCGCCGCGCCCGCTTTGGTGCCATGGTTGGCGAACAACAGGTTTTCATCGAAACGGATCGTCCCGCCAATTGCGACCGCGAACACCGCACCACCTTCACCGTTCGCGCCGCTCGCATGGTTGCCGTAGAAGCGGTTGAATTCAATGTCCACGCTGGCGGCGCCAACGTTCAGGGCGCCACCGTTGCCATTGACCGAACCCGACGCGAAGCGCAGTCCGTCGATCGTGACGTCGCCATTGGCGTTCGAGATCTGCAAGGGGCGCACGGACGTTTCCCCATCGAGCGTCGATCCCGCACCGGCAAAATTGAGAAAGGTGGGGAGTGCCGGTGGCGGGCAGGTGGAAATGTCGTCAAAGCCTCCGTAGATTTCGAGGCGGTGAGCTTCCGTGGAAGTGAAAGACAGGCCCGTCGACAGATCCGTGTCGAGCGGATAGTTGCCAGTCTTGATCCAGATCACGTCGTCCTCGCCGTTCGATTGCGAGGCAGTCAGCGCGCCCTGGATGGCAGCCGACGTGTCGACGCAGAAATCGTGCGCGACCGCAGGCGCAGCAAGGGCGAGTGCCGAAATCACGATAAGCGCGGTGCCTGTCGATCGATGCATGTCTCGTCTCCCCACTCACAGGTTGCATGGATGGAAAAGTAAAGCGGCCGTTTGCGGCATGCCGCTTGCCCTGTGCGCCCGTGCCGAAGCCCGCGGGCAGCATCTCGCTCGAATTGACCTTCAAATGACGTGGTTCACCAGCGAAAGGTCACCGACGCAACCGTTGGTCTGCGGCGCGGTCGTGGCGAATGCAATCTACTCTATGCCAGACGAAAGAGAGAGGCGGAAAGAATCACCTCCTCTACGGTTGTCACGAAGAGAGCGTCGCCGCGACCGCCATTCCACGCAGGAAAAGCGTGCGCATACGCAGCCAATTGATGAACGGTTGCACCCATTTGTTGCGAGCGAGAGTGCCGGGGATGCTCGCGAGCAAAGATTTCATGCTCGTTCGACTACACCGGATTCTCGTGAGCACCTATTTGGTGCAGGGTCGACTGTGCCGGATGCTCGCACGCATCCATTTCATGCTCGGTTGAGCATTTTTTGCTCAATTCCTCCTGCCCGAGAAGACCGCGTCGGCTGGATTTCATCCGACGCTGGACAAAATATGCCCACCGTTGCAACAAATTGTTGCACGAGCGCATGAAATCCTTGCTCGCGAGCATCCGCCGATGTCGAGCATGCACCCGCGATTTGAAAACGCCCTTGCAGCATGGGCGCAGTCGCGGCGATTCCGAGCCGCGGGCAACCAAAAAGCCGCGTCGCTGCAGGGTCGGAGCACTGTTTCCACCGGTTGGTTTCGACTCCAGGCAGGAGCGCTCTGGGTGGACGCATTTTTTCGACCCGTGGGATCCGTTTCGAGCACTGACTCGGGCAAACCTCCGCTGGTGCTTTCCCTTAGGCCATGGTGATCTTGCCCCGGTTCCGCACAGGCGCGCTGTCATGAATCCCATCGGGATCGGGATTGCTTCATCAGATCACGCGATCATGCCGAACTCATGGCAACGGCGCCCAGCAGGTGTGAGTGCCGTTCGCACACCGGGGTCGATGGCAACTCTTCAGGTGGACTCAGGAATTGATGAAATGATTGGATCGATAGTCTCTGCGAGCCTGGTGTGGTTCGCTGTCGCGCAGACGGAGCTCCTTCCTACCGGGTGCGACCTGCGCGGCCCGGCGCCCGACGAATCAGCGTGGTTCGCAACGGTGACACCTGCGGAGCCTCGCACACATTTTTTGAAGTCGCGAGCCATGGACAACCAGTGCCCTTCCGAGAAAGTGGCGTGCATGAGCAAGGCTTACTTGGTGCCCGGCAACAACGTGCTCGCGTGGTCGCGGTGGGGCGACACGTTTTGCGCCCGGTACACCTCGAAAGATGGCGTTGCCACCGTAGGCCGGCTGTGGGGCGCGGCACTTGATTTTCACGGCGCCGGTCGCGCTCCGGTGGCGAGCGACTGGGCCGGTCACTGGAGGCGTGATGACGAAGCCGACATCCGCATCCGGCGGCTCGATGACGCGCATCTTGAGATCGAGGGTGACGCGTCATGGGGCGGACACGATCCGGAACGCGTGGAGAACGGAGGTGTCCACATTGGAGAAATCGAGCTCACGCGACTGCGTCTCACGGGCTATGTCTTGCACTTCATCGCGGGCGGCGGAAACTCGCCGCCAGCGGCAGGCGCCGAACACGAATGCGTTGTCGACCTGCAATGGCAAGCGGGGAAATTGTTGGCCAAAGACAACCAACAATGCGGCGGTATGAACGTGAGCTTCTCTGGAACCTATGAGCGAGTCGCTCCTTGAGAACGGGGGACTTTGGCTGGCTGCAATTCCATCGCGCACGTAGTGCGTTGCGGCCGCCGTGCACCGCGGCCGGTGGGTGGGGACGCAACGCCCAGCTCATGATTCGATCGATGCTTGAATGCGCGGGAATCGCGACGCGCGCTGCTGCGGGAGGTGTTGACGAATGGAGAGGAGGCCGTCACCGCTGATGGACTCCCCGATCAACTGTCGGCAAGGAAGTTGTATCTGGTCCCGTTTCGGCGATCCCGATGGAACGCTTGCTTCGTGCCATTCCTGGAAAATGAATCTGCTGCCTATTCCGGATCGAAGTCGTCTTCGAAGATGACATCGGCCTCGCCGGCGTACAAAGCCTCGTCTCCGATTACCGAGAAGAGGCCGCACGTGTCGAGGGGCGCATTGGGCGGCGCGGCGACGATGAGCCGGTAAGACCCGGGTGCCAGGCCATCCAGCGAAATCGAGGAAACTGTGTCGCCGCTGGCCACGCAGGTTGCTTCCTCGCAGCTGTCGGCGCCATGCGAGAGATACATGACCGGGGAATACGGATCGATACCGGAGATCGAAATATGGCCCGAGGGATTGTGCAGCACGAGCTGCAGGACGTAGTTGGGTCCCGGGTTCTGCAGCAGCCCGCCACACAGGTTTCCCAGCTGCTCGCCACCACAGGTGCTTCCCATCACCGGCTCGGGCATCGAAGGGAACAGGCCTGGTGCGGTACAGACTTGCGCGATCGCCGGTGCACTGGCGCAGACTGCCGTCAACAGCGTGCCGACGATGGCGGCATGACGAAGAGAGTAGAGAGCAATACCTGTGTTTCGAAACGTCGTGATCATGGAGAGTCCTCTGGGTGGGCTTGCCGATGGTTGGGGGCATGTAGGCGATCCGGGTCGTGGCGCCATCGAGTTTCTTCGCCGAAGCGCTACAGGTTCCGCCGCTTGTCTTTTGCGTCCCGCTGCCGAAAGGGAAATCGCCATCGGCTTCGGCGACTGCATCCGACGCGTCCGTGTGCGAGGCATCGAGCCTTCCCGCCGTCGCGGCTTGATCCCGCGCGAAAACGAGCCTGAGTCCAATCGATCATGCTCTGAAGCCAGCACGTCGACCGAGGGGGTAGATGGATTACACGGCGATGTCTCCCGTGCAAACGTTGGAAGCCCCCGCGACGCACGATGCGGGTTCGATGTCCTCGAGGTCGCCATAACGAATCTCCTTCTCGAAGGCCGGCAGGTCATGCGCCTTCGTTTGTCTAGAAACGTCGGAACGTGCCTTCGACTGCCACTGCGCCGCAAAGCGCATCCGGAGCGGACGCTGCGGCCTCACTCCTGCAAGCAGCGCGCGAGATGCGCGCGAGGATGGCTGGCGGATCCGGTGAAGTTGCAGACGAGCAGCAAACTGCCGCGAATCGGTGCCAGGCGCGAACCGTGACCGCGTGCAATTTCATCGGGTCGTGAAGGCTTCGGGCAGCTGGACACTCCGGAGGCCGGAACCGGAGGCAATGTCAGCGTTTCGATCTCAGCTTGAAAGCGTATTCATCCCGACGTGCGTTGCTGCTGTACGTGTTGACGAATGGAGTGGAAGGCTTCGGCGCTGATCGACTCGTCGGATGAGCCGGTTGAACCCGCCGACGTGACCGCCGGCAGGGGTCAACCATTGAGGCGGTAGCGTGCGAATCGGGCCCGGCGTCAACGGGCGTCGAAGGGGACGTAAGAATCATGCGTTCCAAACGAACAATTCCTCGATCCTCTTTTCGAGAGACGCCAGATGGCAGGGAAACGTCGCCCTCGCGAAACAGGAATGCGCCGGCAATCGCGCGGGAAAATTGCATCTGGCCCCGAGTCGGATGGGAACCCCGTGCCGAACGCAGCGCAGCGGAAAAAATGACGCGAACGTATGGCCGTCTATGCGCCTTGTGGACTGGACGGCATCCGAAGTCCGGAGCAAGTCCGGACAGGTCGGTACGGTAACGAACAGACATTCCATCGACGACGCATCCATTCTGCCACTCGGATTGCTATTGCTTCGCGTGAGGTTCCGCGCGACGCACCTCGGCTGCATGCGCGCATAGGGCCAGGTTTGCGCAGCCGCAGTCGCGCAATCCTTGGTGTGCTTTCAAGTTCTGCATCGAGAGCAAAGGTGACCACTTCCGTCAACACGGAGAGACCGCAATGAACCATCCAGGCACTCGATTGGACGAAATGCCCACCACGACGCTGGTACTGGCCGGATTGGCAGGCGGTATCGCGGAAGTCGCGTGGGTTGGGGCCTACGATGTCGTCAGTCACGCAAGTTCGCTTGAAGTCTTGCGTCAGATTGTCGCCAGCGTGGCACCGGGGCTGGCCACGACGCCAGCCGCGCCCGCTCTGGGCATGGCGATGCACCTGCTGCTCTCCGTCGCGCTCGCGTTCGCTTACGGCAAATTGATCGCGGTGCCGGTGCGATGGTGCGCCGGTCCTGGCACCTCGATGTTTGCAGGGGCTGTCACGCTTGGTGCCGTTTGGGCGTTCAATTTTTTCGTCCTGCTGCCGGTTTTGAATCCGGCATTTGTCGAGCTGATGCCGTATGCCGCGAGCCTGGTATCCAAGCTGCTGTTCGGCATCACCATGGGCGGCGTGCTGTTCCAGCGCCCGCCGTTGTTCGCCGCGGGAGCTTTCCGAAGCGGGCAACGTTCGCTAACGAACAGACGGGCGGGGCAACCACTTTTAGATTGACGTCGGTTGAGAGACCGATGCCCGCCATTGCCTGGGAGAGACCTGTGAACCCGATCGATAGAATGCCGAATTTCTCCCTGCTCGGGCCGGCGGCTCTGGTCATGAGCATGGCGTTTGCGTTCGGAGCTCAGGCCGTCGATGTCGACGCCGCAAAAGCGCTCGCCCGTCAGAACAACTGCTTCAAGTGCCATGCGGTGTCCAAGGACAAGGACGGACCCTCGTACACGAAGGTTGCCGAAAAGTACAAGGGCAAGGAAAACGCCGAGGCGCGCCTGATCGAACACGTGACGTCCGGCGAGAAGGCGAAATTCCCGGACGGTCACGAAGAAGAGCACAAGATCGTTCAGACCACTCCGCCGAAGGACATGGCCCAGATCAAGAATCTCATCGACTGGATTCTGTCTTTGTAGTTCGCCGGAGAGACATTCGCCCTGGAACGTCAGGGCTGTATTGGCAGGGGGTCAATATGAAACAGCGATGGAGCGTTGCTCTCCTGGGTGCGTTGCTCGGATTGACCGCTGCAACGGCGTTTGCAGGGGAGTCCACTGCGGCATCCGAAAACCGCCTCAAGCAGGACGCGGTTTGCACACGGTGTCACGACGAGTCCGAATCCAAGCCGATACTCGCTATCTACCAGACCCCGCATGGGGTAACCGGCGACGCGCGCACGCCAAGCTGCCAGAGCTGCCACGGCGAGAGCCGCGACCATCTGGCCGGCAGCGCCGACAGCAAGGTTCGCCCGTCGCCGGACGTTGTTTTCGGCGCCAAACATACGGCGGCCGGCTACCCGCCCACCGAACCGAAAGTGCAGACGGAAGCCTGCCTTACATGCCACAAGGCCGGTTTGCGCATGCATTGGCCAGGCAGCCAGCACCAGGTCAACGATGTGGTTTGCGCCAGTTGTCATACGGTGCACAACGCGACCGATCCCATGTTGGTGAAGGTTCTGCAACCCGCCGTTTGCTTCACTTGCCACAACGAACAGCGCGCGCAGACCAAGCAGATTTCCACGCATCCGCTCGACGTCGGCAAGATGGCCTGTTCCGATTGCCATAACCCGCACGGTTCGGCCGGACCGAAACTGCTGGCCAAGAACACAGTGACCGAAACATGCACGACGTGCCATGCGGAAAAGCGCGGGCCGTTCCTGTGGGAACACCAGCCGGTTACCGAGGATTGCACCAACTGCCATACCCCGCACGGCTCGAACATCACGCCACTGCTGAAGTCGCGTCCGCCATTCCTGTGTGAGGAATGCCACGACGGGCCGCACAACAGCCAGGCGGCCTACGGTACGGCCGTGGCCGGACTGCAGGGAGGTGGTGCTGTCGCCGGGGGCAATCCCAACAGCAATGCCGTTGGTCGTGCGTGCATGAATTGTCATGTCATGGTGCATGGTTCGAACTCGCCAACGGGTGCGTTCCTGCATCACTGATTTCGGTTTATGGGGGTCGCCATGAAAACGCACGAAAACAGGTTCACCGTCAGCGCCATGTCCCTGGCAATACGAAGTGCGCTGTTCCTGATGTGCGCCACGCCGGTTGCTGCGCTGGCACAGGAGGAGGCCGGCAACGACGACGTCAAGGCGCTGACTTGTCCGACCAACTACGTGGAAGTCGGTGCGCTCGACGTTCCAAAAGACTCGACGAAGTTCGGTGAATACACTGGACTCAACAGTTCGGGCGGCTATCTGCTCGCCGACTTTGACGTCCGTGGCGGAGACGTCTGCGGCATGAACGGCGGCACCATGCGCTGGAAAGCAAGCGGCTCGAATCTCGGCACGACCGCGCGCACTATTGGCGCGAGCGTGTCCGACCAGGGGCATTGGACTTTTGGCGTCGACTACGACGAGCTGCGCCACTACACGACCGACGGCTATCAAACGCCGTTCCAGGGACCGATGGGCGGCAACCGCTTCATCCTGCTGCCCGATTTTGGCGTTATCAATTCGACCACGACGGCGAGCGCTGGCGTCATTGTGAGCGCGAACAGGGGTGCCCAGACGCTGACGCCCAACCAGCTTGCGGCGTATCACAATGAAGACGTCTACACCGAACGTCGGAATACCAGCTTCAGTAGCGGCTACCTGTTCAATCCGGAATGGAGCGTCAAGTTCGACTACAAGCGTCTGGATCAATCCGGCGCCAAGCTCATCGGCTCAGGCACGGACGCCTACAACCTGACCAGCTCCGGCGGATTCAACTATGGCGGCGAGCGTATCGCCATCCTGATGAACCCGACCGAATACCAGAACGACACATTCAATCTGTCGTTGAACTGGGTCGGCAAGAACGATTACGTGAGTGCCAGCTACTTCGGCTCCTCTTTCCATGACGATTTTTCCGGCGTGTCATGGTCGAATCCGTATGTTACGGGCGGCACCGGAAGTGCGCCGAATCCTCCAACAGGAACTTCACCCGGAGCCGCGTTTCCGGTCAACACCATGAGCACACCTCCGAGCAATCAGTTTCATCAGCTGAATTTGATCGGCGGCCATATCTTCAGCCCAACTACAAAGCTTACCGGCGGCGTCTCGTACGGCCACAGCACGCAGAACGAAAGTTATGCGGGAACCTATACCACCACACCGAACACGGCAGCACTGTTGCCGGCGGGTTCGCTCGATGGTCGGGTGGACCTCAAGCACGCTGATCTGAAGCTGACGCATCAGGCATCCAATGCAGTGAGCCTCGCGGCCGGATTGAAATACAACGAGCGCGACAACCATACGCCGTCATACGCCTATACGTTTCTCGATCTCGGCGGCGAAGCGCAAACGGCTATCAACATTCCGATGAGCAACAAACGCTTCCAATTCGATGCGGGTGCGGATTGGCGCATCGACTCCCGGCAGCGTCTGCACATGGGTTACGAGTACGACCATATCGAGCGCTGGTGCAACAATGCATTGGCCAACAATGCCCAGGGCGAACTGTCGCCAACCAACGTCGGCTACTACACCACGGCTTCCTGCGTCCAGGTTCCCAAGAACTCGGAAAACAGGATAGTGACAACCTACAAGCTGAAAGCGAGCGACACGATCGACTTGAATGCCGGCTACACCTACGGCCGGCGCACCGCAGATGTGAACGCCTCGTTCTACAACCCCATGCAGGCCAACAGCGAGGGCTTCGAGAACTTCGGCTACCGGGCGTTCTTCGACGCATCACGCAATGAGAGCCTGTTCAAGGCCGGCGCCACGTGGCAAGCGACGAGCAAGCTCAGCCTGGGCCTCAATGGTCGCTACACGAAGGACGACTATGGTTCCGCCCTGGGCGTTCAAAACGGCGACTCTGCCAGCGCGAACCTGGACGCCAATTTCAGCTACTCGGAAACCGCTTCCATTGGCGCGTACGCGAGCTGGCAGAAGCGAACACGTGACCTCCTGAGCGCTACCGGACGCAATGCCGTCGCACCGTTGACGGCTCTGTGGATGAACACCCTTGCCGACAGGGACAACACCCTGGGAATCAGCGGCAGACAGAAGGGATTCAAGGGCGGCAAGCTCGAATTTGCCGAGGACTTCACCTATGGGCTCAGCAAGTCGAAGTACGTCACCGCGCTGGTGCAGAACATTCCCTCGGTGGTTGGCAACCATGGCGCCACACCGAACATCAGCAGCGAACTCACGCAGTTCAAGCTGACCGCCAGTTATCAGTTCAACAAAGCCTCGTCGTTGATCGCCGGCAATATTTATCAGCGCCTCAAATCCAACGACTACTACTACAACGCCTACCAGTATGGCTTTACGCCCACCACCCTGCTGGCGACCAATCAAAAGGCACCGAACTATTCGGTCAACACGGTCTTCGTCGCTTATCGCTTCAGTTTCCAGTAGCGATCAACGTTTGCCCATCATCATGCAGCCGATCTCGCCATGAGCAAAGCCAACCCCGGATTAATTCGTCGCTTTTGGCGATTCCTGCGCCGGCCCAGCGCGAGATTCGCGCTGCTGACCTTGCTGATAGTCGGTTTCTTCGGCGGCATCATCTTCTGGGGTGGATTCAACACCGCCATGGAGGCCACCAACAGCCTCGAGTTCTGCACCAGCTGCCACGAAATGCGTGACAACGTATTCGTCGAATACAAGCAGACGATCCATTACCAGAACCGAACTGGCGTTCGCGCAATCTGCTCGGACTGCCACGTGCCGCATGCGTGGACGCCGAAGATCATCCGAAAGATCCAGGCGAGCAGGGAAGTCTGGGGCAAGATCACCGGCTACATCGACACACCGGAGAAGTTCGAGGCCCATCGCATGGAGATGGCAACGCGAGAATGGGCACGAATGAAATCGGTCGATTCGCGCGAATGCCGCAACTGCCACAGTTTCGATTCCATGAGTGGCGACATCCAGAAGCAGACGGTCTACAAGAAGCACATGAAGGCCAAAGACGACGGCCAGACCTGCATCGACTGCCACAAGGGCATTGCCCATCATTTGCCCAAGGAATACCGGGACCCGGACGAGGAATAGCCGGCCGCGCATAAGCGATTGCGGTGTGGGCGCGAAGATGGCCAGATTGCCGTGGAGAGCGGGAGAAGTGGAGCGCCCGCGAACAGCGGAGCGCCCGCGAACCAGGCACGTTAAGCGTCGCGAATCAGGGCCGGGTGTAATTTCATCCGGGATCGTTGCGCGCTCGGGTCGCCGGGCGCCCCGGCGGCCGGACCGAAACGCAACGCGCGGCCAATGCTTCGATCGTTGCTTGAAAGCGTGCTGATCCCAACGCGCAGTGCTGCTGGACGTGTTGACGAATGGAGTGGACGTCGTCATCGCTGATCGCCTCGTCGACCAAATGTTGGTAGGCGTCGCAGCGCGGGTTACGCGTGCTTCCCAGCGCTGTGAAGACCGGATGCTCCGAGACGATGACATCCGGACGATCAAGCGCGTTGCCTGCATGGCTCGACCACGCGTGCTCACCAGGGCTCGCGACCGTGGCTGCCGATCGTTGCCGAGTTGGACAACGTGCTGTGGAATTCGGACGAACTCAAAGCGGGCGAGTCGCGCCATGCGGGGCGTGCGGCGTAGCGAGAAAAACCCCCGGACTGCAGCGAAACGTCGGCTTCCGAAATCAGATGCGCCTGAAATCCTGCACGAATCAGCTGGCGATCACGTAGCAAAATTTCAACTGCTCCCGATTTGTTGGTTTAAACCGGCGCGGATCAAATCGAGGCCGATCCAATCGGGATCGATCCAATCGATCGAGGGTGACTCCTTTCTCCTGGATGTTGGTCATTAAAGCAGAGTGCTACAAAGCTCGACCTGTGGCCCATTCTTCTGACCCCATTCTTCGAGATGGGTGTCTGGATTTCTTATGACTTCTCAATGCCATTGCCATAGTGCGCAAGCGAAGAGACGGATCATCCTGCGTCATTTAGGTTGAGCAACGCGCTGACAATATCAATGGCTGTTGATGTCATCCATTGGGTATTCGGTGCCACAGCACTGGAGACTCACTGGAGACTCACCATGCCGTATTTGGAACGCTCAGCCGTCGCGCCAGCCGCAGCCAGGTCCGGCCTGTTCTGGCTGATGATCATTTTGTCGTCCTGGTCCGGCACTTCCTCGGCCGGCATGGCAACGGCCTCTGCTGCACCGGGAGTCACTGCGCCATCCGCGACTGCTGCGGCAACGATCGTCAGCGAGGCGGCATTGCCTGAGGAGTTATCCCGCAGCGAGTGGCAGTCGATCCGCGCGGCGTATGAAGCCAACCGCCATGCCGTGCAGCGATCCGTTAAGCAGCCTGGAAGCTACCGGGCGCGTAATCCGGGCCAGCAGTGGTTGAGTGCTTTCAACGAAGGCGGCGTGACGATCACTCCTGATCATGGCCGCTGGAAGTTTGGGCTGCGGCTTGCACGCTGGGGCGATGCCGGCCAAGAGCAGCAAACAGCATTGCTGGACGGCATCGACGCCCACGGCCAGCGGACGGTGTATCGGTATAGCGACGGCCTGGAAGAATGGTTTGTCAACGACCAGCGCGGTCTGCAACACGGCTTTACCGTGCACCAGGCGCCGCCAGGCAATGGCGACTCCCTTCGATTTTCACTCGACATTGCCGGCGAACTCACTCCGCGCGTGGCAGCCAATGGCCGTGATGTCGCATTGCTCGACACCCACGGCAAGCCCGCACTCGATTACAACCATCTGCAAGTCCAGGATGCCGACGGCCGCACGCTGGCAGCTCACTTTGCCAGCCGTGGCAAACGACTTGTTCTCAGCATCGATGCCGGTTCAGCACGCTATCCAATCACCATCGACCCGGTACTACAGCAGCAGGCCTACATGAAAGCCGGCAACACTGATGGAGGCGACTTGTTCGGCAACTCGGTCGCGATCGCTGGCGACACCGTGGTGGTCGGCGCGCCAAGAGAAGACAGCAACGCCATTGGCGTCAATGGCAACCAGAGCGACAACTCGGCAACGGATTCCGGCGCCGCCTACGTGTTCGTGCGCGATGGCGCGGGCAACTGGTTGCAGCAAGCCTATCTGAAGGCCAGCAACACGGGCGGTGGTGACTTGTTCGGCAAGTCGGTCGCAATCTCCGGCGACACCATCGTGATCGGTGCGTCGCTCGAAGCGAGCGACGCCAACGGTGTCGATGGCAATCCGAATGACAACTCAGCCAGTCAAGCCGGCGCGGCGTATGTATTCGTGCGCGATGGCGCAGGTCACTGGGCCCAGCAGGCCTACTTGAAGTCCAGCAACAGCGAGAGCGGTGACTTTTTTGGCAGTTCGGTGGGGATCGCCGGCAACATCGTGGTGGTCGGCGCGGTTGGCGAGGCCAGCAGTGCCACAGGTGTCAACGGCAATCAAACCGATAACTCGGCTACGTTTGCCGGCGCAGCCTATGTGTTCGTGCGCACCGGTAGCGGCACCTGGAGTCAGCAGGCCTACCTCAAGGCCAGCAACACCGGCAACTTTGACATCTTCGGCACCTCGGTCGCGATCTCTGGCGACACCGTTGTGATCGGGGCGGAACGCGAGGACAGCATCGCCACCGGCGTCAACGGCAATCAGAGCGACAACTCAGCGGCGGAAGCCGGCGCAGCCTATGTGTTCGTGCGCGATGGCGCAGGCAACTGGTCGCAGAATGCCTACCTGAAGTCCAGCAATACGGGCGCCGGTGATTCGTTCGGCAAGTCGGTCGCGATCTCCGGCGACACCGTCGTGATCGGTGCGTCGCTCGAGGCGAGCAACGCCTCGGGTGTCAATGGCGATCAGAGTGATAACTCTGCCAGCCAGGCCGGCGCGGCCTATGTATTCGTGCGCGATGGCGCAGGCAACTGGGCGCAGCAGGCTTACCTGAAAGCCAGCAACACCGACGCCGGTGACCTGTTCGGCGAGTCAGTGGCGGTCTCCGGCAACACCGTGCTCGTCGGCGCGAGAGCGGAGGACAGCAATGCCACCGGCGTCAACGGCAACCAGACCAGCAACGCAGCGGATGATGCCGGCGCGGCGTATGTGTTCGTACGCGATGGCACCGGCGCATGGACCCAGCAGGCCTACCTCAAGGCCAGCAACACCGATGCCGGTGACGAGTTCGGCACCTCCGTGGCGATCGCCGGCGACACCGTGCTGGTGAGTGCGAGATTCGAGGACAGCAATGCCACCGGCGTGGATGGCGGTCAAAGCGACAACTCGGCTGCTGATGCCGGTGCGCTTTATGTATTTGATGTTGCATTTACTGTCGGCGGTACGGTCACGGGCCTGAGTGGCTCGGGCTTGGTACTGAGGAACAACGGCGGCGATGATCTGGCGATCGCAGCCAACGGCGCGTTCACCTTCGCCACACCGCTGACCGATGGTTCGACTTACGCGGTTACCGTGTTGGCGCAACCCGGCGGACCGAGTCAGACCTGCACGGTCGCCAACGCGAGTGGGACGCTGAAGGGTGCGAACGTCAGCAACGTCGCGATCACCTGCGCCACCAGTCAGTACACCGTTGGCGGTACGATTTCGGGATTGAATGGCAACCACCTATTGCTGCAGAACAACGCCGGAGGCTTCCTTGTCGCGACAGGCAATGGGCCTTTTACATTCCCCACTGCCTTGGCTGACGGTTCTTCCTACACGGTCACCGCAAAAGTGATTGCGCAGCCCGGAGCGCCGAGTCAGACCTGCACGGTCAGCAACGGCAGTGGCACGCTGGCCGGCGCCAATGTCTCCAATGTCATCATCGACTGTCAGTCAATCGGCATCGATATCACGCCCCGACGACTCGACTTCGTTGTCATCCCGCTGGGCCAGTCATCACCCGCGCAAATGGTTGTCATCGAGAACACGGGCGAGATCGCTTTTGCAGTGCAGACGATTACCCTGACGGGCGCAGCCAGCGCCGAC
>JBDSXV010000006.1:0-10529 GCA_039926025.1 Dokdonella sp.
AATCCGCAACTTGCGGTCACGCCCGTGATGGCCGCGGGTACCGCGTCGTTGAACGTCGTGCCGTTGGCGCTGCTCGGGCCGTGGTTCGTCACCACCACCGTGAAGCTCAGCGCGCCACCGAAGCCGACGCTGGCCGGACCCGTCTTCACTGCTTCGATGTCCGCGCTGAACACGATCGGAGTAACGACGGTGCTGCTGTTGTCGCCCGGCGTCGGATCCAGTGTTGGACTCGTCACCGTCGCCGTGTTCGTTATCGATCCCGTCGCGCCGGCAGGAACCGAGAACGTCACGGTGACATTGACACTCGCGCCGTTGGCCAGTGTTCCGAGTGCGCACGGGAAGCCGCCTGCACACGGCGCGCTCGCGGATACGAAGCCCAGGCCAGCCGGTGTCGGATCGGCCAGCGATACGCTGGTCGCCGGTGACGGACCGTTGTTGGTGACTGCGAGCGTGTAGCTGACGTTCTGCCCAGCGGTCGCATTCGCAGGACCGGTCTTGATGATCGCCAGGTCGGCCGCCGATACGACAGCCACGGTCACCGTGTCGGAGCAATGACTCGCCAGCGGACACGTCGAATCGCCGCCGCCACTCGCAGTTGCGCTGTTGTTACCGTTAGCGGCGCCCACGCCCACGACGACGTTCAATGTCAGCGTCGTACTCGCGCTCGCTGCGAGCGTACCGGTAAATGTGCAACTCAGTGCCGTCGTTCCGGTGCAGCTCCAGTTCGTACCGCTTGCGCTTCCCAGCGTAATGCCGGCTGGCAGGTTGTCCGTGACGGTGATGTTGCCGATCGTGGTCGCGTTGCCGGTGTTCTGGACGACGATGCTGTAACTCGCCGCTTGCCCGACCAGGAAGGGTGTCGGACTGGCTGTCTTCGTCACCGTCAGTTGTGAAGCGGTCACCGTGGTGGGATCGGTCGCGCTGTCGTTGCCGGTATTCGCCTCGGAGCCGCCGGCGACCGTTGCCGTGTTCGTCAGCGATGCCGCCGCGTTGGCCGCGACATCGACCGTGACCGTGATCACGGGGTAACTGGCGCCTGCCGCGAGCGAATCAGCACGCGTACATGCGAGCGGCGACAGTGTGCAGGCCCAGCCGCTACCGCTGATCGCGGTTGCGGTCAGTCCGATCGGCAAGGTGTCGGTAACGGTGACCGTGCCGGCCGTCGCGCCGGTGCCGCTGTTGGTGGCCGTCAACGTGTACGTCGCGCCGATTTGTCCCTGGCGGAAATTGCCGACGTGCGCCTTGCTGATAGTCAGATCGGAGATGACGATGGTTGTCAGGCCATTGGCCGAATTGGGCGCAGTGGCGCCGACGGACTCATTGGTCGCGGTGATCGTGGTGTGGACGGGTACCGTGCCGGGATTCGGCGCCGGATAGTTGAAATTGAAACCGCGCGTCTGTCCGCCGCCCAGGGTGGCGGGCAGACCAGTAAACGTGATCGCGCAGGTGCCCGCGTTGTAGACCGCGGTGACACCGGCCGGAACCAGGGTGAAGGTCACGCTGGCCGGACAATTGCCCGCCGTGCCGATGGTCGCAGCGTAGGTAACGCCCGTCGCGTTGGCGCTGCCATAGTTGCCGAACACGAATGAGCCGTAAACGATGTTGCCCGGAAAAGCGGTCGCATCGACCGCGACGGAGGTGCCCACGTCCACGCTTGTCGACACGGGGACAATGGTGACGGTGCCGATGATGTCGGCGGTCAGCTGAAAGGCCCACAGGTCCAGGCCCTTGCCGTCGCCAAAGTCGTTGGCAGCAGTGCTGACGCAGTCAGCGTTGGAATTGACGGTACCGCTCCAGTAGCGGTAGTACTTGCCGGCGGTCAGGACACTCGAATCGACACCCAGCAGCGAATGATCGAGGACAGGTGGAACCTGCAGATTGCCGGCGCCGCAGAGCAGTCCATTGAGAACGCCAACGGCCGTCCCGTTCGAGGTTTTGTAGCCGCGGTCGTCGTAGAAGACCTTGGAGTCGAGTGATCCGTTGAGTTTCGTCAGGGTCGGACCGCCCGTGGCGTTGCTTTCCGCGTCGATCATCGGGAAATGGATTTCGCCATTGCGACCGGTCATGCGATACGAATACGTGGTGCCTGACGGAAACGCTGCACCGGCATTGTCGAGCCCATCCCACAGCACGTAGTGCGTTCCGGTCAGGGCGACACCGGTGAGCACTCGATTGGTGGTCGTCGCCGGATCGAAGTCGATGCCGTTGCGGCTGATCACGATCTGATAGGACAGGGTGTTCGTGGTATCGAACTGGAACGTTCCGCCTGCGCCGACCGTGGAGGTGGATCCGCTCACGTTGCCGACGAACGAACCGCTGGTCAGCGTCGGGACGGCCGGCACGTCCGGAATGCCAAGCACCTGCAGCACACGCGTTGCTTCGGTCGCGTTGGGGCCCGCAGAGCCGATATCGCTGAAGAAGATCGGGTACTGCGCATTCTGCGGATTGATGCCGGTACCGGCCGGAAGCGGCGTGGGCACGTACTGGCTGCTGCCGCGGATGTCCTTGTACAGTGGCGAGCCGTTGTCGACGAAGGCCGCGCGGTTGGCCCATAGTGCGTAGGCGTTCGGATCAATGCCGCGCATGTCCTGGCGATAGCGATAGCCGTCCGTGCTGACGTAGTAGAGCGTGTGATAGACCGGCCGCGGATTGTTGCCGGTGAAGCCGATCCATGCATAGGTGAACAGGCGCCCGTTGATATCGGCGGTCGACGTTGCATTCGCACGCACGACAACATCCCACGCGGCGATCTGGCTGGTGAGGACCTGCGGCGTGGCGACTATGCCATCGGGCGTATTCGATCCGCCTGCGGTCGCGCCCGTGAAACGCACACCGTAGACGCCATCACTCGGGGCCAGATAGGCGCACGGCGAAAACCCGTTGGTGACGGTGACGGTATTGTTGGCGCTGTTTGGACCTGCAAGTTCGTTGTTGCGTGACGTCAACTGGCCACGTGTGCCGCCACCGAAGCTGCCTACCGGCGCGGCTGCACTGCACGTGTACGCCGCGGTTCCGGGGATAGTTTCAACGCCGGGCGTACCGAACGATTGCGGGTTGTAGACAAAGATGTCGCCGCCGTTGGCGCGGTTGCTCGAACCAACCAGGATGAATTCCCCGGCCTTGGCGTATACGTAAAGGAACTGGTTGCCTGCCACCACGCTGGCGTAGGTATTGCCGGTGCGGACATCCATCGCGGCGCGGAATCCGGCGGCGGGATAGCCCGCGGGGAACAGGCTTCGGCTACCTTCGGCATGCACGGCGCAAGCACCGATGACCATGGCCGATGCGGCGACGGGAACGATCGCCCCTGCAAGGCGGCGCCAGAGCGCGGACCAAGACCGCGTGCGTTGATTGTTGTTCGAATCGGAACGCGCAGACCAGTCACGCATACATAATCCCCTTGATTGATAACCGTTTTTCTTTTTTGCGGGCGCAAGCACGCCGAGGGCCGATGGATGGCCGCTCACCTTTCGTCCTGGATTCCCTGTCAGCACGTCCGCACGACGTGCACCCCTGCCATGCACCCGCTCATGCACTTGTCGTGCCTACCGCGGGCGCAAAGCGCAACCTTAAGACGCAATCGTGCGCAACTGTCAGATCTTACGGGATGAATACGGTTACGGATGCCCCCGTTGACGATTTGTTACGTCTTGCAGGACCTAGACCTTAGTCTTGGGTCGCCCTTTCATGTAAGAGCTAGACGCGCGTGGGGCTAAACGCACGTGGGGTAAGGCGGCGCCGCATCCAGGGTCGCCGCGCAGATGCCGGCGAGTTCGAGCAGACGCAAATCCGCGCCCGGGCGACCCACCAGTTGCATGCCGATCGGCATGCCATCCGGCAGCGTCCCCATCGGCAGGTTGACGGCGGGACAGCCGGCCAGGTTTGCAAATGCCGTGAGGTCGGCGTCGCTGGAACGCTCGCCTTCCGCCAGCGGATAAGCGCCGTGTGCCACGGTCGGCAACACGACCACGTCCATGTCCTCGAACAGGCGGCGCGCCTTGAGCACGGTCGCATCAAGGATGCGATCGGCCACGACATAGTCGACCGCGGATTTGGATTTCGCGAAATCGAGCATCGCGCGCAGGCGCGGCGACAGCGGGTGTGCCGCGTCGGCCATGTCGTCGGCCAGTTCGACGCCGAGCTCGCTCTCCATCACCAGCAACGCTGCACGACGCGTGCGGCCGAGATCATGATCGGAGAAATCAACTTCAACACGGTTGCCGAATACGTCACCGATTCGCTCGATCGCTGCGGCGAACACCGCGCGCACATCGGCGCTGACCCCGAGTGCGCCGAGATCACGCGCAAATGCACTGCGCAGCCGCCCCGGCTCCCAATCCGGCGTCGCGAGCGCGACGCGACGCTTGCGCGAGCGCGGGTCGGCCGGGTCGTGTGCATCGAGTACTTGCACGACGATCGCAAGATCCTCGACCGAGCGCGCAAGAATGCCGATTGCATCGAGCCTGCGCGCCGCACGCACGAGACCGCGCGTGGAAACCTCGCCATGCGTAGGCTTGAGTGCGTAAACGCCACAGTGACTCGCCGGAATGCGCGTCGAACCGAGCGTGTCGCTGCCGAGTGCAAAGCTGCACAAGCCAGCGGCAACGGCGGCGGCAGAACCGCCGGACGAGCCACCCGCAGTGTAGCCCGCACGCAGCGGATTCTGCACCGCCCCGTAGTGCGGATTTGCACTGGCGGTACCGAGCGCACCTTCATCGAGGTTGGTCTTGCCCAATATCACCGCACCAGCGGCGCGCAAACGCGCGACGGCACTCGCATCCGCTGCGGCAATCCGCTTGCGCCGACCCGGCAGACCGACCGTCGTGGCGAGGCCTGCGACATCCAGATTGTCCTTGATCGCGACGGTCAATCCGTCGAGGCGACCGATCGTGCGACCCTCGCGCCGACGCGCATCGCTGGCCGCAGCCTGCGCCGGAGCACTGCCGTCCAGCGCAAGAAACGCGTTGAGTTGCGAATTCTCGCGTGCGATCGCTGCGCTGTACGCCGTCGTCAGTCGAGCGCTGTCGATGCGCCCTCCGGCCAGCCAATGCAGTTGCTGAAAGGCGGTTGCACCGCGAAGTTCGCTGTCGTTGGCCGGGTCGGTCATCGGTCTTGGTCTTGTAGGGTAAGATTTTTATTATGCCTGTCGCGCGCTTCTTTACGCATGGTTTGCCGCATCATCGCCGAACCCGGACAATCGGGGTTTCCATTCCAGCCAGCCGGAGCCAACCGTGAGCGAGCGCGACATCATGGAATACGACGTCGTCGTCGTCGGCGCGGGGCCGGCCGGGCTGGCGTTCGCGATCCGTCTCAAGCAGCTCAAGCCCGAGCTCGGCGTGTGCGTGATCGAGAAGGCATCGACGATCGGCGCGCAGATCCTATCTGGTGCGGTGATTGAGCCAGAAGCCTTGAACGAGCTTCTGCCCGAATGGGGCAAGACGCCGCCACCGATCTGCGTTCCGGTCACGAAGGATGAGTTCTGGTGGCTGCGCGATGCGACGCGCGCGACGAAATCGCCGATGACGCCGCCGCAGATGCACAACCACGGCAACTTCATCGTCTCGCTCGGTGCCATGTGCGCCTGGCTGGCGCCGCAGGCGGAAGCGCTGGGCGTGGAGATTTATCCGGGCTTCGCAGCCTCCGAACCGTTGTTCGACGATACCGGCGCCGTCTGCGGCGTGCGTATCGGCGACATGGGCGTTGCGAAAGACGGCAGCCACAAGGCGAGCTACACCCAAGGCATCGACATTCGCGCGAAGACAACGGTGCTCGCCGAAGGCTGCCGCGGCAGCATCAGCAAGCAGCTGATCGAGAAGTACGCTTTGGACAAGGACGCCGATCCGCAGACCTACGGCATCGGCATCAAGGAACTGTGGCAGCTGCCGGCTGGTCGCGGCGAAGCCGGCAAGGTCATGCACACGCTCGGCTGGCCGCTGAACACGTCGACGTATGGTGGAAGTTTTGTCTATCAGCTCGATCAGGATCGCGTCGCGGTCGGCTTCGTCGTCGGACTCGACTACGCCGACCCGCTGTTCCGTCCGTGGGAAGCGTTCCAGCAGTTCAAGAACCACACGATGATGAAGTCGCTGCTCGAAGGCGGCACGATCCTCTCGGCGGGTGCGCGCGCGTTGATCGAAGGCGGCTATCAATCGTTGCCGAAGGTCGAGATGCCCGGCGCGCTGATGATCGGCGACTCCGCCGGTCTAGTGAACGTGCCAAAGATCAAGGGCACGCACCAGGCGATCCGCTCGGGCATGATCGCCGCCGAACACATCGCGGCGACCGGCACATCGCAAGGCTACGACGCGAAACTGCGCGCATCTCCGGTGATGAGCGAACTCAAGAAGGTGCGCAATATCCGCCCGGGGTTCAACAAGGGGTTGTGGTTCGGCCTCGCCAACGCGGGCTGGGAAACCGTGACCCAGGGCCTGTCGCCATGGACGTTGAAGAATCACGCGGACTGGTCCTCGCTCGACAAGCTGGACGCCGCGGAAGCTGCAACACGCAGCGATGCGAATGCGACTTCGCCGAAGCAACCTGCCTACGTCGAGCGCAGCCTCGCTCCGCGTGACCGTCTCGCCGGCGTCTACTTCGCCGCAACCGAGCACGACGAAGACCAGCCGGTTCACCTGCACGTTGCCGACACCAACATCTGCGTCACCCGCTGCGCCGAGGAATACGGCAACCCGTGCCAGCGATTTTGTCCCGCGGGTGTCTACGAGATTATCGACGATGCGGCCGGCAAGCGGCTGCAGATCAACGCCGCGAACTGCGTGCACTGCAAGACCTGCGATATCAAGGATCCGTACCAGATCATCACCTGGGTCACGCCGGAGGGGGCGAGCGGGCCGAATTACCAGAATTTGTAGAAGCGCAGGACCAGCAGACAAGCACGAGGCTTTCGGCCGTACCCGTCTGCGCATTCGCACGTCGAGCGGGGTTGCGCATGCGCAACGGTCGTTGATGCGATGGCGGCATCCGATTCCCGTCTGATCATCCAGGAAGCCGACAAGTCATTGATCGCGTTGGTGGAACACGCACTCGTTGTGGACTTCTGTTCCTGAACTGTCATTCGGGAAGACGAGGCGCAACCGCTTCTCCCATGCTGCGTCCTGTCCGCAGGAGCTTTCCATCATGATTGAAGTGCCCACCTCCAACACCCTGAACGATTCGGCGTCTGGCCCCTTCAAGGTCAACTCGCTGCGCATCAATCCGCATGCCGATCCCATGGCCGGCTGGGTCGTCTGGGACCCATCGCGATCACTCTGGAATGCGGGCATGCTGCTCGGCGCACTCGTGCTTGGGCCGATCTATTTCAGCCGGAGCGGGTTTGCGGTGTATGCCGTCCTGCTCGAACTGACCATGTGCATGGGACATTCGATCGGATTCCATCGCCGCCTGATTCATCGCACGTTCGAGTGCCCGAAATGGCTGGAGTACACGATGGTGTGGATGGGAACCCTGGTCGGCATGCAAGGGCCGATGTGGATCATCCAGTCGCACGATTTCCGCGACTGGGCGCAGCGCCAGCCCCACTGCCATCCCTACCTGCGTCATGGGCAAGGCATGTTGAAGGATGCCTTCTGGAATCTGCATTGCCGCCTCAAGCTCTTCAACCCGCCCGGTTTTGATCCGGGTCCGGGCATCGCTGATGATCGGTTCTATCGGTTTCTGCAACGGACCTGGATGCTGCAGCAGCTTCCGCTCGCGCTGCTGCTGTACCTGGTCGGGGGCATGCCGTGGCTCGTGTGGGGCGTTTTCGCGCGTGTCGCAACCGGCGTGTCGATGCACTGGTTTGTCGGCTACATCTGTCACTCACATGGGCCGCAAAGCTGGATCGTCGATACCGGAGCGGTGCAGGCGCACAACGTGCCCTGGGCCGCACTCTTTTCGATGGGAGAAAGCTGGCACAACAACCACCATGCATTTCCCGCGTCCGCGCAGCATGGCTTGTATCGTGGTCAGGTCGATATCGGGTTTGGCGTGATCCGTCTTCTGCAACGCGCGGGCCTTGCGTGGAATGTACAGACGCCCGAGACGCTCCCGCAGCGCGAAGGCATCACGGCGGTGGCCGACGATGCGATATGCGGCGCCGCCAGCGCGCATCGCTGATCGCCGCGTTGGAAAATGCCATGAGTCATGCGCTGAGGATTGCCATCGTCGGCTACGGTATCGCCGGCATTGCCGCTGCGATCGGCCTGCGTCGTCTGGGCCACACCATCGATCACTACGAACGGCGCGATGCGGTTGGCGTTGACGGCGCCGGCATGCTGCTGCAGCCACCCGCATTGGCCTTGCTCGCCGAGCTTGGCCTGGGCGAATACGAATTGGCGCTCGGCGCACGCGTCACCGCGTTCGGCGCGGAAAACTTGAGCGGCAAGACACTCACCCACATCCGCTATGCAGATCATGTGGCTGGAAGCTACGCGCTCGGCATCCAGCGCAATTATCTCGTCGCGCGCATGAGCGATCGCGACAGCGGTCGCGAACGCCTTCTTCTCTCGCAGCGGATCGCCGCGATCGATTGCGAACGCGGCATGTTGCAGTCGGTCGATGCGAAGACCTGCGGCCCGTACGATCTCATCGTTGTCGCCGACGGCGCCAACTCGGCGCTGCGCAAGAACGCTCACGATCAGGTCAAGCGAGACCATCCCTATCCGACGGCAGCGGTCGTTGCCTGCATCGACGACCCGCAGAATCTCGCCGGTGATCGCCTGATGCAGTATTTCGATGGGATACGGCATGTGGCGGTCTGGCCGGTCGGCCGTTCCAGCGCTGAAGCACCAGCGCGAGCGAACCTGTCGATCAACATCGATCTTGCGCAAGCACAGGCCTTTTGCGACAGCGGCGCCTGGCGCAGCGTCGTTGCCAGGCATTGCCCCCACCTCGCACCACTGCTGCGTGACGACAAGGACATCGCGCCGATCGTCTACCGATACCGCGATGTCGCCATGCATCGCCGCACGGCAGGACGCGCCGTATTCATCGGCGACGCTGCCCACAGCATGAGTCCATTGCTCGGCCAGGGCGCGCGCATGGCCCTGCTCGATGCGGCGACCCTGGTACAGGCGCTGCAACGACATGCCGATCTTCAAGACGCACTCGCCCACTTCGATCGAGCGTCCCGGGCGAACACGCAGGTACTGCAGAACATCAGCCGCTGGCTGACCCCGGTGTTCCAGTCGGAGAACCACCTGTCAGCCCGCCTGCGCGAAGTCGTGCAGTTCGCACACCGTCTGCCATTCATCGCGGCGAAGGCGCGGGCATTGCTGATCGGATGAACCGGGTCAAGGCGTCTTCGCATCGGGCTTGATGCACGCTCGATACGTCAGGGAAGGCGATGACGATGCGCGTTTGCACCTGGGCGTTTGCACTCATGATCGGATGGCGCGCGTGGCGGACACTGTCGCGATCCGGAACCTGTCGGGGGCATCGCATGCGCCACCAGATCGACCGCTCTCCCGACGCCGCAGGCACTCGCGTGCGCGTCGTGCACCTCGCAATGCTGCTCATGTTTCCAGCACCCACGTTTGCGGCGACGTTCAACGTCGATATCGAGACCGACTCCGTCGATGCGAATCCCGGAGATGGACAGTGCGCAGACGCCAAGGGTGCGTGCAGCCTGCGCGCGGCGATCATGGAGAGTAATGCGCTTCCCGGTGCCGACGAGGCGGCACTGCCAGCCGGGCATTTCACGCTGAGCATTGCGGGAGTCGCCGAGAACAACAGCGCAACAGGTGATCTTGACGTGACGGACGATCTCTCGCTGCACGGCGAAAGCAGCGAGGCCAGCGTCATCGATGGCGGCTCGCTCGATCGCGTGCTCGACCTGCGCGCCGCCACGGGCCGGATGACAAACCTCTCGAACCTTGCGCTGGTCAACGGCAATGTTCCCGATGCAAGCACCGGGGATGGATCGGCAGGTGCAGGATTGCGGGTCGGCGCTGGCGTGCACTTGGCAATGCACGCTGTCGACGTTCGCGACAATCACGCCCGTCAGTTCGGCGGCGCTGCCGGAATCGACAACTTCGGCTGCATCCTCGGCGACCACGTGCGCATCGTCGGCAACACCGATCCTGCGACAACCGGCTCGATGAATACTTTCGCGGGCGGCATCGCGATGAACGGCAATGATCTCTGCCTCGAACTCGACGACAGCGAAATCAGTAACAACAGCGGCGACTTCGCTGGCGCACTCGCACTGGAGACACCGTCTTCGATCACCCTGCGCCGCACCCTCATTGCCAACAACACCGCGCGCTTCGCCGGCGGCATCGATATCAGCCACGCGGGTGATGTGCGATTGGAAAACGTCACCATGAGCGGCAACGCAGGCAATCCCGGCGCGCTCCTCAACGACGGCGGTGCGCGCGTCTTCTTCGTCAATTCGACCATCACCGGCAATCACGGCGCGCAGGGATTGTCCGGCGCACTCGCGGATGTGCACGGCGGATTCGGACTGACCTTCCTCACCAACACGATTCTCGCGGGCAATGGCCCCTCACCGAGTTCGCCCGACTGCGAACGAT
>JBDSXV010000007.1:0-4575 GCA_039926025.1 Dokdonella sp.
TCGAATGCCGAAGCGTTCTGTGCGGCAAAAAAGGCAAGCAGGAACAGGGCAGCTATACGCTTCATCGTCTATTTCCGTCAGGCATCGTTGAGCTCGCGACGGGCATTGCCGCGGCCTTGTATCGTTATGGGGCAAACCTTTGGATCAGGTCGCGATCCGCAGGATATCGTTGTAAAACGCCAGGCCCATCAAGGCCACAAGCAGAGTCAGACCGACATATTGACCGGCCATCTGCACGCGTTCACTGACCGGACTGCCCTTTATTATCTCGATAAGGTAATACAGCAGGTGGCCGCCGTCCAAGATCGGGATCGGCAGCAGGTTCAGGATCGCGAGACTGAGTGAAATAATTGCGAGGAAATTCAAGAACCAAGCGAGGCCGAGGTGGGCCGACGTATTGGCCACCTGGGCAATCGTGATCACGCCCGAAAGGTTCTTCAGCGACGCCTGTCCGGAGACCATCTTGCCGAGCATGGCGAGCGTCGTGCGCGTCTGCTGCCAGGTTTCGACGAACGACTTCTGGATTGCCGCGAGCGGGCCGTACCGCAGGGTGGCGTCGTACTCCGGCTCGACCGGCTTCACGCCGATGCCGAGGACCCAGGTTTGTGCCGCGGGCTTGCCCCGCGCCGCAGTGTCCGGCGCATTGCGTTTGGGGGTCGCGGAGATCGAAATGGTCTGGCCCGCGCGCTCGATATCGAGCAGCAGGGGCTTGTCGGCGGATGCCTTGCTCTGGATCGCATCCGGCACATCGCGCCAGTCCGCGATTTTCTCGCCGTCGATCGCAAGAATGCGGTCGCCCAGCTTGATGCCCGCGCGCTCGGCGCCGCTGTCAGCGCTGACCACCCCAATGACCGGCGGTATTGCCGACTGGCGCGGAGCCAGTCCGATTTCGCGATAGACGGCCTCCTCATCGAGGTCGCTGGCCAGCTTGGACAGCGGCAGCGTGCGCGTGCGGTGCGCGCCGCCTGCGTCAGTGATGCCGATCTCGAGATCGCGACGGTCCATGCTCGCCTGCATCAGCGCGAGGCTTGCGTCGGTCCAGGTCGCGATCGCCTGGCCGGCAATCGTGTCTATGTGATCGCCGCTCTGAAAGCCGGCCGCCGCCGCGATGTGGTCGACGTGTCCGACCACCGGCTGATAGTCCGGCTTTCCGATCACGAACATCAGCCAGAATGCGGCGAGGGTGAAGATCAGGTTGAACACAGGGCCGGCGGCAGTCACCGCCATGCGTTGACCGACGGGCTTGCGGTTGAAGGCGCCTTTCAGCGCTTCCGGGCCGACCACGCCGTCGATTTCGCGCTCATCGAGCATCTTCACGTAGCCACCGAGCGGGATCGCGGCGATCACGAACTGGGTACCATGACGGTCAAAACGCGACCACAGGGCCGGCCCGAAGCCGATCGAGAACTTGATGACTTTCACGCCACAGCGTCGCGCCACCACGAAATGGCCGTATTCGTGGAAAGTGATAAGTAGGCCCAAGGTGACGATCAGCCACCAGACGGAACCGAAGACTTCGCTCATGGGTGGGCCCGGGCGCTCAAGCAGACAGGGTCGCGATGATACGTTGCGCATGCCTACGCGCAGTTAAATCCGCGTCAAGAACCGCCGCCAAATCAGTGATTGGGGTCGCATCTGCGGTGGCGAGGCATCGTTCTATCGTTTCGGCAATCGCCAGGAAGGACAGACGGCCATCCAGAAACGCGGCGACGGCCTCCTCGTTGGCCGCATTCAGTGCGGCTATCGCATTGCCGCCGGCCGCCAGCGCGCGATAAGCCAGATCGAGGCAGCGGAACGTTGCAAGGTCCGGCGCCTCGAATTCGAGCCGCGCAACTTTGAGCAGATCCAGCGGCGATACGCCGGCATTGACGCGATCCGGCCACGACAGGGCATACGCAATGGCGGTGCGCATGTCCGGGTTGCCGAGCTGCGCCAGCACCGAGCCGTCGACGTATTCGACCAGCGAATGCACGATGCTTTGCGGATGCACGACGACTTCGATGGATTCCGCTGGGGCATCGAACAGATAGTGTGCCTCGATGACTTCGAGTCCCTTGTTCATCAAGGTAGCCGAGTCGACTGAGATCTTGCGGCCCATGCGCCAGTTCGGATGTGCGCAGGCCCGGTCGGGTGTGACCTTGGCGAGATCGGCGGCTTTCATGCCGCGGAACGGGCCACCGGATGCTGTCAGCAGGATGCGCCGCACGCCGATGGCAGCCAGGTTCGCATGCACGCGCGGCAGGCACTGGAATACCGCGTTGTGTTCGGAGTCGAGTGGCAACAGCTCGCCGCCGCCCTCCCGCAGCGCGCTGCGAAGCAGCGGGCCGGCCATCACGATGGCTTCCTTGTTCGCGAGCAACAAGCGCTTGCCCGCGCGCGCGGCAGCCAGGGTCGATTCGAGGCCGGCGGCACCGACGATCGCGGCGACGACGGTATCGCAATGACTGTCAGACGCGGCTTCGATCAGGGCTTCGGGTCCTGCCGCAATGTGGCAGCTGACACCCGCGGCAGCGAGCTGCGTGCGCAAGCCTGCTTCACAGGCGGGATCGGCAATCACGGCCAGTTGTGGTCGAAAGCGCACGCACAACTGCGCCAGTGCATCGACGTTGCGATGGGCGGCGAGCGCGGTGATCTGGAAACGGTCCGGATGGCGGGCGACGACGTCGAGTGTGCTTGCGCCGATCGAGCCGGTCGCACCGAGGACCGCAATTCGTCTCATGATGAGAACGCGAGATCGAGCAGCGCCTTGCCTGCAGCAAATACGGGTATCGCGGCGAACAGACTGTCGGCGCGATCAAGCATGCCGCCGTGACCCGGGAACAACGTGCCGGAGTCTTTCACGCCAGCCTGGCGCTTGAGGAGACTTTCAACCAGGTCGCCGAGGATGGAAGCGAGAACGGTCAACAAGGCGAGTGCGATCAGCACGATCAGTGCGACACCGCGCAAATCGAATAGCCAGCCGCCAATGAAAGCGATCGTTCCGGCGCCGGCCAACGCGCCCCAGGCACCTGCGGTGGTCTTGTTGGGGCTGATCTGCGGTGCAAGCTTGGTGGTACCGAATCGCTTGCCGGCGAAGTAGGCAGCCGTGTCAGCGGCCCAGATCAGGATCAAGGCGAACAAGGCCCAGGCGTGGCCGTGCTCAACGCCGCCGTGAATCTTCATCAACGCCAGCCACGCGGGCAGAATCGCGAATGCGCCGGCGGTGAGCTTGAGCGCCGCGTTTTCGCGCGTCGGCGCTGCGGCATACGAAAAATGGCGCATCCACAGCAGCGCGAGGAGCCACCAGGCAATACCTGCTCCGATCACATACCACGCGATCGGCTCGTCGCGCACGGTCCACAACAGGCCGAGTCCGAGCGCGCTGGCCCCGACGATGCTGCATTGCATGGCGGCTGACGCAATGCCAGCCAGTCGACTCCATTCCCACATCGCCATCAGACACACGGCCGCAATGATCGCGGCGACTGCAGCGGTCGGAAGGAACAGGACGATGGCAACAGCAATCGGGGTTAGTACCAGTGCTGTAAGGATGCGTTGTCTGAGCATGCGCGCGTCAGCCGGCAGCGCGCGCTTGCGCGGAAGTGAGGCCGTAACGTCGCTCGCGGCGTGCGTAGTCGGCCAGTGCAGCATCCAGCGCCATGGCGTCGACATCCGGCCACAGCGCGTCGGTGAAATACAGTTCTGCGTAGGCAATCTGCCAGAGCAGGAAATTGCTGACCCGCGTCTCGCCGCCCGTGCGTATGAACAAGTCGACCGGCGGCTGCCCGGCGAGGCAGGCGTGACGCGCGAACGTCGCCTCGTCGATCGCGTCGGCATCAAGCTCGCCGCGGACGGCCGCCTGCGCCATCGCGCGCGCCGCTTGTGCGATGTCCCAGCGGCCGCCGTAGTTCACTGCAACATTCAGCTGCAACGCGGCGTTGCCGGCCGTGCGCAGCATCGCGGCACGCATGCGCATGGCCAGTTCCGGCGAGAACGCGGACAGGTCGCCGACGAATTCGATGCGCACGCCGTTCGCGTGCAATTCGTCGACTTCGCGATCAATCGCTTTGAGGAACAACTGCATCAGCGCGCCGACTTCCTCGTCCGGGCGTTTCCAGTTTTCGCTGGAGAACGCAAAAAGCGTAAGCGCCTCGACGCCGCGACGGCGGCAGAACTCGACCGCAGCGCGCACGGCCTTCTGGCCTTCGCGATGCCCGAACACACGCGGCCGATGGCGACGCTCGGCCCAGCGGCCGTTGCCGTCCATGACGATCGCGATGTGGCGCGGGATGCGGGCTGGCGATTCGGAATCCATCAATCTCGATTGTAGGTGCGGCACACGAGCGCCGTGCAAGCGACTTCAGCCATGATGTTTGTTGCCGCGTGGACGGTTTTCGTTCAGTTCCGCGCAAGTATCCGTCCGTGGACTCTCCCGCGGTCGGCGTCCTTGCCCCTCTGCCCGCTGATGTCGGCTTCGACTACATCGACATCAATTCGTCTTCCTTCGTCTTCACGACGCCGTCGATGTCCTTGACGAACTTGTCGGTGTACTTCTGGATGTCGTCCTCGGCGCGGCGCTCGTCGTCCTCGCTGATT
>JBDSXV010000008.1:0-3215 GCA_039926025.1 Dokdonella sp.
CTTCAGCCGCGATGCTGTGCTGTTGAGGCATCGCGGCTGAAGCCGCTCCCACAGCTCACGTTATTGCCGTATCGCGGGACTACAATCGGCAGATTGCGAGCCCCGCCATGACCAACGAAGATCCTGCCGAGATCGTCCGAAAATTGACCGAACTGCGCATCGAGCACCGCGACCTCGATGTTGCGATCGCGCGCCTGCCGGTCGGCCTCGGCTGTGACGAACTTCTGCTGACGCGCATGAAGAAACGCAAGCTGCGCCTCAAGGACATGATCGCGTATCTCGAGAACAAGCTGATTCCGGATCTGGACGCTTAAGCGACGTTGTCCGCATCGGCGGATTGGCGGCTCAACTGCGCTTGCTTTTCCGGCGTCAGTTTCAGGATGCCATGGCGAATCTCGCGACTGAGAATCACGCGCGCATCTTTGGCAACGGTTTCGAGTTCGGCATTGAATTCAAGCTTTCCGTTGGCATCGGCGCGGATCACGCGGCGTTCGCGCAGTTTCTGGATGAAGCCGCGGAACAGCGATTTGTCGAAAAACTCCGGCGCGTTGAGTTCATGCAGCAGGGATAGACGCTGCGCCGTGAGGAAGCACAGGTTCTCGAGCTCACCAGCGGACAGCGTGTGCGGACCGTTCTTTACCAGCAGGGCGAGGCCGATGTAATAGCGCTCGATCGCGGGCAACAGATTGTGCGCGAGCGCACGCAGGCGGAAAGCGGGATCGCTCTGGCCGGGACCGCGCTCCATGATGCGGCCGTCGGCATCCGCTTGCATCAGGTCCTGCGAAATGAAGAAATCCAGTGTTGACTGGATGCGTTCGCCGAATTCCTCTTCATTCCACGGCAGGAACAATTCGGCCTGCACGAACGGATAGACGAGTCGACCCAGGCGCTGGATCGAGGCGCGCGCGAGTCGACGGTTGTTGAGAAAGCAGCAGGCGACCCACGCCGCGGTCGCAAAGAGATGCACCACGTTGTTGCGGAAGTAGCTGAGCATTACGCCTTGCTTCTCGTCGACGCTGAGCACGTCACCGAGCGGATGCGCGACACGACGGATCCACTGCATCTTTTCGCCGTAGGCGATGATTTCGGATGAAGACTGCGGTGTGATCGTGACGCGATCGGAGTAGGGCAGCGCCGTGAGCAGGGTCTTGCACAGATCGAGCTGCGCGATGAGGTCAGCCTCGGCCATCGCATGCTTCGGTGTCGCGAGCAGCGCGACTGCGAGCAGGTTGATCGGATTCACGTGCGCCGCACGGTTTATGTTGCGCTGGATGCGTTCGGCCAGCACGTCGACGGTCGGCTTCAACCACTCGGGTTTGGTCTCCGGATCTTCCGTCGCCGCACGCCAGTCCGGCGCGACTTCATCGAGCAATGCAACGAGCTGGATCGGTTCGCCGAAATTCAGCGCAACGCGACCGTAGCGCTTGCGCAGCACGCCGAACGCGCGCAGAAAACTGAACAGCGATTCCTTTTCCTTCGGTTTGCCTGACAGCTCGCCGATGTAGGCGTCGCCCTCCATGATTTTCTCGTAACCGATATAGACCGGCTGGAATACCACCGGGCGCCTCGATTCGCGCAGAAAACTGCGCAGGGTCATCGACAACATGCCGCCATGGGGGCTGAGCAGGCGACCCGTGCGCGAGCGACCGCCCTCGATGAAGTATTCCAGCGGAACCCCGCGCGCGAAGAGCTGGCTGATGTATTCGCGGAAAACGGTCGAATAGAGCGGATCGCCCTTGAACGTGCGGCGCAGGAAGAACGCACTGCCGCGGCGCAGGATCGGTCCGATCACAGGCAAATTGAGGTTGACGCCAGCGCCGATGTGCGGGATCGCGATGCCGTTGTTGAGCAACTGATACGACAACAGCAGGTAGTCCACATGACTACGATGGCAGGGCACGTAGATGATTTCATGGCCTGCCGCCGCTTCGCGTACGGTATTCAAGTGATGGACTTCGACTCCGTCGTAGAGCTTGTTCCAGAACGCATGCAGCATGAAGGAGATCGAGCGTACGACCGGATGCGAATAGTCGGCCGCAATCTCCATCGCATAGCTGCGCGCGCGTTCGCGAGCCTTCGCTTCGTTGACGCTCTCCTTGCTCGCCGCCGTCGCAATCGCCGCACGCACCGGCTCGGCGTTCAGCAGCGCATCGACGACAGTGCGGCGATGCGACAGATCCGGCCCGATCACGATCGCGCGGATGCGACGGAAATGCGCGCGCAGGATGCGTTGCAGCTTGCGTACACCACGCTCCGCGTCCGGCTGATCGGCGATGACTTCGCGCAAGCTCACCGGTGCCGCAAACTGCACGTGCGTGTCGCGCCCATTCAACGCGAGTGCGAGCAGACGACGGAAGCGACCGACGACGACCCAGTTTTCCGAAAACAGCACGCTGAACCAACCCGATTTGCGATCAGGTGCGCGGCCGACAAAGATCGATACCGGCACCAGGCGCACGTCCTTCTCCGGATCAGCGCGCACGATGTCGGCCAGCAGACTCAGAGTTTCCGAACGCGTCGGATGCGGCTGGCGACCGAATACGCGCGGACGACGCGACAATGCGACTACCGCCCGGCCGCGTTTGATCGGCAACCGATCGGCGGCAGCGTAAGGCGAGGGCAGACCCGCCTCCGCGCAGGCCTGCTCGAGAATCAGGGTGTCGGAAAGGCCGTAGCGCTCGACGACATAGATCGTCGGGCGCGCGTCCTCGGGCAGCAACGCCTGTGCATCAACCGGTGTTCGGTGGATGCGCAACCATGGCCGCAGCATGGCGCCGAATGCGTTGAGCCAGGCCGGCGCTTGCGCGGCCGTCGTCGGGCGTGGCGACGGATCGGTATCGTTCATGGCCCGATTTTAGTGTGCGACGCGCGGCTTGCCCATGCCAGCCGCGCGTGGATGCATCGACGTCAGTGCTGCTCGGCGGGTGCGGTCGCCGGCGGCTCAGCTGCAGGGGGAGCGACGACGGCCGGGACTTCAGCTGCATTTTTCTCGTTGAGCTTCTCGATGGCATGCTTGCCATACCAGCGGCCATCGAGATTGACCATCTCGGTCTCGACGCTCAGCGGCGCATCGAACAAGCTGTAGTTAACCTTGACCTTGGCGGTCTTGCCATCGTTGGAGACAACTTCGGTCTTGACCGAATCGAGCGTCTTGTCGAGCGGGAAACCATACACGCCGAGCGCGTCCTTGAAGCCAAGAAAGGCGACGCGCGCCT
>JBDSXV010000009.1:0-6206 GCA_039926025.1 Dokdonella sp.
CCGACCGGCCGCTGGCAGGTCGAGTTCCGCACCGACCCGAAAGCAAAGGACGCGACACAAGGCCTGAGCTTTCGCATCGAGGAATTCCTGCCGGAGCGGCTGAAGCTCGATCTGTCCTCGCCGCAAACCGTGCTCAAGCCGGGCGAGCCGCTCAAACTCGCGGTCGAAGGCGACTATCTCTACGGCGCGCCCGCGGGTGGCAACCGGTTCACGGCACGTCTGACGCTGGCAGCCGACCAGCATCCCGTCGACGCGCACAAGGATTTCTTCTTCGGCGATCCGACCATCGAGCTGCCCAAGGAAGCCAAGGATGCGATCGACGACAAGCTCGACGAACACGGCAAGCTCGAACAGGATGTCGAAATCGTCGATGCCGCCAAACCGACCGCACCGATTGCCGCCATCCTCTCCGGCAGTGTGTACGAATCCGGTGGCCGCACCGTCACACGTACGCTCAAGCGCACCGTTTGGCCCGCCGAGGCGCTCGTCGGCCTGCGCCCGCTGTTCGATCTCAAGGAAGGCTCCGACGCGCGTGGTCGAGCCGCATTTGAATTGATCCGCAGCAACGCGAACGGCGACCTGCTGGCCGGTGCGCATCTCAAGCTCACACTCGTGCGCGAATATCGCGACTATCGATGGGTTTTCGACAAGGAAAGCGGTTGGCACTTCGACTACAACCAGCGCTATGAAGACGCGGAAACTCGCGAGCTCGATGCCGAAGCCGGCAAGGTCGAGAAGTTCGACGTGCCGGTCGACTGGGGCAACTACCGCGTCGAAATCCTCGATCCCGCGACAGGCCTCACGACGCGCCTGCCGTTCTTCGCCGGCTGGAGCTGGAATGACGACAACCGCGGCAAGGAAGCGCGACCCGACAAGGTGAAGATCGCACTGGACAAGCAGACCTATCACGCCGGTGACACGCTCAAGGTCACGGTGACCCCACCGCAAGCCGGCCCGGGCGTGCTGATCGTCGAATCCGATCACATGCTCTACACGAAGAACATCGACGCGAAGCCCGGCGCGACGTTCGAGATTCCGGTCACCGGGGATTGGGAACGCCACGACGTCTACGTCACTGCGCTCGTGTTCCGCGGCGGTTCGGCGACCGACAAGATCACACCGGCACGCGCGGTTGGCGAAGCCTTCATTTCCATGGACCGCAGTGATCGAAAGATCGATGTGCAGATCGACGCGCCGAAGCAGATGAAACCCGAGATCGACCTGCCGGTCACCGTGAAGGCACCCGCACTCGCCGGCAAGAAAGCCTACGTGACGGTCTCTGCAGTCGATGTCGGCATTCTCAACATCACGCGCTTCCTGCGCCCCGATGCGAATGCCTGGTTCTTCGCCCAGCGTGCGCTCGGCATCGATGCCTACGACCTGTACGGTCGCGTCATCGAGAGCTTCGATGGCAATACCGCGAAGCTTCGCTACGGCGGCGACATGGCGCTGGCCGCTCTGCCGCAGGCGCGCCGACCGACCGCGAAGGTGCTGACGGTCGACCTGTTTTCGGGCGTCGTCGCCCTCAATGCCAAGGGGGAAGCGAACGTCGTTCTGAAGATGCCGGACTTCAATGGCACCGTGCGCGTGACCGCGGAAGTGTTCGGTGAAAACCAGTATGGCGGCAGCGACGCGGAAACCATCGTGCGTGCGCCGCTGGTCGCCGAGATCTCGACACCGCGCGTGCTCGCTCCCGGCGACAAGGCCGCGCTGACGCTCGACCTGCAGAATTTCTCTGGCAGCGAGCGCGAATTCGCGGTCAAGGTCAGCACGGCAAAACCGCTTGCGATCGACAAGGGCGAGCGCAAGGTCAAGCTCGCCGACGGTGCGAAGGTGACGTTGAATTTTCCGCTCAACGCACTGGACGGATACGGCGTCGGCAAGATCAATGTCGTCGCTTCGAGTGGCGACATCAGGATCGACCGTCACTTCGAGATGGTCGTGCGCGCGGCATGGCCGAGCGTGATGCGATCGACGTCGCGTGCGCTGGAGACGCTTGAGCCGGTCATTCTCGGTGCGGACGCGCTGGACGGCCTGCTCGCAGACTCCGTCACTGCGCGGCTAACCGTGTCGAGCCTGCCACCACTGCCGTTTGCAACGGCGCTGAAAGACCTGCTCAAGTATCCGTATGGCTGTATTGAGCAGACCACGAGCAAGGGTTTCGGCGCGTTGCTGCTGGACGAGAAGACCGCACAGAACCTGCATGTCGACGGTCTGCCGCCCGATCAGCGCAAGGCGCGTGTGGAGGCATCGATCGGTCGCATCGCATCGATGCAGATTCCGTCCGGCCACTTCTCGATGTGGGGCGGCGACAGCAGCGTCAACGAGTTCATCACGCCGTACGTCGTCGAGTTCCTTGAGGACGCGCGCGACGAAGGCTTCGCGGTGCCGGACGATCTGCTGCAGAAGGCGCTCAAGCGCCTCAACGACGACCTCCTGTCCGGCGGCCACGCGTTCTACGGTTACGAACACAGCGATGCCTTGCGCTTCGCCAACGAAGCCTATTCGGGCTACGTGCTCGCACGCGTGAACCGCGCACCGCTCGGAACCTTGCGCGCGCTCTACGACAACGAACGCGCGAAGGCGATCACCGCACTGCCGATGGTCCATCTCGGCATCGCATTGAAACTGATGGGCGACACGCCACGCGCGGAGAAGGCGATCGCCGATGCATTCGCGATGAAGGTCAAGCGACCGTGGTATCTCGGCGACTACGGTTCGGATTTGCGCGACACCGCGCTCATGATCGCACTGGCGCATCAGTACGGCCTCGCCAAGCCCGAGTACGACGGGCGCGTCTTCGACCTCGCCCGCTCGATCACGGGCAGCCAGCATCTGGCCGATGCGCAGGAACGCACGTACGCGTTTCACTGGACGTATTTCAGCACGCAGGAGCAGATTGCGCTGGCCCGTCTCGGCAAGACGCTGATCAAGGACGGCGACAAGGTCGTGGCAGGTACGCTCGGTGTCGGCACGGCATCGAGCCCGATCAGCCCGGACCGCCTGTGGAGCCGCGACTTCATCGGCACCGAAATCGCATCCGGAGTGCGCTTCACGCCACAAGGTGATCTTCCGCTCTATATGAGCACCGATGTCGCCGGGGTGCCGAAGACGGCGCCGCCCGTCGACGATCACTACGTCGCGATCCGGCGCCAGTACTACGCGCTCGATGGCAAGCCGTGGGAGCCGACAGCGCTCAAGGAAGGCGACAGCCTGATCGTGGGCTTGAAGCTCGAGGCACGCGAATCGATGGCGGACGCACTGCTGGTCGACCTGCTGCCGGGCGGACTCGAGATCGAGAACTTCAACCTCACCGATGCCAAGCAGTGGGCCGACGTCGTTGTCGACGGCATCACGATCACCGACCGCGCCCAGGCCGCTGACGTGCGTCACGAGGAATTTCGCGACGACCGCTACGTGGCGGCGCTGAAACTCGACAAGGGCCAGACCGCGCACGTGTTCTACATGGTGCGCGCGGTGTCGCCCGGTACGTATCAGATACCGCCGCCGCTGGTCGAGGACATGTACATGCCGCAGGTACGCGGTGTCGGCAAAAGCGTGCCGTCGGCCTTGAAGGTGGTTGAGCCGTAGCGATATTGCGCTGGCGGAACTGCGGCTTGATTCCAATGGCTACACCATCCCCACCCAACCCTCCCCTTGAAGGGGAGGGCTTCAAAGCAAGAGCTATGCGATCCAGCCGCATGAGGTGGCGTTGTGCCTTCGCCCTCCCCTTCAAGGGGAGGGTTGGGTGGGGATGGTGTCGGTATCAGCGCATGGGCTCTTCAACATGAAGCCCCGCTTTCGCCGCATCCTGAAGCACATCGCACTGACAACGCTGCTGCTAGTCACGGTCGCCCTCATCCTCGACCGCCTGTTCCCGCTCCCTCTGCCCGACGCCGACAGTGGCAGCACGGTCGTACTCGCACGTGACGGCACGCCGCTGCGCGCATTCCCCGACAGCGATGGCGTCTGGCGTTATCCGGTGAAGCTCGAAGATGTGTCGCCGCTTTACGTACAGGCACTGCTGACCTACGAAGACCGCTGGTTCTACCGCCATCCCGGTGTCAATCCGTTTGCGCTTGCGCGCGCATTCGCGCAATGGGTGGTGCATCGGCGTCTCCTTTCCGGCGGTTCGACACTGACGATGCAGGTCGCGCGCATCCTCGATGGCACGCCGCACAGCGCCGCCGGCAAGCTGCGTCAGATATTTCGCGCGCTGCAGCTGGAAGCGCATCTGACCAAGCAGCAGATCCTGACCCTGTACCTCGACCGCGCGCCGTTTGGCGGCACGATCGAAGGCGTCGAAGCCGCATCGTGGGCGTATCTGGGCAAGCCAGCGTCGCGCCTGTCGCACGCCGAGGCAGCGTTGCTGGCCGTGTTACCGCAAATGCCCAGCCGCCTGCGACCGGACCGCCAGCCCGATGCCGCACGCAGGGCACGCGACAAGGTACTCGGGCGCATGGCCGACCTCGGCGTATGGACGCGCGCCGAAGTTCACGACGCGCAGATCGAGTTGGTCGCCGCGCGCGCATTGCAGCCGCCGCTCAGCGCCGCCTTGCTCGCCGAGCGCCTGCACGAAGAACGACCGCACCTGCGCCGCATCAGCACGACCATCGATGCCGAACTGCAACGCGCGCTCGAAGCGCGTGTAAGCGACTACTTGACGCGCCTGCCCGACCGGACGTCCGCGGCCTTGCTTGTCGTCGACAACTCAAATCTCGAAGCACGCGCGTATGTCGGTTCAGGCGCATTTGGAGACGAACAACGGCTCGGTCACGTCGACATGGTGCGCGCGTGGCGATCGCCGGGCTCCACGCTGAAGCCGTTCCTGTACGGACTTGCACTCGACGATGGCCTGATCCACTCGGAAAGCCTGCTGATCGACGCACCGCAATCATTCGGCACCTATCGCCCCGGCAATTTCGACATGGCCTTCAACGGTCCGATCGGCGCTGCTGAAGCATTGCGACTTTCCTTGAACGTGCCGGCAGTCGATCTCATCAATCGCATTGGCCCCGTGCGCTTCGCAGCACGACTGACGAACGCAGGTCTTGATCTCCGCCTTCCGCGCGGTGTCGAACCGAATCTTTCCGTGATCCTCGGCGGCGCTGGTGTGCGCATGGAGGATCTCGTCGGCGCATACACTGCCTTGAACCGGGGCGGCGTTGCCGGTCGCGTGCGCTACGCTCGCGATGACGCAACTACCGACCGCCGCATTCTTTCCGAAGGCGCTGCCTGGATCATCCGCGCCATCCTCGAAGCCAATCCGCGCCCCGGTTATGCACCGGGCACATTCGATCCTGGATCGCGACCGCGCGTCGCATGGAAGACCGGAACCAGCTACGGCTTTCGCGATGCCTGGGCCGTCGGGGCAACCCGCCAGTACACGGTTGCCGTGTGGATCGGCCGTCCTGATGGCACGCCGTTGCCGGGCCAATACGGTGCGGTCACAGCGTTACCACTGATGTTTCAACTCGTCGACAGCCTGCCGCGCAACGCGACCTCGATTGCGCCGCAACCGCCGCCCACAAGCGTGACCGAGAGCGACGTGTGCTGGCCACTCGGTCTCGCCTTCGATCCTGCTCATCCTGATCTTTGCTTTCAGAAACACAGCGCCTGGATATTGAACGGTGTGACTCCGCCGACGTTGCCCGAACGCGACAGTACCCTCTGGAGCGCGGGCGTCATGCATGTGCGTGTCGATACCGCTGGCGCACGACTCAGTTCCGGGTGCGGCGAGAAACCGGCGCGCGAAATCGATATCGCGCGCTGGCCTGCCCTCGCCTATCCGTGGTTGTCGCGCACGCAGCGTCGTCGCGCGAGCCTGCCTCCGCTGGCGCAAGGCTGCACAGCAGACGGACTCGATGCCAGCCAACCCATCCGCATCGAGGGCATTGCCGACAACGCCGCCATCGCACGCGCACCGAACAGCGACAAACCCGCGACATTGCGCCTGCATGCTTTGGGCGCGACCGGTCAGGTGCTTTGGCTGGTCAACGGCAAGCTCGAAGGTGAGACGCGGGGATCCGCTGACTTTGAGTACGCGTTCTCCGAAACCGGCGCGCAGGACATCACTGCGCTCGCGGCGAGCGGCGCCTACGCACAGGTGCAGGTGCGCGTGTTGCGCTGATCGGTACTTCCTGCGTTGATCTCTGGGAGCGGCTTCAGCCGCGATGCTTCTTGTGAGGAGAGCATCGCGGCTGAAG
>JBDSXV010000010.1:0-34612 GCA_039926025.1 Dokdonella sp.
CGCCGCTCGCCACCCACAGTATTGCTACTGCTGTGCTGCCGCTCGACTTGCATGTGTTAGGCCTGCCGCCAGCGTTCACTCTGAGCCAGGATCAAACTCTTCAGTTGAAATTGCAGACTTCCAGGCCAGAGCCCTTCCGTCAAACTTTTGAGTGTGAACCAAGCTGGCGTTAAAACATTGCTGCTTTTACGTTTTGCTTAGGACGCACTTTGTATCGATGGACTTTCATCCACCACAAGGCGCCCACACAAGTTACCTGCGCACACTGTCAAAGATCCTTTGCGTGCAAGGCCTTTTTGGCCTCGCGTCCCAAGACATTTCGTTCAAGGGAGCCGCACATCTTACATCGAATTTCGTTTCCGTCAACACCCTGAAGCGATCTTTTTTCGCTTCGCGACGCTCGACTTTCGCCGGGCACCGCCTTCGTTGACTTGCTCTTGCGAGTTCGTCGTCGAAGGGGGGCGCATCTTACATCCGATTCCCGTTTCGTCAATGCCCGCGGAGCAAATATTTTGCACCGCGTTTCAAACGATCCCGGAGGGATGCCCCTGCGCCGATTGGCCGGTTCAGGCCTCTCAATGAAGGGCCGCGAATCCTACAACCAATTCGTCATTCGTCAACCCTTTCACCAAACTATTTTTGGAACGGGATCCGCGTGCACCAACAACGCCGATCAAACGGCAGTCAGGCGCACACGAGCGAATGCACGCTTGCCGATCTGAAGCAGGTGCTCACCGCCCGCCTGCAACGCCAATTCGCGGTCTTCAACGACGGCGCCATCGATGCGCAGCGCACGCTCAGCCATCTTGCGCGTGACTTCGGAATTGCTTGCCGCAAGCTTCGCCGCGACAAATAGCGGCGCAATACGGATACCCCCGGCCGGTACGGGAACATCCAGCAGGGGCAGGTCAACGTCGACGCGCTGCTCTCGCACCAGCGCAGTCCACTGCTCAATCGCCTGAGTCGCTGCCGCCGAACTGTGGAAACGCGCCGCAAGCTCGCGCGCCAAAGCCGTCTTTGCGTCGCGTGGATGCAGCGCACCGGAATCGACATCGCGCCTGAGCGCCTCGATATCGGCAGATGATCGGTCGAGACTCAGCAGCTCATACCAGCGCCACATCAGCTTGTCGTCGATTTTCATCGTCTTGTTGACAATGTCGATCGCAGGCTCATTGATGCCGATGTAGTTCCCGAGCGACTTCGACATCTTGTTCACGCCGTCGAGGCCCTCCAGCAGAGGCATGGTCAACACGATTTGTGCTGGCTGCCCGGCGTCCTCCTGCAGCGCGCGCCCCATCAGCAGATTGAATCGCTGGTCGGTGCCGCCGAGCTCGACATCCGCCCGCAAGGCAATCGAGTCATAGCCCTGCACCAGGGGATACAGGAATTCGTGGATCGCGATCGACTGTTGTGCGGCGTAGCGCTTGGAAAAGTCGTCGCGCTCGAGCATGCGCGCGACCGTGTGCTTGGCGGCAAGGCGGATCATGTCCGCCGCCGTCATCTTGCCGAACCATTCAGAGTTGAAGCGGACTTCGGTACGTTCGGCGTCAAGTACCTTGAACACCTGCTCGGCGTAGGTTTTCGCATTCGCCTCGATATCCTCGCGAGTCAAAGGCTTGCGAGTGACGTTCTTGCCCGTCGGATCACCGATCATTCCCGTGAAATCGCCGATCAGGAAGATCACCTGATGCCCCAGATCCTGGAACTGGCGCATCTTGTTGAGCAGCACTGTATGGCCAATATGCAGATCCGGCGCGGTGGGATCGAAGCCGGCCTTGATCCGCAATGGACGGCCGAGCCTTAGACGGGCCTCGAGCTCCTCGCGCTTGATGATTTCGTCGGCACCGCGACCAATCAGGTCGAGTGCGGCTTGCATATCCGTCATGGAAGTCCCTGGGCAGGTCGCCAGTCACGCAACAGGTGACCGCAGCACCGCTGATCATGAATGAAATGGCGACTCGAAGCGGACGCCGCAGTTAATAATTCGTTAGCCAACGATTCTTCGCAAGTCCTTGACGCCATTGGCATTGACGCCGGCTGCAAAACACATTTATGGTACCCGGCGATTGACCGGAATGCGACCAGTGACCGACCTTCAGAACGACCTGCCAGCTGCCCGCCACAAGACCCGTCGTTTGGCGATTCGGCGTCACACGCAACGCAAGCATTTCCATTTCTATTCCCGCATGTCGAGCTGGACGTTCATGCAGAACGTTACCGCTTCGCCGGTCAGCTGGCGTGCCGAGCACTGGATTCTCGGCGGCGTCGCTCTTCTACTGACCGCCCTGGTTGGCATCGTGATCCCGACATGGGCAAATGCAACGCGCCATGACGCGGCACCTACACCTTACACGACGATGGCGCTGGACCTGCCTCAACTGCCGCCTGGCGCCGAGGCTGACGCGACGATCGGTGCCTACGGCGCGAATGGCGCCGAGCCCGCCTGGCGCATCGTCAACGTACGCGCGGGCCAATCGTTGTCCGACATCTTCCACGAGCAGGGTCTCGGACCGAACGACCTGCAGCGAGCTCTGGATTCGCAGGGCGACGCGTCAGCGTTGCGCCATATCCGGCCGGGCCAGGAGTTCGCGTTCGAGCTTGATGCGAGCGGTGCGCTGACCTCCATGCGCTTCGAGCGAGGCGATGCGACGCGTGTGGTGCTGCATTTCCAAGCTGCCGGCGTGACTGAATCGGCGGTGGAACGCTCGGTGGAGCGTCGAACCCATGTGGCTCATGGTGTGGTGACGCGATCGCTGTTTTATGCCGGCGAACAGGCTGGCCTCACCGACGCGATGGTTCTGAAACTCGCCAACGCGTTTGGCTACGACATCGACTTCGCTCAGGACCTGCGCGAGGGCGACAGCTTCAGCGTCGTCTACGACGACATTTACAGGGAAGGCGAGCACCTGCGCGACGGCGACATCATTGCTGCCACCTTCATCAACCAGGGCAAACGCTACACCGCGATCCGCTACACCAATGCGGATGGCGAGACCATGTTCTACACCGAGCAAGGACGTCCGTTGCGCAAGTCGTTCTTGCGCACGCCCGTCGAATTCACGCGCATTTCGTCGACATTTTCGACCGGACGCATGCACCCGATACTCGGCTACATGCGCGCGCACCAGGGCGTCGACTATGCCGCGCCCACAGGCACACCGATACGCGCTGCCGGCGATGGCAAGATCGTGTTCCGTGGCTGGAAGTCAGGTTACGGCAACTTCGTGATCGTGCAGCACAATCCGCACATCAGCACCGCCTACGGCCACATGTCGCGTTTCGCCAGCGAGCAGCTCGGCCAACACGTGAAGCAGGGCGAGACCATCGGCTATGTCGGCATGACCGGGCTCGCCACCGGCCCGCACCTGCACTACGAATTCCGTATCGACGGCGGCCATCGCGACCCGCTGACAGTCACGCTGCCGCCGCCCGAGCCGCTTCCATCAGCGCAATTGGCCCAGTTCCGGCAGGCAAGTGCGCCGATGATGGCGAAACTCAAGCTTGTCGATGGCATCCAGCTCGCCCGAGCGGGCAATTGAGCCGAAGGTGTCGACACTCTGGCTGGGCCTGATTTCCGGCACCAGCGCAGACGGCATCGACGCAGCGCTGGTCCGCTTCGAGCCGCAGCTTGAAGTATTGGGATCGCGCACATTCCCCTACCCGACCGCTTTGCGTGAACGCGTGATCGCGCTCGCGCGAAGCCGCGCGTCGATTGCGCTCGATGACTATGGCCATCTTGATGTCGAGATTGGCGAGTGCTTCGCCACTGCCGCGCTGTCCGTCCTTCGCGATTGCGGGGTCAAGGCAGGCAGCGTCACGGCAATAGGCTCGCACGGCCAAACGGTGTGTCACCGGCCGACGGGACCGCATCCCTTCACGCTGCAGATCGGCGACCCCAGCGTGATCGCCGAGCGGACAGGCATCGCTACGATCGCCGACTTTCGTCGCGCCGATGTCGCCGCTGGCGGGCAGGGCGCGCCCTTGCTGCCTGCGCTGCACGCCGCCGTGTTCGCCGATCCGGTCATACCGCGTGCCATCCTCAATCTCGGCGGCATTGCAAACCTGACGATCCTCACCCCCGGGCATAGCGTGCTTGGCTTCGATACCGGTCCGGCGAATTGCCTGCTGGACGCATGGGCCGTGCGCCACCTCAACGCTCCGCGCGATGACCATGGCGCCTGGGCGCGCAGCGGTCGCGTCGACGACGCACTGCTCGCACGCTGGCTTGAAGATCCGTATTTCCAGGCCGCTCCTCCCAAGAGCACGGGCCGCGAAGTGTTCAACCTCGACTGGCTCAGCGCGCGAGTGCCCGCAGAGACAGCTCCCGCCGACGTGCAGGCGACCCTCCTTGCGCTCAGTGCATGCAGCATTGCCGCTGCGTTGCGCGCCCACGGTCGCGATACGCGCGAGGTTTTCGCGTGCGGCGGTGGCGTACACAACGCTGCGCTGATGGACGCGTTGCGCCGCGAACTGTCGAATACTCGTCTCGACACCACCGCAGTATTGGGGCTCGATCCGGACTACGTCGAAGCAGTCGGCTTCGCTTGGCTTGCGCGTGCGCGACTGGCGGATCAAGCGGGCAACCTGCCCGTGGTGACGGGTGCGCGAGGTGCGCGTCTGTTGGGCGCAATCTATCCCGCACCACGCTCCTGACGCATCAACCGCGCTTGTGGCGGGGACCACCGCGATGATGCGACGGCGCCTTTGCCGGCGGGTCCTCGTTTTCCGTGAACAACGGTCGACCATCGATATGCTCGAAAGCGGTCAGAGCGTCATCGAACATCGCGGTTTCATCGGAATTCCAGACGCCGCGCAAGCGCGCGATATCTCGCCGTTCACGACTGACCAGACTTTGGCCACCCAGGCCAAGTCCATAACGCAGCGCGTGCAATGTCACTTCGTCGATCGTCCAGTCCAGGTCGTTGGCAATCTGGTCGAGTCGCTCAGTGATGGCGTCGTCGATGTTGCGAATCACGATATCCATGGCACGGTCCGACCTGCTTGAAGCCTGCAATTGTGGCACGAGCGTTCACACAAGCCCATGTCCGAACCGTGCGCAGACATTGCCTGGGCGATGCCTACAAAGGCGTCGTCGGGCGCGGTGCAGCTTGCCGCATCAGCCAGATGATCAGTACCAGTGCCGGCAGACCAATCGCAGCGGAATAAATGAAGAACGGCGTGTAGCCCCATGCGTCTACGATGGTCCCCCATTGGCTGGCAAGGCTCTTGGCCGGCAAGCTCCACAGCGTGCCGAACAGCGCATATTGGGTGGCGGTATAGGCTGTGTTGGTCAATGACGACATATACGCGATGAACGCAGTACCCGCGATACCGTTTGCAACGTTGTCGACGCTCACCACCGCTGCGAGCCATTCAATACCCGGCGAGATGCCGGCGATGTACGCGTACAGAAGGTTGGCGATCGTGAGCAGCGCCCAGCCCACGAGCAACGTCTTCGGAATGCCGTAGCGTTTGATCAGCATACCGGCCAACAAAGCGCCCGTGAGGGTCATCAGCACGCCATACACCTTTGAAACCAGAGCTATCTGCTTGAGCGTGAAACCGAGGTCGAGATAGAACGTATTCGCGGCCACGCCCATCGTCACGTAGTTGAGGCGGTAGGTGATGATGAGTAGAAGTATCGGCACGCCTGCACGCAGCCCATTGCGCGAAAAGAAATCGACGAACGGACAAACGACGGCGCCTATCAACCACGCGACCACATGCCGGAGCGACGCCGGCCAATGCGACGAGCGCTCGAGAAATGCAGCGACCCGCGCTTCCTGCGCCAGCGTCGATCGATCGATCAGGATCTCGGGCTCGGCTATCACCAGGGTTGTAACGACACCGATCACGACGCACGCCGCCATGATCAGGTAGGCAGTCGACCATCCATACCCCGCCGCCGCAGTCAGCGCGCCCGCGCCCGCACAAATCAGGGCAAGCTGGTAACCGATTTGATAGGTGGCAGCCATCGCTCCCTGCCATTCCTGCCCTGCAGCTTCGATGCGGTAAGCGTCAACAGCGATGTCCTGCGTCGCTGCAGCGAATGCGGTGAACACCGCCCACCAGGCGATGTGCGCGGCATCCATCGCCGGATCGCCCAGCGCCATCATGACCAGACCAAGAGCGACACCGCATTGCGCCAGCAGCATCCAGCTGCGTCGACGCCCGAGTCGCTGCAGCCACGGCAGGGGCATGCGGTCGACAATCGGCGACCAGAAGTACTTGAGCGAGTAGGCGAGGCCGACGAGGCTGAAGTACCCGATTGTCGTGCGATCAATCCCCGCTTGACGCAAACGGGCAGAAAGGGTCGTCAGCACCAAGGGGAACGGGAGACCTGCCGAAAAACCGAGAAACAACATCGCACAGACGCGCGGGTTTGCGTAAATGCCAAGCGCTCGCCGCCAATCCCGTACGACTTGCGTCACTGCGCGTATTCCACGACATACGGTGCGTGGTCAGAAAATCTCGGTTCGCGATGGATCGCGCAGCTTTTGAGTTTGTCGCGCAGCGATGGCGTCACGAATTGATAGTCGATGCGCCAACCGACATCATTCGCGCGCGCCGCGCCGCGGTTGCTCCACCAGGTGTAATCCTGGCCTTCGGGCTTGAGTGCCCGATAGCTGTCAGCCCAACCAACGTTGTCAGCGCAGACCGTATTTAGCCATTCGCGCTCGGCAGGCAGGCAGCCGGAATTCTTCTGGTTCGAGGTCCAGTTCCTGATGTCCAGACGGCTGCGCACGATGTTCCAGTCGCCGCACAACACGTAGTCTCGGCCGCTCGCTAGCCAGCGATCGAGGGTTGGGCGCAGCCATTGCATCACCTCGAACTTGAAACCCTGGCGCTCCTCACCGGATGAGCCGGAGGGAATATAGAACGAGACCACACTCAGATTGCCGTAGCGGGCTTCGATATAGCGGCCTTCCTCGTCAAACGGCGCCCAGCCCAATGCCGTACGCACTTCGTCCGGCTCGCGCCTGGAATAGATCGCCACGCCGCTGTAGCCCTTCTTGGTGGTCGCATCGCGATAGAAGCAATGATGGCCGTCCGGGCGGAACTTGGGGTCTACGAGCTGATCCTCCTGCGCCTTGGTTTCCTGCAGGCAGACCACATCGGCCTTCTGCAGTTCCAGCCATTCGAAGAAACCTTTCGTGGCTGCGGAGCGGATGCCATTGGCGTTGAAGCTGATGATTTTCATGGAGCCGGGAATGGGGAATCAAGAATGGGGAATCGATGCAAGCCTACCCGATTCGCGTGGTGATCCCGACAACCGTCTCCATCGAGTGGTCGCAAAATGCCGCTTCGACCAAGACTTCCTCGGAGATGGCCCGCGCTGCACAATCCGACTCCCCATTCTCGAACCACCATTCCCATGCTCCAGACACAACGTGCTTTCCTCGACCTCGCCCTGGCCCGCAACGTGCTGCGATTCGGCGAATTCACGCTGAAGTCCGGACGGATCAGCCCGTATTTCTTCAATGCCGGCTTGTTCGACTCCGGTGCCGCGCTGGCAACGCTGGCAACGGCCTACGCGGATGCAGCGTCGCGCATCGACATCGATTTCGACATGCTGTTCGGCCCGGCCTACAAGGGTATCGTGCTTGCCGCGATTACCGCGGCCGCTCTGGCGCAGCAGTACGGCCGCGACCTGCCGTTTGCCTACAACCGCAAGGAAGCGAAGGACCACGGCGAAGGTGGCGTGCTGGTCGGCGCACCGCTCAAGGGTCGCGTGCTCATCGTCGATGACGTGATCACGGCCGGCACGGCCATTCGCGAGTCGATCGAACTGATCCGCAGGAGCGGAGCGACGCCGGCTGGCGTCCTGATTGCGCTTGATCGCGAAGAGCGCGGCCAGGGCACGCTGTCGGCGACTCAGGAACTGGCGGCCGAACACGGGGTTCCCTGCTTCGCGATCGCGCGCTTGGCCGACCTGCTCGCCTATGCAGCCGAGAATCCCGAACTGGCCGCAGATCGGCAACGCCTGGCCGACTATAGAACGCGCTACGGCGTGTGAACCGGCGCTCAGCGCAATCGCGCACCGCTCGCCTATACTGCGGCTCGGAGGAACCTGCCATGCGCCTGTCGTTACCCCGTGTTGTCTTTTTTGTCCTGGCCACGTGCGTTGGCGTGTTCGCCCACGCGGGCAGCGGCGATCGCAATCGCTACAAATGGCGCGACAGTGCCGGCAACCTGCAATACAGCGATTCGCTGCCTGCGGAAGCGGCCAAGTACGGCTATGAAATAGTCGGGCCGCAAGGCATCGTTATCAAGCGCGTCGAGCGCGCCAAGACAGCGGCGGAACTCGCTGCAGCCAAGGCTGCTGCAGCAACTGCGCAAGTGGAGCAGAACAAGATCGCGGCGGACGAACGCGCAGACGAGCAGTTGATCTCCGGCTATCCGGAAGAAAGCGATCTCAAACGCACGCAGCAACAGAAGCTGGAAATGCTCGATCAGCAAATCGTGGCGGCGCAGATAAGCCTGCGCAGCCAGGAACAGGCGCTGGCCGATCTGCTTGGCCGCGCCGCCGACGAGGAGCGCAACAAGAAGACGCTGTCGGACTTCCAGGCGCGGCAGTTGGCGAAGATGCGCAAGCAGGTCGATGATCAACGGCTCACCGTCGAACGTCGCCAGAGCGAGCGCCAGAATGCCGTTGGCTCCTTCGAAGCGGAAATTGTGCGCTACCGCGAACTGAAGGCGAAGCTGGCGGCCCCACAGAGCGGCCAATAGCCCGCTGATTTTTCGGTGCCCGGCCGACTCTGCGCCGCACGCAGTCCGGGCGCCTCACCAATGCACTCATCTTCTGCGCGAAGTCGCTGCACCCATGCCGGCTGCCGAAATGCTTGACTCAGAACGGCAGCGGCAAGGACGGGTCGAGTGCAAGCAACTGCGTGCGGAAGACGTCCTGGATACGCCTCAACGCCGGCGCATTGTCCGCGTCAAAGCGCAGCACCAAAACCGGCGTCGTATTCGAGGCGCGCACGAGGCCCCATCCGTCCGGCCAGTCGGCGCGCACGCCGTCGATGGTGGTGAGGCGCGCGCCCTCGAACTTCGCCTTGCGTGAGAAAGCCTCCATGAAACGGTAGTGCTCGCCTTCATGCATCGGAATCTTGAGTTCTGGTGTCGAAAACCCTTTCGGCAAGGTGTCGAAAATTGCCTGCGGCGTGCGCTGCTCGATGTCGCTGGCGAGAATTTCCAGCAGGCGTGCGGCGGCATAGATACCGTCGTCGAAGCTGTACCAGCGCTCGCCAAAGAAAAAGTGTCCGCTCATCTCACCGGCCAGCGCTGCGTCGGTTTCCTTCATCTTCGCCTTGATCAGCGAATGACCGGTACGCCACATCAGCGGGCTGCCGCCGTGTTGCAGAATCAGCGGCTGCAGGTGGCCGGTGCATTTGACGTCATAGATGATCGTCGCGCCGGGATTGCGGCTCAGGATGTCGATCGCAAACAACATCAGCAGGCGATCCGGGAAAATCACTTCGCCGCTCGCCGTGACGACGCCAAGGCGGTCACCGTCACCATCGAAGGCGAGGCCGAGATCGGCGCCGACCTGCTTTACCGAAATGATCAAGTCCTGCAGATTGTGCAGGTCAGACGGATCCGGATGATGATTGGGAAACGTACCGTCGACATCGCAATACAGGGGAATGACCTCGCAGCCGATGCCTTCGAGCACGGCCGGCGCAATCGCACCCGGGATACCGTTGCCGCAATCGACGACCACCTTGAGCTTGCGCTCGATCTGGATGTCATCGGTAATACGGCTGATGTAGTCCTGATTCACGTCAATCGTCTGCAGGCCGCCCATGCCTTCGACGAAGCGTTCCGCCTCGATGCGTTTGTACAGATTCTGGATAGCGTCTTCGGAGAGCGTCTCGCCACCCAGCACGATCTTGAACCCGTTGTAGTCTGGCGGGTTGTGACTTCCCGTCACCGATATGCAGGAACCCGCCCGCAGGTGAAAGGCGGCGAAATAGATGACGGGCGTGGCCGCTCCACCAATATCGATCACATCCATGCCGGTCGAACGCAGGCCGCCGATCAAGGCTGCAACGAGGTCGGGCCCCGATAGACGTCCGTCGCGGCCGATCACGATTTCGTGCAGGCCGCGATCGCGTGCCTCGCTGCCGACGGCGCGACCAATGGCGCGCGCAACCCCGATTGTCAGGTTCTTGCCGACCACACCGCGAATGTCGTACATGCGAAAAATGCTTGGGTCGACACTGACGACTTCTTCGCTCGCACGCTTTCTCGGGGGCGCCCCTTCGGCAGGCGCTTTCGCGACAACGGGTCCTTTCGCCTCGGGTTTCTGTTTGATCGCTTCGGCCAGGGTGACCTCCGGGCCAGCCGTTTTCGATGGCCGTCGAAGCGTCGCCAGCGCCCGCGCGGCGCCCACCTGACGCAGCCACAGCGCGACGCCGCCTCCAAGCAGACACAACAACGACATCAGGGCGACCAGCCAGAAACTTCGTGGAGTGACGATGAAGTAGTCGGGTTCAGCGTTGCCGATGCGCAAGCGGGATCCTGGAATCGGCTCACCCAGATCGCCGATCGAATTGCCGCTGGTGCCGACGGCAGCAATCACCTGATCGCCGCGGCCGTCGCCTTGGCGCAAGTCCAGATGCGCGTTGGTGATCCAGATCTGGCTGAATGTTCGCAGAAACGGGGCAAACGGCAATTCGATCACCGCAAATGCGACTACCTTGCCATCCACGCGCGCCGGCAAGGCGAGCATCAGTTGCTGGCCCGTCTCAGGCTCCACTCGCATCTCGGCAGGTGGATGCTCCGGATGCACCTTGGCCTGCATCAGCGCAGCGGCTTTGGCGTAGCCGATCAGCTTGATGTCACCCGACAGGACTTCGTCGAGGGCGGGGCTGAAAAATGTCACGTCGGTCGCGCCCGGCAGCAATTGTTTGAGTGCGACCGCGGCGGCCTCCCGACCCGCCGCACCCTCCTGCCGCAATGCCTGCTGCACGCCAGTATCGTCCACCGCCGCCTCGGCGGCGACATGGCTCTTCTCGATCTGGCTGGCGAGCGCAGCAATCGTCGCAGCGCGAACATTTTCCGCCTCCTCAATACCATGCTGCGTGCGCCACACGAGCAAGGCTTGCCAGGCGAGGAATACGCCGAGCAGGAGCAGCAGCGTGCCGAGCGCAAGTGGCACCAGCACGCGCAGGCTGGGCGCAAAGTGCTCAAGCAGCGCCTTGAGTGGCGCCAGCCGTGCTTTCAATTGCTTGCTGCCGGCTTCGGCCATGTTTGCCTCATCATCCCGTTGACTATGGCGGCCCAGCGAACGTCTCGCCTGGAGCCTGCCTTGTTGGTGTTTGCCCGACTCGCTACCGAAGCAAACGTGCTCGGCATGCCGCACCCATGCAGCCGGCTTGCACTCCCCCGAGCTGCCACTCTCGCGCCCGCTTCAGTGTCGCCCCGAACTGCCGAAACCGCCCAGCCCGCGCCCGCTCGGCGGAAAAACCTCGACCACCTCGAACTCCGCACGCACGATCGGCAGAATGACGAGCTGGGCAATCCGCTCCCCTGGCGTGATGGTAAAGCTCGCGTCGGAGCGGTTCCAGCACGAAATCATCAATGGCCCCTGATAGTCCGCATCGATCAGGCCGACCAGGTTGCCAAGCACGATACCGTGCTTGTGACCCAGACCCGAGCGCGGGAGCACGATCGCGCACAGGTTCGGATCATCGATATGGATTGCAATGCCACTCGGGACCAATGCGCTGGCACCTGGTTCGAGTGTCAGCGGGCGGTCGAGCATCGCGCGCAAGTCGACGCCGGCCGATGCTGCCGTCGCCGGGCTCGGCAGCGGGAATTCACTGCCCAGGCGCGCATCCAGCACCTTCATCGCGATCTTCATCATGCGCGCCCGCCAGTGCGGAGCGCGCGCAGTTGCGCAATACGCGCCACCAGCAGGCGCGCAAGTTCGCGCTTGTCCGCCTGCGCTAACTCCTCACGGCCGTCCGGCCAGAGCAGCAGCAACGCGTTGTCCTCGCGCTCAAACCCGCAATCGGAACCGACCTTGTTTGCCGCGATCAAATCGACGCGCTTGCGTTCAAGCTTTGCGCGCGCAAATTCCTCGACCCGCTCGGTCTCGGCCGCAAATCCGACCACGAATGGGCGATCAGGCAGGGCCGCGACTTCCGCGAGGATGTCCGGATTCTGCACCAGCGAGAGTTCCAGCGTGCTTTCCCCGGCTTTCTTGAGTTTTTGAGTGGCGACATGGTGCGGGCGAAAATCACCCACGGCCGCAGCAGCGACAAACACATGACTTTGAACAACGTGCGCAAACACCGCGGCGCGCATTTCCCGCGCACTGCGCACGTCGACGCGGGTCACGCCGGCCGGTGTGGCCAACGCAACCGGGCCGGCGATCAGCGTGACTGCGGCGCCCGCCCGCGCAGCCGCCTCGGCGACGGCGAAACCCATGCGACCCGAGCTGCGGTTGCCGATGAAGCGCACCGGGTCGATGTCTTCGTAGGTCGGCCCCGCGCTGACAAGGAAATTCAAGCCGACCAATTCACGCGGTCCGCGCGCCGCCGCGAGTTCGGCAACGATCTCGTTCACCTCAAGCAGGCGGCCCGCGCCAAACTCGCCGCAGGCCTGGTCGCCCGAAGCGGGGCCGAACACGCGCGCACCGCGTTCGCGCAACGCGGCAACATTCGCCTGGGTCGCAGCGTGTGCCCACATCTGCTGGTTCATCGCCGGAGCGATGGACAATGGTGACTCGGTGGCGAGGCACAGCGTGGTCAGCAGATCGTTCGCCTGACCGTGCGCCAGCCGGGCAATGATGTCCGCAGACGCGGGCGCGACCACGACCTCATCGGCCCAGCGCGCAAGCTCGATATGGCCCATTGCAGCTTCCGCGGATTCGTCCCACAGGCTCGTGCGCACGGGGTTGCCGGACAGCGCCTGGAAAGTCAGGGCGGTGACGAAGCGCGCCGCATTTTCGGTCAGCACGACACGCACCTCGGCGCCCGCATCGCGCAGGCGTCGCACGAGCTCGGCCGCCTTGTAGGCCGCAATTCCGCCGGAAACGCCCAGCAGCACATGCACGCCGGCCAATGGGGGCGCCGATTTGCCGAATCGCTCCGGCACATGGGTGGATCGTCGCGTCATGCGCGCGGCCGCAGGCTGTGAACTGCAGCGTGATGGACGTGTGGGTGCAAACGCGCCCTGCTGGATGAGGCCGAACCGTTCATGTAGGAGACCGCTGACAGGACGGAGAACCGCTAGCTTACTGAAAATCGCGCCGCGCGCCGCTCGGACGGCCATCGACCGAAGGCTAGAGTGAGACCATGCACCCACTTTCCGATCTTGTTTCCTTCAACCGCATGGCCGTCAGCATCCATCAAACGATGGCGGCACGCCGCCATCCGATCGACCAGATCGCGCCACCAGCAAGCAGAGAGCGGCATGAGCATCCGTGACTGGCCCGACGGCGAGCGTCCGCGCGAAAAGCTGCTTGCCCGCGGCGCCCAGGCATTGTCGGATGCGGAGCTGCTCGCGGTATTCCTCGGCTCCGGCCGACGCGGCCAGAGTGCTGTCGATCTTGGCCGCAACTTGCTCGTCGACGCCGGCAGCCTGAAAGCCCTGCTCGACACCCCGCGAGAGAAACCTTGTGTGGGAACCGTGGCCTGGTGCCGACTGCTTGGCGCGCTGGAACTTGGGCGGCGGTATCTCGACGCGGAACTGCGCAGCGGCGAAACCTTGTCGGACCCGGCCGCGAGTGGGCGCTACCTCAAGTCGCGACTGGGCGGCTATCCCTACGAAGTGTTTGGCTGCCTGTTCCTCGACAACCGCCACCGCGTGATCGCATTCGAGGAACTGTTCCGCGGCACCATCGACGGCGCCAGCGTGCATCCACGGGAGGTCGTACGGCGCTGTCTGGTGCACAACGCGGCGGCGGTGATCCTCGCCCATAACCACCCCTCCGGTGTCGCCGAGCCTAGCGCGGCTGACCGTGCAATCACCTTGCGTTTGCGCGAAGCACTCGAACTCGTTGATGTACGGCTGCTCGATCATTTCGTCATCGGCGACGGCAAGCCGACATCCCTCGCGCAGCGCGGCTGGATCTGATTGCCCTCAGTCCAAAGGACTGCATTTGTCGAGATTGTGACATCCGTTGCCACCGCAGCGAGCCTATACTCAGGGTCAGGTCAGGGACGAGATGTTCGAGCCGTGATACTCGGTTTCCCCCATGCATGCCCAGAGGACGAGACCGAACGGCGCCTACCCGACGTAGCGTCCGCGTGCAGCCTGCTCGGCGCGCGCGCGGCACCGTTGGAAGCGCTACTCGCGCGACGTCGCAACGAATGGCAGGCGCTCATCGTCAGCGCCGAAGACGAAACTCTTTTCGCGCGAACCGAGGAGGCGGTCCGCCTCGCCTATGCGCGGCTCGCACTGCGCCACGGGCATTTGGGTGGCGACTTCCACGCCTATCACAACGAAGGCCATATCCTCGAGATCTGCGGCGGGCGCATCGACCGTCTGGTCGAAGCCAACGGCCTGCGCGCATTTTCTCTGCGTGATGGCTGCGCACTGATGTTGTTTGGCGCAGGCCACGATTTACGCCAGCGCGAAGCACAGCAGCTGATCGCCGGTGTTGGCGCGAACGAGCGCGCCAGCATTGACGAAACAAGCCGCATTCTCCAAATCTGCGGCTTCTCTGCCGAGCGTGACGCGGACCTCTTCGCGGCGCTCGAATTGATGATTGCCGGCAGCACGTTCGATGCGCGTCCGCCGCCCGGCGGTCATCTCTACAACGCGGCCGACCTGGTGCAGAGTGGTGGCGCGTTGGCGGCGAAGCTCGATCAGACCCTCGACATCCGGCACCCAGGCTGGCGCGATGAGACGGAGATCGTGCATGCACAACAGCTGGCGCTGATCGCCGCGGACCTCGATACCGCGAACGTCGCCGAACCGTTCCTCCAGTTTGCCACGACGGCAGAAAACCTTTGCCGTGAGCGCGAAATGCTCAGTGGCCGCTCGCTCGATGCGGGCGAGAGCGCGCTCCCCGTGCTCGGCTTCCTGACTGACGGCCAGGACCACTTTTTCTTCGATCTGCACCGCTTCCACTCGGCACCCGGCCGCACGGCATTCGAGAGTGGCAAGCAGGCCAACGCCCCGAAACTGAAGGCTTTGTGCATGGGCGTGCGCGCACGCATCGCGATTCATGGGGCGCCGGCCAACGGCGACCAGATCATTGCGGCGTATCGGGAAACCCTGGCGGACCTGCTCGATTGAGTGGACGGAAGATCGCTGCAGCCCTGCGCCCGAAGCAGGTGGGCATTCCGTACCTCACCAACGCCAGACTCTTTGCACTCCGCTACCTGGCCAGAGCCGCTGCTGTTGCGATGGCGGGTGCGCAAAGTAGAGATTTCAAGCGACCACCCCTGACGGCAGAAGCCAGCGGCATTCATGGCGGGGCAATCGCCATTCACCGATTTCGGGAACGGCGCGCAGGCGGCTACACTACGCGGCTATCCCTGCGGTTTGACCCGGTGAAAGACCAACTGCACGACCTCGTTCTCGAAGCAATTGCCGCACTTTGCGCGGACGGCACGTTGCCGACCGGCAGCCAGCCCGTTTTTGTCGTCGAGCGTAGCAAGAACCGCGAGCACGGCGATTTTGCGACCAATGTCGCCTTGCTGCTGGCGAAGGCGGCCGGCCGGAAACCGCGTGATCTCGCCACCGCGCTGGTCGGCGCGTTGCCTGCGCGCGAAGGCGTCATCAAGGTCGAGATCGCCGGTCCGGGCTTCATCAACTTCTTCCTCAGTTCTGCCGCGTATGAAGGCGAAGTGCGCGACGCACTCGAACGTGGCGCGGCATTCGGGCGCGGCACCAGCGGTGCAGGCCGTACCGCCGGGGTCGAGTTCGTCTCGGCGAACCCGACCGGGCCGTTGCATGTCGGCCACGGCCGCGCTGCCGCGATCGGCGACTGCATCGCGCGCGTGCTCGATGCGAACGGCTGGAACGTCGTGCGCGAGTTCTACTACAACGACGCTGGCGCGCAGATCAACAACCTCGCACTGTCCGTGCAGGCACGCGCGCGCGGCGTCGAGCCTGACGCACCGACCTGGCCTGCCGATGGATACCGCGGCGACTACATCAAGGATGTCGCGCGCGCCTATCTCGATGGGGAATCCGTGCACGCCGATGGCGTCGATATCATTGGCTCCGGCGATGTCGACGATCTCGATGCGATTCGGCGTTTCGGCGTCGCGTACCTGCGGCGCGAGCAGGATCTGGACCTGCGGGCATTTGGCGTGGCGTTCGATACGTATTTCCTGGAATCCTCGCTGTATGCGGACGGCAAGGTCGAGGAGACGGTGAAGGAACTCGTCGCGCACGGCCATGCCTACGAGGAAGGCGGCGCGTTGTGGTTGCGCAGCACCGACTTCGGCGACGACAAGGACCGCGTCATGCGCAAGTCCGACGGGTCGTTCACATATTTCCTGCCGGATGTCGCCTATCACCGCAGCAAGTGGCAGCGCGGCTACGAGCGCGCAATCACCGAACTGGGCTCCGATCACCACGGTTCGCTCGCGCGCGTGAAAGCCGGCCTGCAGGCGCTGGATGCCGGCATTCCGGTTGGATACCCCGAATACGTGCTGCACCAGATGGTCACCGTCATGCGCGGCGGCGAAGAAGTGAAGCTGTCCAAACGCGCCGGCAGTTACGTGACGCTGCGCGACCTCATCGATGAAGTCGGCCGTGACGCGACGCGCTATTTCCTGATTGCGCGCAAATCCGATTCGCAGCTGATCTTCGACATCGATCTTGCGCGCGCGCAGACCAACGACAACCCGGTCTACTACATCCAGTACGCGCATGCGCGGGTCGCCAGCGTCATGCGGCAACTGGTCGAACGCAGCCTCGTGTGGAATCGCGACAACGGTCTCGCCCATCTCGCGCGTCTCGACAGCGAGCACGAGCAGGCGTTGATGATCGAGTTGTCGCGCTATGCCGAAGTCGTCGAGGCCGCTGGGGCGAATCTCGAACCGCATCTGATCACGACGTATCTGCGTGAACTCGCCGGTGCGTTCCACGCCTACTACAACACGCATCAATTCATCGTCGACGACGCCGATTTGCGCGATGCGAGACTCACCTTGGCATCCGCCGTGCGCCAGGTCCTGGCGAACGGACTCGACCTGTTGGGCGTGTCCGCCCCGGAGAGCATGTAATGGCAGCAAAGAAAAGCGGTCGCCAGGCGACTAGAGGCGGCAATGGCGCGCAGAGACCCGCATGGCTATGGGTGCTCATCGGCCTTCTTCTGGGCGTCGGACTGATGATGCTGGTGTTGGTAAAGGACTGGATGCCGCTGTTGCGCAAGAAGGACCTGCCGCAACCCAACCCGCAGGCGACCGCACCTCGCGAAACTGAAACGCCGGTCGCGGAAGCGAAGCCGCCGAAGAAGAATTACGACTTCTACCAGGTGCTGCCTGAAGCCGAAGTCGTGATCCCGGATGCGGAACTCTCGGCCAAAGCAAAGGCGGAACAGCAGGCTCGCGCCAATCCGGCGGCACAACCATCCAATTCGACAACTGCCACGACCCCGATCGCCTCCGGTCGCTACGTGCTGCAAACCGGCTCCTATCCCGAACCGAAGGCGGCCGACGAAGCCAAGGCGAAACTCGCGCTGGCGGGTTTTGTCGCACAGGTGCAGCCGGTCACCATCAATGGGAAGACCTGGCATCGCGTCCGCGTGGGCCCGTATGCGAGTGCGAGCGAACTCGAAGCCGCCAAGCGCTCGCTCACCGAAAGCGGCATCAGCGCGATCGCGCTGAAGGAAACCCCGGCGCAGTAACGCGCACCCGCTGCAGCGGGCGCGCGGTTCGATCAGTCGAAGCCATCCGCGAAAATGCTGTCGGCCGAGCTGAAGCGGTAGACCGGTCCGTTGCCATCGGCAACATACAGGTTGCCTTGCGCGTCTTCGCCAAAGCTGTACGTGCTCATGCCAGGCGTGCCCGCCAGCGTTTCATATGTCCACGCGGAAACAGCCGGGCCCGCATTCGCGACGACGTAGATGTCGCCGCTACAGGTGTCGCTGAAGACGTATTGCCCTCGCAACCGCGTGATCGGCCCGCGATAGACATAACCTCCCGTCACCGCGCAGGTTCCGTTGTGCGGGTAGTCGAGTTTAGGCTTGATGCTGCCGGTCGGTCCTGTGCAGCCGGGGCCGCCTCCGGGATAGGCGTGGAGACCTTCGCACTGGTTCCACTGGAAATTCTGGCCAACGCTGCCGGCGGCCTGGAAGTCGATCTCTTCGTAGGCGTTCTGGCCCACGTCGCCGATCAGCATGTCGCCGGTCTGGCGGTCGATGCTGAAGCGGAACGGATTGCGGAAGCCCCAGTTGAAGATTTCTGCGCAGTCCTGCGGGTGCTGCGCGACGTCGACAAACGGATTGCCTGGCGGAATCGCATACGGCGCAGGTTGGCCCGGCGTTGCGCCGCAGAAATTTGCCGGCGCCGAAGCCGTCGTTGCGTGGACGTTGAGACGAATGATTTTTCCGAGCAGGTAGTAGGTTGGACCGCTGCCGGTTCCGACGTCGTAGCAGGCGGCCGGGCTTTCCTTCTTGCGCCCGGTGCACTGCGCGAATCCGTTTGGATCACCCTGCACGCCACCGTCGCCCATCGACCAGTTCAGATAACCCTGGCTGTCGAAGTGCAGGTCGCCACCGTTGTGGTTGTCGGCGATGTCCGGCACCCGAAGAATCACGGCGCCCGTCGCATTGGCGACATCCGCGTTAGCCGGCGTCACGCTATAGCGCGCAAGAACCTGATCCTGCGAAGCGCCACTCTGCGGATCGGAGGATGGCGCCGTATAGGTCACGTAGAACGTGCCATTGCTCGCGAACGCGGGATCGAAAGCAAGGCCCAGGATGCCCTGCTCGCCACCGCAGCTCACGTCGATCGACAGAAATGCCGTCGCGAGCAGCGCACCGTTCTTGACGATGCGGATGTCGCCGCAGCGCTCGACAACGAAGACACGACCATTGCCGTTGCGCGGCGCAGTGATCGCGATCGGCTGCGCGAACGTGGTGTTGGTATCGGGAAACTGCACCAGGGCCAGATCGGCCGGCACGATCGCAGCAGTCCCGAGCGACGTTGCCAACAGCGCCAAGGGAACCAGGAACCGGCTATGTCTGCCCATCACGCCACTCCGACTTCGCGAATAGCCTTTGTACCATGCCGCGGAAGTCATCCCATGACACGGGTCTCAGTGTCTGCGGGTTGGGAGCCGATGCGCCGCGCTCGTGCTGCCATACACGCCGACGTGAAACGTGACCTGCTCGACGGGATCGACGATTCCCGGTCGCTGCGACAACCCCGCTGGCGTAGGATGGAAAATCCCGCACGATGCGCACCCTGTCGCATCGACACTCCAGAGGACTTCACCATGCCATGCATGCGCTCGCTCCTTCATGTTGGCCTGATCGCAGGGGCATCGATGTTCGCAGCAGACGCGTTCGCCGCGGATTGGCTGCAATGGGGTTTCGAACCCTCCCATAGCGCAAACAACGCTGTTGAAGCCGCCGTCACCTCCGCCAACGTCAGCCAGCTGGTGCAGAAATATTCGGTTGCCATGACCGACCGCTCCAACAGTGCGCCGGTGTTCGCGCAGGGCATCACCGTCGGCGCGAATACACTGGACCTGGTGTTCTTCACAGCGCAGAGCGGCCGCACGACCGCCTTCGATGCCGCTACGGGCACTGTGGTGTGGTCGAAAACAACAAGCGGCGGCCCGTCGCCGGTCGAGGCGTCGCCAGCGATCGATCCGAACCGCCAATTCGTGTACGGCTATGGCGTCGATGGCAAGGTGCACAAGTACGCGATTGCGGACGGCACCGAGACGATCACGGGCGGCTGGCCGCAGATCGCGACCGTCAAGCCCTCGGTCGAGAAGGGCGCCTCGGCACTTGCCTTTGCGACGTCCGCCGGCATCACGCGCCTGTACGTCGTCAACAACGGCTACGTCGGCGATGCCGGCGACTACCAGGGTCACATCACGACGGTCGATCTGGCAACCGGCGCACAGCGCGTATTCAACACGATGTGCAGCACGCTCACGATCCACATGATCGAGAACGGCCAGAATGGTGTGACCGACTGCAACGATGTGCAGAGCGGCATCTGGGGACGTCCGGGCGCAACTTACGACGCCGCGACCGACCGCGTCTACATCGCGACCGGCAATGGTCATTTCAATGCGAACACCGGCGGCTTCAACTGGGGCGACAGTGTGCTCGCGCTGCACGCAGATGGGACCGGGGCTGGCGCGGGCTTGCCGGTCGACAGCTACACGCCGACGAACTATGCCCAGCTCGATGGCAGCGACATCGATCTCGGCTCCGCCTCGATGTCTATCCTGCCCGCTCCGGTCGCGAGTACGGTGCAGCACATCGGCTTGCAGACAGGCAAGGATTCGAAACTGCGCCTGATCAATCTCGACAACATGAGCGGCAGCGGCACACCCGGCGGTGTCGGCGGAGAAATCGAATTGATCAACGTGCCGATCAGCCAATCGGGACTGAAGTCGCAACCGGCGATCTGGGTGGATACCTTGGGCGACGGCGCCACCTGGGTCTATATGGCCAACAGCAATGGCATTTCAGGCTTGAAGCTTACGTTGACCGGCGCCAATGTTCCGCATCTGCAGCCCACCTGGCAGCAGAACTCGACCGCGACGTCGGCAATCGTCGCAAACGGCATCGTCTACCACGCTGGATCCTGCGCAGGCGGAACCTGCATTCTTGCGCGTGATCCGCATAGCGGCGCCGTGTTGTGGACGTCGCCGGTGATCGGCTCGATGAAATGGCAAAGCCCCATTCTCGTCAACGGTGCCCTCTACATCACCGACCAGAACAAGAAGCTGTGGAAGTTTGCGCTGCCATTCACCGACATTATTTTTGCAAACGGCTTTGATGGCTGAGCCAACTAATTGGGCGAGCGCGCCTTTTCAACGCGCCCGCTTGAGCCGGATGAGTGCAGAGATATCTTCGTCGCCATAACCTTGCGCGAGCAACACCGCATAGTCGGCCAACGATTTCTCGATCACCGAGCGATCCGTGCCCGCATCGCGCGCCAACTCGCGCACGATCTTCAGATCCTTGTGCAGCAGCGCGAGTTTGAAGCCGACCTTGAACTCGTTACGCAGCATCGTGGCACCGCGTTTTTCGAGGAACCAGTTGCCGGCTGCACCCGCACCGAGCGTCGGCAGCAGGCGCTCGGGGTCCAGCCCGAGTTTTTCGGATAGCGCGAGGCCTTCGCAGACCGCTTGCGCAATGCCCGCGACGAGTACCTGGTTGACCGCCTTGGTGTTCTGTCCTGCGCCGACGTCGCCCATGTGGCTGACCTTCAACGCGTAGCAATCGAGCGCCGGTCGCGCGGCAATCAGCGTCGCCTCGTCGCCGCCAACCATCACCGAGAGCTTGCCGTTCTTCGCGCCTTCGACGCCGCCTGAAACGGGTGCATCGAGAAAGGCGCAGCCTTTCGCAGCGAGGATCGCGTGCGCGGATTGCGCCGTGACCGAAGACACTGTCGAGTGATCGATGATGATCGTGCCGGGTCGCGCATGGGCGGCGATCTCGCGCGCGAGATCGAGCACGTCGGCGTCGGCCGGAACACATAGCGCGATCAGGTTGCACAGTGGCGCCAGGGCTGCCGCCGTCGCGGGCGCCGCGACCTTGAATTCTTCCGCCGCCGCAACGGCCTTGTCATGCGAGCGATTCCACACCGCTGCGAGCAATCCCGCGCGTGCGAGGTGGCCCGCCATCGGCAGGCCCATCGCGCCGAGGCCGACGAAACCTACTTTCAATTCATTCATTTTTGGCTAGCGCTCATGGTTCGTCCGATGGTGATTCCATCATTCGTTCAAACGCGGGAATGACGGCAAGGAGGATCTGCACGCCTATTGGGATTCGGCGAGATAGGTGTATCCAGTCAGCCCCTTCTCGAGCGCCGCTTCCAGTCGCTGCGCTTCACCCGCGTCGATGTGGGCCGCGATGATCTTGTCGCGATACGAAGCACGCAGCACTGCAAGGTCGTAGCCGACATAGTCGAGCATCAGGTCAGTGCTGTCGCCGCGGCGACTGTGCGTGAATTCATAGCCGCCGTCGGTCAACTTCACGTTGACCGCATCGGTGTCGCCGAACAGGTTGTGGATGTCGCCCAGAGTTTCCTGGTAGGCGCCGACCATGAACAGGCCGAGCAGGTACGACTCGCCCTCGCGCAGCGAGTGCAGGGGCAGACTCACGTCGACGCCGTCGGCGTCGACGTAGTGATCGATGCGGCCGTCCGAATCGCAGGTCAGATCCGCAATCACGCCACGGCGATCCGGCGCGCGATCCAGATGCGCGATCGGCACGATCGGGAACACCTGATCGATCGCCCAGATATCCGGCGCGGATTCGAACACCGAGAAATTCACGAAGTACTTGTCGACCAGAATCTGGTTGAGATCATCGAGCACCTGGCGATGCACGCGCTCGTCGGGTTTCAGGCGCGAGCGCACCGCATTGACGACGGCGTAGTAGAGATCGTCGAGTTCGGCGCGATCGGGGAGCGACAACTGGCCCAGCGCATACAGCGAATAGCCCTCTGCAAGCTGGTACTGCGCCTCGTGGTAGAGCTCGGTCGGCGGACGCTGGTCGATTTCCGCATACGTCTCGCGCAGGCGTCGCAATACCGCCGGCTCATCGACGCGCGGCGGCGGCACCGCACCGCGCGGTGCCTCCTCGATCTCACTGACGTTGACGATCAGCACCGCGTGATGCGCCGTCAGTGCGCGACCCGACTCGGTCAGCACGTGCGGCGCCTTCAATCCGTGTGCAGCACAGGCCTCGGAGAGAGCGCCGACAACCGCCGATGCATATTCGTCCAGACCGTAGTTGATCGAACAGTCCGAACGTGAACGCGTGCCTTCATAGTCAACACCAAGGCCGCCGCCGACATCCATATGCGTGATCGCAAGACCCATGCGCGACAACTCGACGAAATAGCGCACCGCTTCGCGCATACCGTTCGCAATGTCGCGCACGTTCGACATCTGCGAGCCCATGTGGAAATGCAGCAGCTTCAGCGTGTGCGAAAGATTCGCGGCCTTGAGCTCGTCCAGCAAAGTGAGCAACTGGCGCGGCGTCAAGCCGAACTTCGCCTTGTCGCCGCCGGAGTTCTGCCATTTGCCGGCGCCCAGACTCTTCAGGCGCATGCGCACGCCGAGCAGTGGCTCGACGCCGAGCGCGGCGGCTTCCTCGATCACGTAACGCAGCTCGGACGGCTTCTCGATCACGATGAAGATGTCGAGTCCAAGCCTGCGCCCGATCAGCGCCAGCCGGATATATTCGCGGTCCTTGTAGCCGTTGCAGATCACCGTGCTGCCCGGCCGAGCCAATGCGAGCACGGCCATCAGCTCGGGCTTTGAGCCGGCTTCGAGACCGAAGCCGGGTGCCGCAGACGCGGCGAGCTCGCCCGCCACCTGGTTCTGCTGGTTCACCTTGATCGGATAGATCAGCGTGTAGCCACCGGCGTAGTCCCACTCGGTCATCGCCTTCGCGAAGGCGCGTTGCAGGCGCGCGCGTCGATCCGTGAGGATGTCGGCGAAGCGCACCAGCAAGGGCAGGCGCGAACCCTGCGCACGCGCGGCTTCGACGATCGCCGGCAGCGACAGCGACGGTCCGCCCGCACCGCGCGGCCGCGCGACCAGATCGGCACCTGCCACATCGAAATATCCCTCGCTCCAATGCGGAACGGCCCAGGTATGGCGCGCCTCATCGGCGGTCCAGCGCTGCTCGGTCACCTCGATGCTCCGTGTTTGCAATCCAAGCCCCCTAGTGTAACGAGGTGTTGCGTTTCGCGTATGTCGGTGCCACATGGACCGGATACAATCGCGCCAGCACCATCCATTCAGCCCACAACGAATCGCAGGAAGCACCAATGTCCGCGCCTGAGCAGTCCGTCACCGACCCGTCCACGACCGAGCCGCGCTGGTTCACCGAGCAGCACGCCCGTTCAGGCTCGTCGTTTGGCCTGCGCATCAAGGAAAAGCTGCACGCCGAACAGACGCCGTATCAGTCGATCGAGATCTACGATACGACCGACTGGGGCAAGCTGATGATCATCGACGGCTGCACGATGGTGTCGACGCGGGACAACTTCCTCTATCACGAGATGATGTCGCATCCGGCGTTGTTCACGCATGCGCGCGCCAAGCGCGTCGTCATCATAGGCGGTGGGGACTGCGGCACGCTGCGCGAAGTACTCAAGCACGAGGAAGTCGAGCACGCCGTGCAGGTCGAAATCGACGAGCGCGTCACGCGTCTCGCCGAACAGTACTTTCCGGAATTGTGCGAGTCGAACAAGGATCCGCGCGCCGAATTGCTGTTCATCGACGGCATCAAGTACATGGCCGAATGCGATCCGGAATCAATCGACGTCATCATCGTCGACTCGACCGATCCGGTGGGTCCAGCAGAAGGCCTGTTTGGTGCTGCGTTTTATGCGACCTGCCACAAGGCGCTCAAGTCGACCGGCATCCTCGTGCAGCAGAGTGAATCACCGCTCGTGCACTTGGATCTCATCAAGGCGATGCGTTCGGCGATGCGCTTCGCCGATTTCAGTTCGGTCAAGACGCTGACCTTCCCGCAGCCGCTTTACCCCACCGGCTGGTGGAGCTGCACGATGGCGCGCAAGGGAGCCGATCTGAGCGGTTTCCGCGAGCGTGGTGCTGCAACAAAGCAATTTGACACGCGCTATTACAACGTCGACATCCACAAGGCCGCGCTCGCTTCGCCGGAATTCATGCGCGAGGCGTTGGGGGACTGAACTGAGATCGCGGCGACCGCCGTCGCGGATGTCGAAGCTGCTTTTCGACCGCGGGAAACGCCGATCGAGGCGAAATCAGTCAAAACCGTTCGCGAAGATTTTCTGCGTGAACGGGCCGGCGAGGTTGTACAACGTGGCGGTTGAGATATCGGATGCCTCGTTCGTCAATGCTTCGACGAATACGCTGTTGTCCGGGGCCAGCTGGATGTCGATGGGATTGTTCTCGTTCTTCGCATCGGCACTGCCGAAATCGACCTGCCACAAGACCTCGCGCGAGAAGTAGTCCAACCCTGTTGCGTGCATTCGCCGCGGCATCCCAATGTCCTCGGATGTCCAGGCAAAGAGCAACCGGTCTTCCGGATGACCCAGCCGCAGCGCCCGCGCGGCACTGAGCGGCGCGCCGTCGGAAAACTGCGCGTGCCATAGCGTTTCACCCGTATTGGCGGCGATCTGATCGATCTCCGCCAAGTGACGGCTGTCGTCCGTATCGACATCGCCGATGACGAACAGCCCATCGCCGGGGCCGTCGGTGCCATTGAGTATCTGCACGATCGACGGAATCGTGATGCCCGCTTGAAGCGACCAGCGAGTGTCACCCGCGAGGTCGATTTGCTTCAACACGCCTGCGGCATCCAGCAATCCGTACGCGCTCGGATTGAGTTGATCCAGGGAACCCACGGCAGAATTAACCGGACCAGGATATCGCCTGCTGAAACCGGCTGTGCCATTCGAATCAAACTCGGCAATCTGCACCCCGGTTTCTGCAGCGGGCAATGGTGTGGCGTAGTGGCCAGCGATCAATACATTGAAGGAAGACTTCGGGAAGGACACCTTGAAATCATCCCAGTCATCGCTGGCATCAGGGATCGATTGGCTCCACAGCTCGGCGCCCGTGGGTAACGCATACATGGCGACGAACTGCGAATTCGCGCTGTAGAAGGTGGCCACGACGTCCCCGAACGGCCCAGCGTCGACCGCATAGCCGCTGCTGCCGGGCGGCCCATCAACGCGCCACACGGGTATTCCCGTGTTTCCATCGAGTCTGACCAGGAGGGAAGTTCGGATGCCCGCAACCTCCCGAAATCCGATCACGTAAACACTACCGTTTTCTTGATCGACCTTGACTTGCCGAATGCGACCGTCGACCGCGATGTCGGTATCTGGCTGCCAACGCCAAACGACATGGCCATCCAACGCGGCTACTTTGGTCACGAAAGGCGAGAGCGGGCCCGGCCAAGGCAACGCGTCGGGATCCATGCGCGCAGCGCCACCGATGACGTAGCCTTGAAAACTGCCTTCGCCTCCGAACTGGTACTCGAGCGGGTTCTGCGCAGGCAACAACGGCTTGCGCTCGACGATTCCTGGTGCCGTCGTGATATCTGCATAGACGGGAACACGCCACGCAACCGATGCCGCCTGCGCCGAGCCGGCAAATAGCGCGAGGGCGACCAGCCTGTAGGGGAATTTCATGCGCGTCTCCGATGGTCCAGCATTCCGGCCGAGTCTACCCCTTGCGCGACCGATTTTGCGTGACGCCGCCCTCGGTGTAACCTGCCAGCCACTTTGCGTACCAACGGAGGCTTCATGCTGAAGGTCCTGGTTGCGAGTTCCAAGGGTGGCGCGGGCAAGAGCACGATTGCGACCAACCTCGCCGCGCACTTCGCCGTCGATGGCAAGAATACCGTCCTCGTCGACGCCGATCGCCAGGGTTCTTCCCTGCGCTGGTGCGAAAAGCGCGCCCTGCATGTGAATGCCGTCCTCGGCGTGCCTGGCCTCCGTCGCGACTGGGAGAGGCTCGTTCCGGCTGACGCGCAGCGCGTCATCATCGACTCTGCCGCCGGCATCCGCGCCAGCGATGTCGCCGACTATCTCGATCACATCAACGTGATCGTGGTGCCGGTGCTGCCGTCGGCAATCGACCTCGAGGCAACCGAGCCCTTTCTTGCCGAGATCGCCGAGCTGCCCAAGATCAAGCGCGGAAAGGTCGCGGTCGGTGTGATCGCAAACCGGCTCAAGCCCTGGACGAATGCCTCCCAGCTCGCGGTCGAGGAGATGCAGCAGTTCCCGTTTCCGCTCATCGGCGAGCTGCGCGACACGCAGGGGTATGTGCTTGCCAATGCGCTCGGCAAGAGCATCTTCGACTACCACTCCGAGCTGGTGCGCGCCCATCAGGACGACTGGACCAAGCTATTGCGCTGGCTGAAGAAGCATTCCTAGGCCGAGTTTGCTTGCAACAAAGGGAACCGTCTCGGCTGCGATGCGGCAGGCCGGTCAGACACCATCCCCGTCCACGGCCCTGACATACGGCGCTCGGGCGATCATTGTGGTGCGCACCGATGGTCCGTTTGCGCGCCGCCTTGAAGGGAGGCCTACGGTGTCGCGGCTGTACGCATTCGCGATCGGCATGGGCTATTCAAGCCGCGGTTCCTTGACACGCCTTTGCACGACCTTTGCACTGCGTGTGTAAACAAACCGGGTTTGCTCGCGTTCGATAGATATGCGGTCGCCGTGGCCGCTCGATGAGCATCCCATCATGCGCAAGACCCTTCTCACCCATGTTGCCCCGCTCCTGTGCGCCGCGTGCGTTCTGGTCGCGGCTGGCAGTGCCTTTGCCGCCGATCCGACCAGCGACGCGACCACCACGCACGCCAGCAAGCGCGCGGAGTTCCGTCAGCGATTTTTCGAGCAGATCGACACCAACCACGACGGCGTGGTCAGCCGTGCCGAATACCAGGCCTGGGTCGACGGCCGCTTCGACAAGCTCGACAGCAACCACGATGGCCACGTCGACGCGATCGAAATAGCGCATTCGGCAGCAACTGCCGAGCGCGCGCAAAAACGCGCCGAAGGCTTCGTAAAGCGCAACGGCAATGGAAGCAGCACGGTCAACAAGGCAGATTTCGAAGCCAAGGCGATGGCTCGTTTCGACCGCCTCGGCGATGGTGCCGACACACTGACCATCGATCAGCTGAGCGCCGGCCGAGGCGGATTCAAGCACCATCGGGGCGTGCCGAACCCTGACGCCGCAACCAGCCCGAACGGATAGACCCACGTCGGCGTCGCGCCAGGGTGTGGGCGCGACGTCATCGATGACGGGCGCCGCCGTCGCACGCCAGGCTTCGAGCCTGCTTATCGGCACCCCTTGCCCCTTCGCGAGCGGGTGACCCGGCTGGTCGCTTGGCAAGCCAACACCGGTCGCGACGTCGTTTGCTTGACTACCCCCGCGCCGAATCGGGCATGATCACGCATCGAAGCCAAGGAGACCCTGCTATGGCCACCCGCGAGATCATCCTGCTCCGCCATGCCCATGCTGATTCTGCGACACCCGGACAAGACGACATGGCGCGCGTCCTCAGCCTGCGCGGTGAGGCCGAAGCGGATGCCGCTGGCGCCTGGCTCAAGCAGCACGGCGCAGCGCCTGATCGCGTACTGTATTCGCCCGCTGCGCGCTCGCGCGAGACCTGCGAACGTGTGCTCGCCGCTCTTGGCTACGCCGATCTGCGCAGCGAAGCTCGTATTTACGAGGCCACGCCGGCGACCTTGCTGCGTGTACTCGACGACCACACCGATGTTGGTTCGGTAATGCTGGTGGGGCACAACCCTGGACTGGAAAACCTGGTTGCGTTGCTGACCGAAGGCGCCTCGGATTCCGGTCGCGGCATGCCGCCGGCCAGCGTCGCCTGGCTCAGCCTGCCGGAGGGCGAGGGTATTGAGCCGGGGAGTGCCGAAGCCCGCTATTTCTGGTGGCCGTAGTAGCGCAACAGTGGAGTGGTCGATCAGGCACCCGCTGGCCATCGCAACCGCACTGGTTGCGCTGACCGGGTTCACCGCGATGCCCCAGAAAATGCGCGCAGCGCCGGCCGACGGCGGTCGTATCGACGTGATTCAACTGGATCAGGTGCGATCCCAAGTGGATTTCCGCGTCCGGCTCATCTGGCTGCTTAGGGTCGGTGGTCGCTTCGGCAAAGTCAGTGGCAGCGTGCATGTGGATCATTTTCGCAATCAGGTCAGCGTCGATGCGCATATTGACGTCAACGCGATCAGCATGGACAGCCATAGCAGCGAAGAATGGGCGAAATCGTCGGAATTTTTCGATGCGGAGCAGTATCCGCAGATCGATTTCAGCTCGGAGCCGATCCCGCAGGCGCGCCTGCGCGAGGGCGGCGAACTGGCCGGCATCCTGACCCTGCGCGGTGTCCGCCAACCCGTTGGTTTCCAGCTGCTGCCAGCCGAATGCGATCGGCCCGCTTACGACTGTCCGATCGAGGTCGAAGGCTCGATCCGGCGCTCGATATTCGGCATGCATTCGCGTCACGGCACGCTCGGCGATCGGGTGGAACTGCGCCTCAGCGTGTACGCGACCGCCGCGCCGGCGCGATGAGCGCGGCGACAAGCTCATGACCTCGTCTGGCGCCCGCCGGCATGTCGCCCACGGCTTCCTGTATGCGACATGGGCCGCTCTGCTGCTGTCGCTGTCGGCGTGCGGCCTGAATCGCCCACTCGCACGCCAGGCCAGCGCGCTGGTCGCCAAATCACGGCCCGTAGACGTCAATTGCAATCGCGCGGACCACTGCGCCATCGAATCGCCCTACCAAGCGCTTGCCGATGCGGCGCGCGCGGCAAGCACGCCGCAGGCACCGGTGCACTACGTCAATCTGCTCGAACGCGGCGAGGATGCGCTGCTGCTGCGCATCCACCTGATTCGTGCGGCAAGGAAAAGCATCGATATCCAGACCTTCATCTGGGCCGAGGATGATGCCGGCTGGCTGGTGCTCGACGAACTGATCGCTGCTGCGCGGCGGGGCGTGCGCGTACGCGTGCTGTCTGACCAGTTGTTCGCACTCGACGATGTCGAATGGCTCGCGCGCATTGCGCGCGCGCACGCGAACCTCGATTTCAAGCTGTACAACCCGACCTTCGACGAAGCCGTCACGCAACCACTGGAATTCGCTGCCGGACTGCTGTGCTGCTTCTCGAAATTCAATTCGCGCATGCACAACAAGCTGTTCCTCGTGGATGGTGAAATCGGCATTGCAGGCGGCCGCAATTACGAGAATCGCTATTTCGACTGGGATCAGGAATTCGACTACCGCGACCGTGACGCGCTGGTTGCCGGACCTTCGACCGGCGCGGAAATGCAGGCTTCGTTCGACCGGTTCTGGTCGAACCCACGCAGTGTGCCACTGACCCGGCTCAACGACGTCAACGGGCGTATCGTCGAGGATGGCGACGCCAGCACGGCGCTTGAAGCGCCCGCGATCGTGGACTGGCCGCGCATTCGATCGCTGCGCGCACGCGCCGCCGACGCAGGTTACATCCGTGACCACTTCAGCGCGGATGCCTTGCGCGTCGCGCGCGTCGACTACTTCTCGGACGCACCGGACAAAGCAGTGCGACCCGACGATCCGGCCGCGCAAGAACTCACCAGGCGCATCAGCCAGCTGCTCGCCAGTGCGCGTGAAGGAATCATGTTCGAGACTCCGTATCTCGTACTGAGTCCGCGTGCGCGCGACATTTTCCTCGACCTGCACCGCAAACAGCCGCGCATGCCGATCGTGGTCTCGACCAACTCGCTCGCGGCAACCGATGCGTTCTACGTTTATGCGCTTTCTTACAAGTACAAGAAACGCTACCTAAAGCGCTTCGGATTCCAGATCCACGAGTTCAAGCCTTTCCCAGCCGATGCGGCGGAATTCGTGCAGAACTACGAGGCGCTGGCCGGCGCCGGCAGCGGCGGACGCTACCAGCGCTATGGGCAGACCCCGTTGCAGCGCAGCGGTGTGCGCTTGGGCCTGCATGCCAAATCGATTGCCATCGACGACCGCGTCAGCGTGATCGGCTCGCACAATTTCGATCCGCGCTCGGACGACTACAACACCGAGTCGGGTTTCATCATCTACGACCGCGCCGTCACCAAGCGCCTGCGCGCGGCCGTGCAGCGCAACACCCAGGCGCAGAACGCATGGACCATCGCCCGCCGCGAGCGGCCGAAAATGCTGCAGAAGATCAACAACGCGATCGCGGATTTCTCCACCGCGTTGCCGCTGTTCGATCTGTGGCCCTTTCGCTATGCGACCAGCTTCGAGCTCAAACCCGGCTGCACGGAATCGCCGCCGGGCGCACCAGGGTTCTACGACTGCCATTCCGACGTCGGCGACTTTCCCGAAGTCGACCTGCCGCTGAAAATGATCTATACGCGTATCGTGACCGCGTTTGGCGCCGGTCTGGCCGGCATTCTCTGACACGGGTTACGGTCTGCTCTCGAAGCGCCAGCCTGTTGCTGGAAGCGGCACGAGCGATGGTGCTGGTGGCATGAACGCACGTCATCGCCAACGATCCGATTGACGCCGCCTACCTCGCCTAGCTAGTCTCGTCCGCCGTAGTCCTGTGGAGTCTTCCCATGTCGCTCGCCATTACCATCGAGCTCGGCGATGCCGACCTCCAGCATTTCATCGACGCCATGCACCGCGCGCAACAGGAAGCGAAGCATCTGTCCGCGCGCGAAGTGACGGATGCCGCATCAAAGCTGCTCGTCGACGGCCACCAGACCAAGCTGCCGCATTTCATCGCCGAAAGACTCGGCAAGCTCGACAGCATGATCGCCATGGTCAACGATGAGGGCTTCGCATTGCCGGACGAGGACAAGCAGCGCGTACTCGCCTGCCTGACCTACTTCGCCAACCCCGAAGACATCATTCCGGACAGTGTGCCGGTGCTCGGCTTCCTCGACGACGCGATCATGATCGAACTGTGCGTGCGCGAGCTGCAGCACGAGATCGAGGCCTACGAGGACTTCGTTGTCTATCGCAAGGACGAGGCGGCGGCGCACGGCGTCGATCCATCGACGCTGAAGACGCAGCGCGTGGAATGGGCCGAAGCCCGTCGCATCGAGCTGATCGAACGCATGCGCAAGCGTCGCGGCCAGAGTTACCAGGCCAGCAATGGCTGGAAGCCGACCTTGTTCTCTTTCCGCAGCTGAAAGTCGCCGCACCCGCAAAAAGGCCGCCCGAGGGCGGCCTTTTTTTGATTGCAGGGAGATGCGGTCCGAGCTATCCGCCACCGTGCAGACCGTTTCGCACCAGATCGATCAGCACGCCGGCGTAGAACACGAACGCGATCGCGGTGAGCAGGAATCCGCCGACGACCAGGCCATTGACCAGCCATCCATACCAGGGCATCGGCGGGCGATCGGTCGGCAGCGGCTGTCCGGATTCGACGCCCCTGAAGACGACCATGGTCCCGGCGATCATGTCGTGCAACGCCTGCTTGCGCGCTGTCCAGCCGGCCAGCATGAAGCCGATGTAGAAAATCAGGCCGGAAATGATCTTGCCGAAGAAGCGACCCGTGGCGCGACCAAAACCAATGCGTCGCCCGTAGTCGTCTGTCACCTTGATGCCCATGGCGCGCTTGCCCAGCGTCGCCTGAGCGGCGGAACTCTCCTGCAAAGCGAAGTACAGCCAGTCAATGATGACCAGCAGCAAGCTCATGCCGAAGGAGCCCGCGACGATCGCGGACGCGTTGCCACCGGTTCCAAGCATCACCATGCCGATCGCGCTGACAACCCAACCGAGAACGCCGACCACAACGCCATCGAGCAGAAGGGCCGCACAGCGCCTCCAGAAACCGGCGCCAATCGCAGCGCCTGCCGGCAATGCAATTGAACCTGTCGCGCCACCGGCCACGGAAAAATGGGTTGACGGCGTGGACACGCGCGTCGCCACATCGCGTGCGGTGAACGGATCAGGCGCCACCACGGGCGCAGGTGGCGCGGCAAAGGGGGCCGCGACCGGCTTGACGAATTCGCTGTACGGCTTCCAAGTGCTCGAACCGACCTCGGCAACCACCAGGCTTGCCGCCCACAGTCCGTAGTCGACGCGTTCCTCGACAAATACACGCGGCACCGGTCCGCGCGGCGCGTTGTCGAGCATCACGAACATGCCGGGGCGACCATCGGGCGCGCAGATTTCCGCCTCGGCGCCGGCCGCAGCCACCCCTTCCAGCAGAGTCTGCAGCTTTCCCAGGTCATCGCCATGCTTGATCGTCAACGGTGCACGCGCGAGCAATTGCTTGCTCAGCTTGTCCACGTCCATGCGGAAGTACGCGGCGAGCACAGGCCACACCGCCTCCGGCGTGTGGCTCGGCAAAACCGTCCCAGTCAAGACAAGCGCGTAGCTGCTGGTTTCCATTCACCCTCCACCCGGAAGCCGATGACGTGCTGCACAGCCCGCTCTCGCGAAGAGCGGGCCGGCGACTCGTGCCAAGCGATCCTACGGCTTTTCGAGAATCGCCGTCACGCCCATGCCGCCGGCGGTGCAGATCGAGATCAAGCCGCGGCCTGAACCCCTCTCGTCGAGCATTTTCGCCAGGGTCGCGATCACGCGCGCACCGGTCGCCGCGAACGGGTGCCCTGTAGCGAGACTCGATCCGTTGACGTTCAACTTTGCCGGATCGATCGAACCCAGCGGCCGGTCGAGACCGAGTCGGTTCTTGCAATAGTCGGCCGACTCCCACGCACGCAGGGTGCACAACACCTGCGCCGCAAAGGCCTCGTGGATTTCGTAGAAATCGAAATCCTGCAATGAAATGCCGGCTTCGGCGAGCATGCGCGGCACAGCGATGGTGGGGGCCATCAGCAGACCTTCGCCGCGCACGAAATCGACCGCCGCGACGCGGGCATGCGTCAAATACGCCTGAACCTTGAGCCCGCGCGCCGCGGCCCATTCGTCGCTGGCCAACAAAACGGCCGCGCTGCCGTCGGACAACGCACTCGAATTACCGGCAGTCAGGGTACCCAGGCCTGACGTCTTGTCGAACGCAGGCTTGAGTGTGGCAAGCTTTTCCAGCGTGGTGTCAGCGCGCAGGATATTGTCGCGGTCAACGCCGCGAAACGGCACGATCAGGTCGCTGAAAAAGCCGCGCGCGTAAGCCGCGGCAAGCTTCTGGTGGCTGGCGAGAGCAAGCTTGTCCTGATCCTCGCGCGCAATCTTCCATTCGCGCGCCATCAGCTCGCAGTGGTCGCCCATCGACTTGCCCGTGCGCGGCTCGGCGACCCCAGGAAATGCGGGTTTGAGTTCCCCGAGCGAGAATCCCCGGAGCGCCGCCTTGATCTTGTCCAGCGGCGCGCGCGCGCGATTCATTGCAAGCAGACGCTGCTGCAGCGGCTTCGAATAAACGATGGGCACGTCGCTGGTGGTATCGGCGCCGCCGGCGATACCGGCGTCGATCTGCCCCGTCGCGATCTTGTTGGCAACGATGATTGCGTTGTCGAGCGAGGTGCCGCACGCGCGTGCGGTCGTAATGCCCGGCGTGGTCGGCGCGAGTCCGGACGACAGCGTCGCTTCGCGCGCAAGGTTCCAGTCGAACGCGTGCTTGATGACCGCGCCGTAGGCGACTTCCCCGAGTTCGACGCCATGCAGGCCGTAACGCTCGACCAGCGCGCCGAGCGTCTTCACCGCCATGCCGAAGTTGCCGACCTCGGCATAAGCCGTGTTGTTGCGGCAGAACGGAATGCGTACGCCGCCGATGATGCCTGCCCGTTTGGAAGTCACGATCCGCCTTTGTCCAGCTGCTGTCGTCGTCATGCGGGACAACCCGCTCTTCAGCCCGATTGTATGTCCGTTCGCGCCGACGTGGGGTCTATTCCAGCCCCGCCGGCAACGGACCCCAATGCTGCTCGTTGTGGCGCCAGAGTTCGCGGTACCAGACGCGGAACATCTCGATTTCCTCACCACGTGAGTCATCGCCAAGCGCATCCAGCATCGCCTGCGGTGGCAGAC
>JBDSXV010000011.1:0-6502 GCA_039926025.1 Dokdonella sp.
CGCAGGCCTGCAAGGCACTGAAAGAGGAGGGCTATCGCGTCGTCCTGGTCAATTCCAATCCGGCCACGATCATGACCGACCCGCAGACGGCGGATGCGGTCTACATCGAGCCGATCAATTGGAAGACGGTCGAGAAGATCATCGCCAAGGAGCGCCCCGATGCGCTGCTGCCGACGATGGGCGGCCAGACCGCGCTCAACTGCGCGCTGGATCTGGCCGACCACGGCGTGCTCGAAAAATACAATGTGCAGATGATCGGCGCGTCGCGTGACGCCATCCGCATGGCGGAGGATCGTGAGTTGTTTCGCGTTGCGATGCGGGAGATCGGCCTCGAATGCCCGAAGGCACGTGTCGTACGGACATTCGAGCAGGCAGTCGAGGCGCAGACGGAGGTCGGCTATCCCACCATCATCCGACCGAGCTTCACGCTTGGCGGGTCGGGTGGCGGTATTGCCTACAACCGCGAAGAATTCGAGGAGATCGTCAAGCGCGGGTTGGACATGTCGCCCGTGCACGAAGTGCTGGTCGAGGAATCGGTGCTTGGCTGGAAGGAATTCGAGATGGAAGTGGTCCGCGACACGGCGGACAACTGCATCATCGTCTGCTCGATCGAGAACTTCGATCCGATGGGTGTGCATACCGGCGATTCGATCACCGTGGCGCCTGCGCAAACCCTTACGGACAAGGAATACCAGCGCCTGCGCGATGCCTCGATCGCAGTGCTGCGGAAAATCGGCGTCGACACCGGCGGCTCGAACGTGCAGTTCGGCATCAACGCGCAGGATGGCCGCGTTGTAGTGATCGAGATGAATCCGCGCGTGTCGCGTTCGTCGGCGCTGGCGTCGAAGGCAACCGGTTTCCCGATCGCCAAGGTCGCGGCCAAGCTCGCGGTTGGCTACACGCTGGATGAACTGCGCAACGAGATCACCGGCGGCAAGACGCCGGCGTCGTTTGAGCCGGCAATCGACTACGTCGTCACCAAGATCCCCAGATTCGCGTTTGAAAAATTTCCGTCCGCGGATTCGCGCCTGACCACGCAGATGAAATCGGTCGGCGAGGTGATGGCGATCGGTCGCACCTTCCAGGAATCGCTGCAGAAGGCGCTGCGCGGTCTGGAAACGGGCAAGAACGGACTCAATCCGAGCAAGCTCGACACGAAGACAGCGGAAGGGCTGGCGACGCTGAAGCGCGAATTGCGCGAGCCAGGACCCGATCGCGTGTTTTACGTCGCCGATGCCTATCGCGCGGGCATGTCGGGCGCCGATGTTTTTGCGCTGACGCATATCGACCCGTGGTTCCTGGTGCAGATCGAGGATCTCGTGCGGACCGAAGGCGAGATCAAGACGGGTGCGCTCGCTGCGCTGGACGCCACGCGCATGCGCCAGCTCAAGCGCAAGGGTTTCTCGGATGCGCGCCTTGCGGAACTGGTCAGTACCGACGAAAACGCCGTGCGCGCGCTGCGCCGCGCATTCAACGTGCGTCCTGTCTACAAGCGCGTCGACTCGTGCGCGGCCGAATTCGCGACGACCACTGCGTACCTCTACTCGACCTACGAGGAAGAGTGTGAGGCAGAGCCGACCGCGCGCGACAAGATCATCGTGCTGGGTGGCGGTCCCAATCGCATCGGCCAAGGCATCGAGTTCGACTATTGCTGCGTGCATGCCGCGCTCGCACTGCGCGAGGACGGCTATGAAACCATCATGGTCAACTGCAACCCGGAAACCGTGTCGACCGACTACGACACCTCGGATCGGCTCTATTTCGAGTCGGTCACCCTCGAAGATGTGCTCGAAATTGTCGACAAGGAAAAGCCCAAGGGCGTGATCGTGCAGTACGGCGGGCAGACACCGCTCAAACTTGCGCGCGCGCTGGAAGCCGCTGGCGTGCCGATTATTGGAACAAGTCCTGACAGCATTGATCTCGCCGAGGATCGCGAACGATTCCAGAAACTCATCGAGAAGCTGGGCCTGCGCCAGCCGCCGAATCGCACGGCTCGCAACGCGGACGAGGCGCTCGCACTCGCACGCGAGATTGGCTATCCGCTGGTGGTGCGACCGAGCTATGTCCTTGGCGGCCGCGCGATGGAAGTCGTGCATGACGACGCCGATCTCTCGCGCTACATCCGTGAAGCCGTGCGCGTGTCGAATGATTCGCCGGTGCTGCTTGATCGCTTCCTCGATCACGCCGGCGAAGTCGATGTGGACGTTGTCGCCGACGCCGAAGGCAATGTCCTGATCGGCGGCGTGATGGAGCACATCGAGGAGGCCGGTGTGCATTCCGGTGACTCTTCGTGCTCGTTGCCGCCGTATTCGCTGTCGCCGGCGATCCAGGATGAGCTACGCCGCCAGGTCACGATGCTGGCTCGCGAGCTCAAGGTTGTCGGACTGATGAACACCCAGTTCGCGATCCAGGCCGACAAGGACGGTGTCGATACGGTCTTCATTCTCGAAGTGAACCCGCGAGCGTCGCGCACGGTCCCCTTCGTCGCCAAGGCGACCGGCGTGGCGCTGGCGAAGATCGCCGCACGCTGCATGGTCGGACAATCGCTCGCAGCGCAAGGCGCAACGCGCGAGGTCGTGCCCAACTATTACTCGGTCAAGGAAGCCATCTTCCCGTTCCTGAAATTCCAGAATGTCGACCCGATCCTTGGGCCGGAAATGCGTTCCACCGGCGAAGTGATGGGAGTCGGCCGCAGTTTCGGTGCCGCGTTTGCACGGGCCCATGAAGCCGCCGGCATCAGCGCGCCGACACGTGGCAAGGCGTTCCTGTCGGTGCGTGACGCGGACAAGGAGCGTTTGCTGGATGTCTCGCGCGACCTGATCGGCCGCGGCTTCGGCATCGTCGCAACGGGCGGCACGCATGCGTTCCTCGACGCGCACGGCGTTCCATGTGAGCGGATCAACAAGGTGCTCGAAGGGCGCCCGCATGTCGTCGATCTGATCAAGAACGGCGAGATCGCCTTCATCGTCAACACGACCGAGGGCAAGCAGGCGATTTCAGATTCGTTCTCGATCCGCCGCGAAGCCTTGCAGCATCGCGTCACGTATTCGACCACCGTCAGCGGTGCCAAGGCGCTGCTGCACTCCATGGACTTCCGCGACAGCGGTGATGTCAACAGCTTGCAGGAATTGCACAAGGAACTGGCATGAATCGCCCCCCCATGACGAAGAAGGGTGCCGAGCGCCTGCGTGCCGAGTTGGATCGCCTGAAGTCGCAGGATCGGCCGCGCATCATTGCGGCCATTGCCGAGGCGCGCGCGCATGGCGATCTCAAGGAAAACGCCGAATACCACGCGGCGCGTGACATGCAGAGCTTCACCGAGGGCCGCATCAAGGAGCTCGAAGGTGCACTCTCACACGCCGACGTCATTGACGTATCGCGTCTCAACGCAGGTACACGCGTCGTGTTCGGCGCTATCGTCGATCTCATCGATGAAGATACCGACGAAAAAATCAGCTACCAGATCGTTGGCGACCTCGAAGCGGACATCAAACAGCGGCTGATCTCCGTGTCGTCGCCGATTGCGCGCGCGCTTATCGGCAAGAGCGCTGGCGACAGCTTCGAGTTCCAGGCACCAAACGGCACCCGAAATTATGAAATCACCGGCGTGCGCTACGAAGTCTGACTGTCCATCCGTGGAATCGGGTTCTGCTGCAGAGCCTTCGATCGGCTCATCCGGAAGCATCGCGGCTGAAGCCGCTGCCACAGACATGTCGCCTGCATGAAGCCGACAAGTATTCGACGTCGCGCTGTCGCAAGCGGTGTGCACGTTTGGCCGTCCGATCTGCATCCACTGCTCGCGCGCATCTTCGCTGCGCGCGGGCTTGCGCCTGCCGATATGGCGAATATGCGGTTGGCCGATCTCGCGACACCCGCCGCGCTTGGTGGAATAGAACGCGCATGCGAGCTACTCGCCGCGGCGATTGCATCGAATCAGCGGATCTGCGTCGTGGGGGACTTCGATTGCGATGGCGCCACCGGCACCGCCGTCGCTGTGCGCGGTTTGCGCATGCTGGGCGCTGGCAATGTCGCGTATCGCGTACCGAACCGGTTTCGCGATGGCTACGGCTTGTCGGCCGGCCTGGTCGACACGCTGATCGGTGCCGATGCTCCGCATCTGATCATCACCGTCGATAACGGCATCGCGAGTCATGCCGGCGTCGCGGCGGCGCGCGCACGTGGCATCCGCGTCGTGGTTACCGATCATCATCTACCGGGCGAGTCACTGCCCGATGCTGACGCGATCGTGAATCCGAACGTGCTTGGCGACCTTTTTCCAAGCAAGGTGTTGGCGGGCGTCGGCGTCATGTTCTATTTGCTGCTCGCATTGCGCGCACGCCTTTATCCCGGCGATCATCCTGATCGCCAGGATCACGCAGTGGCCATGCAGGGTCGCACTCTTGAAAAGAGCGCGCGCCCGGATCTTTCGTCGCTGCTCGATCTTGTCGCGCTCGGCACGGTTGCCGACCTGGTGCCGCTGGATGCCAACAACCGCATTCTTGTTGAGGCAGGCCTGCGCCGCATACGCGCCGGCCGATGTTGCGCGGGCGTCACTGCCCTCTACAGTGCTGCGGGTCGCGATACCACGCGTGCAGTCGCGAGTGATCTCGGCTTCGCGCTCGGACCACGCATCAACGCCGCGGGTCGGCTTGATGACATGGGTATCGGTATCGAGTGTCTGCTCAGCGACGATCCGCTGCGCGCGGCGGCGTTGGCCGGGCAGTTGTCTTCGATCAACGCACAGCGCCAGGAATTGCAATCAGCGATGGTCGATCAGGCCGAGGGGATGGTGGCAGGTTTCCTCGATCGCTATAGCGCCGACGATGCGCTGCCGCACGGGATCGTCCTGTACGAACCGGATTGGCACCCGGGCGTTGTCGGCTTGGTCGCGTCGAAACTCAAGGAGCGGTTGAACCGTCCTGTGGTTGCCTTTGCGCCAGCAGAAGAGGGGAGTGCCGAATTGCGCGGATCGGCGCGTTCGATTGCCGGTTTCCATCTGCGCGATGCGCTGGCCGAAGTGGATGCGATGTGCCCGGGCTTGATGATTCGCTTCGGCGGACATGCAATGGCGGCCGGACTGACGATGGCGGCATCCAAGCTGGAGCGATTTGCAGCAGAGTTCGATGCGGTGGCACGATGTCGGCTGGACGCGGACATGCTCACGCAATGCGTCTGGAGCGACGGCGAACTGGCTGCCGGCGATTTCAGCTTCGACGCCGCGCACGCGTTGCGCTACGCCGCACCGTGGGGGCAGGGTTTTGCAGAACCGGCGTTCGACAACGTATTCGACGTTGAATCCTGGCGCGCGGTCGGCGAACGCCATTTGAAGCTCAAGCTCCGTCTGGAAGGGCGTGGCGAATCGTTCGAGGCGATCATGTTCAATGCGCTCGAGGTGATGCCTCCGCCATCTCGCCTGCGGGCGGTGTACCAGCTGGACGTCGACCAGTGGAACGGACGCGATCGGCTGCAATTGCTGGTGAGTCATATAGAGCAGGTTTGAAGCTGCGGCTTTGAAACCGCGGACAAGGCCGCCTCACCCGAGACGACGATCTCATCAGGCGTTGATCTGCTTTTATCCGCCCATGTCCTGCCACACCGCCGTGTTTCCTGCCTCAGCCAAGCATATCGCATGCGGGCCAGCATGCGTCGGGAACAACAATCACCGTTCGGATAGTCGCCCCTGCGCCGGCCCTGAAATCGGCACGGTGAGTGCGAGAGCAATCACCTGCAGTGGGAAGCGCAGCAGTGGAGGTGAAAGTGACAGGCTTGGACCGTTGAAGAAGTGGGGCATAAAAGAATCTGACCCCGATGCTGCAGAAATGGTCCGCATCCATGCAGAAAATTTCCGCGTGACAACGGAAAATTTGCTCGGACGATGGAGAAAATTTCTCCATGTTGCAGAAATTTTCTGCGGCGATGGCGTTCGGATGCGCTTGAGCGCGGCTGATTTCCGTGATCGAACGGAAAAAAGGCTATCCCGCACGCATCCGGCAGAGGTGAGGTCACAAAAAAGCAGCTTTGCCGCACCCTGGAACCGCTTGCAAACCGATGGGAAGTCGACGCGATGCCAAGGTTACCAGTGCGAGGCTGCTGATCTCAGTCAGCGCTTGCATCGAGCGTGCTGATCTGTTTCTATCGACGCATGTCTTGCCGCACCGCCATGCTTCCTGCCTCCGCCACGCCTGTCGCGTGTGGCCCTGTGCGCGCCGGCAACAATAATAATCGTTCGAATAATAACCCCTGCACAAACAGGTGGGCTGGCGCGTAGCCGAGATTTGAACAACCAACTACGTGACGAAGGCCCGCCCAGTGCGGGCCTTCGTCGTTTTATGGCCATGGATGGCCGGTATGCCGGGAATGCAGGAGCAATTCCCGGCGATGGCCATGGATGGCCGGTATGCCGGGAATGCAGGAGCAATTCCCGGCGATGGCCATGGATGGCCGGTATGCCGGGAATGCAGGAGCAATTCCCGGCGATGGCCATGGATGGCCGGTATGCCGG
>JBDSXV010000012.1:0-9653 GCA_039926025.1 Dokdonella sp.
TCAGACCGTAGAGCTGGTTCGCGGCGTAGAACACGCCGTCGTTGAGCACGCGATTGATCTCGAAGTACGGCTTCACCTGCGACTCGTCGAGGTCGTACTTGTCCTTGCGCACCTGCTCGGCGTAGTACTGCCAGTCCCACGGCGCCAGCTTGATGCCGCCCGCATTCTTGTCGATCAGCGCCTGCATCGCGCCCGCTTCACTGCGCGCCTTTGCCGTTGCCGCCGGAACCATGTCGGTCATGAGCTTCTCGGCCGCCTCGGGCGTCTTCGCCATCTGGTCGTCGAGCGTGTACGCGGCGAAGTTCGGGAAGCCGAGCAACTTGGCGCGCTCGGCACGCAGCACGGCGAGGCGCTGGATGATCGCGCGCGTATCGTTTGCATCGCTGTGTTCGGCGCGCTCGGTGGAGGCCTTGAACAGGCGCTCACGCACGGCGCGATCCTGCAGGTTCACCTGCGCGGGTTGCTGCGTCGTGTTCTGCAGCACGATCGCGAACTTGCCCGCAGCCATGTGCGTCTTCGCCGCGTCGGCAGCGGCAGCGATGTCGGCATCGGAGAAGCCGGCCAGCGCTTCCTTGTTGTCGACGATCACCGCACCCGCATTCGTTGCCGCGAGCAGCTTGTTCTGGAACTCTGTCGACAGCGTCGACTCTTCCTTGTTCAGCGCACGCAACTTGGTCTTGTCGCCGTCGTTGAGTTGCGCGCCGGCGCGCACGAAGTTCTGGTAGTAGCGTTCGACGAGGCGCACCTGTTCGGCGTCGAGACCGAGCGTCGCGCGCGTGTCGTAAAGCGTCTTCACGCGCTGGAACAGCTTGTCGTTGAGGAAAATGGCGTCCTGGTGCTCCGCCAGCTTGGGCGCGAGGTCTTCCTGCGCCTTCTGCAAGGTGTCGTTGGTGTCGGCCCCGGTGACCGCACCGAATACCGCACCGACGCGGTTGAGCAACTGGCCACTGCGCTCCATGGTTTCGATCGTGTTCGCGAAGGTCGGCGCATCCTTCTGCGCAGCCACTTTGGCAACCTCCGCAAGCTGCGCGCGCATGCCACCTTCGATGGCTGGCTCGTAGTCGGCGGCCTTGATCTTGTCGAACGGCGGCGCCTGGAACGGAAGCGTGCTTGCAGCCGCAAAGGGATTGCTGGCCGGCAGTGCAGCGGCGACCTTGGCGGCAGCCGTAGCGGGAGCGTTGGCGAGCATGACGCCGGCACCTGAGAAGATCAGGGTCATCGTCGTTGTCAAAAGTCGTGTTCGGAACATGGATGGATCGTCCTTGCGGAGGCGGATGAGTCGACAGGGGGGTGCGGCGAACGCCACACGTAGCGCGGCAGCCTAACATCCTGTGTGCACGCGGCATGTGCCGTAAGGCCCATCTCGAGCCGTCCAATGAGTACCGCTGCATTAAAATTTTGTTTGCCGTCAGCGCTGAACGGGCACGGTGCCCAGGATGGGCGCCAGGACGGCCCAGACGTTCTGCAGCACGCGCGGCTCGCCCGCCGCCTTCGGATGCAGGCCATCGTCCTGCATCAAAGCGGGGTCGAGCGCGACGCCGTCGAGCAGGAAGGGCAGCAGCGGTACATTGAATTCCGCCGCAAGGCCCCGATACATCGTGCGCAGGCCGTCTCGATATTGTGGTCCGTAGTTGACCGGCAATTCGATGCCGACCAGCAGGGCGCGCGCTTTGCTCGCCTGAATCGCGGTCAGGATCTTCGCGAGATTGGCGTGGATCTCGGCCAGCGGCAATCCGCGCAGTCCGTCGTTCGCACCAAGCTCCACGATCACCAGGGCGGGTTTGTGTTCGGCGATCAGGGCAGGCAGGCGCGCCAGTCCGCCTGCGCTGGTCTCGCCGCTAATGCTCGCGTTGACCACGACTCGCACGGGTTGCGACTGTTGCAATCGTTGTTCGAGCAGGGTCACCCAGCCATCACGCGGCGACAAGCCATACCCCGCGGAGAGCGAATCGCCGAGCACCAGCAAGGGCGGTGGCGATGCGGCGAACGATGAAACACATCCACCGAAAAGTAGCAGGAACAGGAAAGCACGAAACATGAGTGAGCCAGTCGCCAGCGCGTTGAGTGCCACCCAGATTAGCAAAATCGTCGATGGTCCCGACGGTCGCCTGACCATCCTCGACGATGTCGGCCTCGATGTCGCAGCTGGCGACAGCCTCGCCATTGTCGGTGCGTCCGGCTCCGGCAAGACCACGTTGCTGGGGTTGCTCGCCGGACTGGATCGCCCGACCGCAGGTTCGATCACGCTCGCCGGCGTGTGCCTGGACCTGCTCGACGAAGAAGGGCGAGCCCGTCTCCGTCGTCGCCGCGTCGGCTTCGTCTTCCAGAGCTTTCACTTGTTGCCGGCGTTGAACGCCGAAGAGAACGTGATGCTGCCGCTCGAGCTCGACGGTCGCGACGACGCGCGCGAACGCGCCGCGGAAGCGCTTGCGCGAGTCGGCCTTGCTGCGCGCCGGCATCACTATCCAGCGCAGCTCTCCGGCGGCGAGCAGCAGCGCGTCGCACTCGCGCGCGCATTCGTGCATGGACCCGAAATCCTGTTCGCCGATGAGCCCACGGGCAACCTCGACCAGCGCACCGGCACCACCGTCGGCGACCTTTTGTTCGCGTTGAACCGTGAACATGCAACGACCCTGGTGCTGGTCACCCACGACGCGACGCTCGCCGCGCGCTGCGCACGTCGCCTGCACCTGCTCGAAGGGCGCATTGCCGGGACCGAGGCGTGAAGCCGCTCGCGTTTGCCGCGCGCAGCCTGCGCCGCGAATTCCGCCACGCGGAGCTTGCGACGCTCGCGGCCGCGCTCGTACTTGCAGTTGCCGCGCTGACGGCCGTCGCGACCCTTGCAAGCCGCGTCGAACGCGCACTGGTTGCCTCCGCGGCGGAACTCATCGGCGGTGATCTCGGCGTCGGTGCCAGCCATGCGCTGCCGCCGGAATTCGCGACGCAAGCGCGTAGTCGAAACCTCGCCACCAATGTGCTCGCCGACTTTCCCAGCGTCGTCTTCGTCGGCGACAAGAGCCGCCTGTGCGACGTGCGCGCCAGCGACGACGCATTCCCGCTGCGCGGTGCGCTCAGCGTGCGCGATGCAACCGGCAGCGAAGTGGCCGCGCACGCACCGCCGGCCGGAATGATCTACGCAGACCACGCCGTGCTCGTCGCGCTGGACGTCGCGGTTGGCGCGCGCGTGCAATTGGGCGGGCGCGACCTCGTCATCGGCGGCGAAATCGACAAGTCGCCGGACGGCGGCAATCTGTTCCGTCTCGCACCGCGCGTACTGATGAATCTTGCCGACGCGCAGGCGAGCGGCCTGCTCGGCGTCGGCAGTCGCGCGCGCTATCGCCTGTTGGTGGCTGGACGCGAACGCGATGTAGGGGCGTACGCAACCTGGGCGAAATCGCATTTGCCCGATGGGGCGGAAATCACCACGGTCGAGGATGCGCAACAGAATCTGCGCAGCGCGTTCGAACGCGGCGAGAGTTTCCTGCGCCTCGCTGCCTTGCTTGCCGCACTTCTGTCCGGCGTTGCGGTCGCCCTCGCCGCACAACGTTTCGCTCGACGCAAGACCGAAGAAGTCGCCCTGCTGCGCTGCCTCGGTGCGAGTCGCACCGAGATCATCTCCGCCCTGATCCTGGAGCTGACCCTGCTCGCCCTGCCCGCGTGCGCGGCCGGTCTGTTGCTCGGACTCGCGCTGCAGCAGGTCGTGCTCAGTCTCGCCAGTGGATTGTTGCCCGGCGCGCCGCCTGGACTGCCGTGGGGCCCGCCATTGGCCGCATATGTCGTGGGTCTCGCCGTGCTGTTCGGCTTCGCGCTGCCGCCGCTGTTGCGCCTGCGGGACGTCGAACCAATGCGCGTATTCCGACACGACCTCACTACGCGCGTGCGGCGCTTCGACACGCTGTATCTGCTGCCCGTCGTGGTGGGTGCCTTGCTCGTGCTGTTCGGCGCGGGCAGCCTGCGTCTTGCACTGACGCTCGCACTGGGTTTTGCCGGTGTTGCGATCGCAACCCTGATCCTCGGTTTCGCGTTGTTGTGGTGCGTGCGGATCCCGTCGACACGCCTGCGCGGCGCGTTGCGCTTCGGACTTGCGAATCTGGTACGACGTCGCGCGCTGACCCTGCTGCAGGCTGGCGCGCTCGCGCTGAGTCTCACCGCGCTGGCCTTGCTCGGCGTGATCGGACCCTCGCTGCTCGAACACTGGCGTGCGGAACTTCCGACCGACACGCCGAATTGGTTCATGATCAACCTGCAGCCGGAACAAAGCGAACCGATGCAGCAGCGCCTGCACGCGCTCGGCGCGGGCAATGTGAATGTATTGCCACTCGCTGCGGGCAAGCTCGTTGCGATCAACGGCCACGCACCCGATGCCGCCGACTACGGCGACGACCGCCGCGCGAGCAGCGCGATCAGCGGCGAGGTGCGCGTCAGCTGGAGTGCACAACTGCCACCGGCGAACACCCTGGTCAGCGGCCATTGGTTCGACGCGAACAGCACGAAACCGCAATTGTCGGTCGACCAGATGTGGATCGACCTGTTCCATCTGAAACTCGGCGACACGCTGACGCTGCGCGTCGGCGAGCGCGAGATCGAGGCACGCATCGGCAGCATCCGTCGCGTCGACTGGACTTCGTTCCGCGCGAACTTCTTCCTCATGCTCGATCCCGCCACTGGCACGAGCTTGCCGCACAGTTTCGTCGCGAGCTTCCATCTCGATGGCACGAAGGCGAATGCGCTCGCCGCGATCTCGCGTGACTACCCGAACATTTCGCTGATCGACCTCAATGCGATCCTCGATCGCGTCCGTGACATCATCGACCGGGTGAGTCGCGCCGTGACCTGGGTGCTCGGCTTCAGCCTGCTTGCGGGCGTGCTCGTGCTGCTAGCCGCGCTCGCATCGACCGCCGACGAACGCCGCTTCGAATCCGCCCTGCTGCGGACGCTCGGCGCGCATCGGCGCCAGTTGTCGATTGCGGTGCTCGCTGAATTCGCCGCGCTCGGCCTGCTCGCCGGCACGATCGCCGTGATCGGCTCGGGCGTGCTCGGTACGGTGCTCGCGCGCGACGTATTCAAGCTTGCCGACTACACGCCGCCGCTCGCGGCCCTGGCCGGGCTCGTCGCAGCGTCCGCGTCGACGGTTGCGCTTGCGGGTTGGATCGGCACGCTGCGTATCGCGCGCACGTCGCCGATCACGGTGTTGCGACGCGGCTGACGAGGAAGGCGCGGAAGGCTTGGAAGGCGCCATGGCCCGTCAAGGGAGCGTGCGTTGTAGATCGGCGGCGTGCGTAGTAAGTTGATTCGCACCGACGTTGTGAGCGATCCGCCTCCGCGACTCGACAGTATTACCGATGTCATGACCGTACCCGCCGCGCTCCCCGCCAATGAGTCCGCCCGCCTGCAACGGCTGCACCAATTGGACGTGCTCGACACGGAAGCCGAGCCGCTGTTCGATGCCTTGACCAAAGCGGCTGCGCTTGCGACCGGCGTACCGATCGCGCTGGTGACCCTGGTTGACGAAAATCGGCAATGGTTCAAGTCGAACATCGGCCTGCCCGACGCGACGCAGACTCCGCGCGATGTTGCCTTCTGCTCATACACGATTCTCGACGCCGATGTTTTCGTCGTGCCGGACGCGACGGCGGATCCCCGCTTCGTCACCAATCCACTGGTCACCGGCGAACCCGACATCCGCTTCTACGCAGGCGCGCCGATCACGTTGAAGGACGGTTTCCGCATGGGCGCGTTGTGCGTGATCGACCGCACGCCGCGCGAAATGACGCCGACGCAGATCGCAATCCTCAAGGAGCTCGCGCGAGCGGCGGGCGAGGCACTCGACCAGCGCGCGCTGGCGCTCGACCGCGACGATGCGTTGCGCCGCGAGGCGGCAGCCGAGCACCGGCGCCACGAGGACCGCAATCGACTTGGCGACATCCTCGAGGCCACCCATGCTGGCGCATGGGAATGGAATCTCGTGACGGGCGAATTGCTGGTCAACAAACAGTGGGCCGAGATTTTCGGCTACGAGGGCGAGGAGCTGACGTCGCTTGCGGGCAGCTCGCTGCGCCAGTTGACCGTGCCTGCGAGCGCCGACGATGGTGAGATCAAAGGCAAGCTGACGCATCCCGATGACTGGGAGCACGTTGCCGAAAGACTCGGTGCCTACCTGCGCGGCACGAGAAAGATTTTTGAGCACGAGGCGCGCATGCGCCATCGCGACGGAAGTTGGGTATGGGTGCAGACGCGCGGTCGTATTTCTCAACGGACCAAAGGTGGCGAGCCGCTGTGGATGTACGGCACGCTCGTGGACATCAGCGAACGCAAGGACATCGAGCGCAAGCTGCACGAAAGCGAAGCATTCCTCGATCGCACCGGCCGTGTCGCCGGCGTGGGAGGCTGGCAGGTGGATCTGCGCACGAACGAAATGATCTGGTCGGACCAGACCTGCATCATCCACGACGCTCCGCGTGGCTACCGCCCAACGCTGGACGAGGCGATCGACTACTTCCGCGAAGACCATCGCGAAGCCGCCCAGGCAGCGGTCAAGCGCGGCGTGGCCGACGGCAAAGGCTGGGATCTCGAACTGCCGCTGATAACGCAGAAGCGACGCTCGATCTGGGTTCGCATCGTCGGTACTGCCGAGCTCGAAGATGGCAAACCGAGACATCTCATTGGCGCGATACAGGACATCACCTTCCGCAAGCGTGCGGTGGAGGCGCTGCAACTCAGCGAGCGCCGCTTCCGCAAATTGTTCGAGGAAAGCCTCGGCCTGATCTGCACGCACGACCTCGACGGCGTGATCCTCTCGGCCAACCCTGCCACCGCCAATGCGCTCGGCTATTCGGTGACCGAACTGCTGGCGCGGCGGCTCAGCGATTTCATGCCCGAGGATTTCCGTCCTGCGTTCGACGATTACCTGTCCAAGGTGCGAGCGGATGGGGTCGCCGCGGGCTTGCTGCGCCTGGTCGCCAAGGACGGCAGCCTGCGTACCTGGCAGTACCACAACACGCTCGATGACGAAGGTGAGGAGCCGTATGTGCTTGGCCACGCGCAGGACATTACCGAACGCGAGCATCAAGCGCGGGAGCTGCGCGACTGGAGTATCCGTGACGCGCTGACCGGCTGTTTCAATCGCCGTTACCTGGCGGAGATCGCTTCGGGCCTGCGCGATGGCGATCCCTGGGGCTGCATCGCGGTCGATCTCGATCGCTTCAAGCAGGTCAACGATACGTTCGGCCACCAGCGAGGCGACGAAGTGCTCATCGCGATGGGCCAGTTCCTGTCGAGCCGCGTGCGACCGGACGACATCGTCGTGCGCGCAGGCGGCGACGAGTTCCTCGTGCTGCTGCCACATGCCGACGCGGCGCAAACCCGGCGGATCGTCGAACGGATCGAGGCTGAGCGCGCGCAGGCGCCGATCGGATTCACCCTCGGTCACGCCATCCGCAGCGGCATCGACTCGCTCGACAGCGCGCTCGCACAGGCGGACAAGCGCCTTTACGAGATTCGCGCGAAGCGACCCGCTGCCCCGCGCTGAGGGGCGGCTGGAAGAGCGTCTGGCTGCGCGTCTTGCACACGCATCGTTCCGCTACCATGCGCGATATCTTCCTCGCGAATCGCCCCCATGTGGAATGCGCTGCTGCCCATCCTGCTGCTGATCGGTTCGAACGTGTTCATGACGTTCGCCTGGTACGGTCATCTGAAATTCACCGACCGCCCGTTGTGGATCGTCATCCTGGTCAGCTGGGGCATCGCATTCTTCGAGTACTGCCTGCAGGTACCCGCAAACCGCTACGGCTACGCCACGTTCAATCCGGCCCAGCTCAAAGCGATCCAGGAAATCATTACGCTCAGCGTGTTCGCGGCGTTTTCGGTTTTGTATCTCGGCACGTCGCTGCGTTGGAATCACCTGGTCGGGTTTGCGCTGATCGTGGTTGCGGCATTCTTCCTATTCCATGAATGAACCGTGCTGTCGCGTCCTTGACGTACGCGGGCACATCCACGCAAGGTAGTCGGCTGATGGCGCATGCGCGATGCACGCCTTGCGAGGAGAGCCATGATGAAAGCAAGCGGCGGACCAGCCGAGCAGGTCGTTGCCGTCCGGAACGGGTGGGCGCCCCACGTTGTTTTTCGTTGCTGCGCCGTGCTGACGCTTGGTTTGCTCGGCGGCTGCGCGTTGTCGCCAGCGGGAAGGGATATCGCCTCAGCGCAGACCGAGCGCCGTGACCAGGAATTCGATCTCGACAAGTCGATCGCGCGCGTCGAAATCGTCAATCGCTACGGCGAGATCAATGTACGCGGCAACGACGAGCCTGCCGTCGGTATCCATGCGGTGATCCAGCGCATGCCACCCGATCTGGCGCGCGCCGAGCTGCACAGCCGACGCGATGGCGACACCCTGCGCATCGAGGCCGTGTTCCCGCGCGCGCACGATCGTCCCGGACGCATCGACCTCGCGGTCTATGTGCCCCCTTCGCTCACGATCGCGCTGACGACGCGCGCTGACCGCATCGTCGCACGCAAGCGGCAAGGGGCGATCGAGGCCACCACCGACTCGGGCGAGATACAGGCGTCTTCGTACACCCGCCTGGACCTGCACAGCGGCTCGGGCCAGATTCGTGCGATCGCGATCGGCAGGCGCTGGGCCGGTGAGAGCCGCGTGAGCAGCGACAGCGGCCGCATCGTGTTGCTGGTCCCGACCTTTGGCGATATCGCGCTGGACGCGCAGACGGGTGGACACTTGAGTACCGATTTCGGCCTCAGCGTGCAGCAACACGAGGGCGTCAGCTCAGCCCAGGCGCGTTACGGTCGAGGGGCGTCCGCGCTGGTGGTGCGCAGCCATTCCGGCGACGTGGTACTTGATCAGCTCATCCTCACGGGCGATGATTGGCGGGGCTCAGAAGATGACGATTGAATACGTCTGCGGGCTGACTATCCGCTGATCCGCATCAAGGTAGCTCCTTGGGGCCGATTGCATTCCACGCTCCCGGGGAGTACCTGCATGCACGTTGTTCCAAGAATGTTCGGGTTGACGCTGGCGGCTACCGCCGTGAGCGCGTTGTCCGCACGCGCGGCCGAGCCGCCGGCGAAACCATCCTCGCTGGTATCCGTCGGCGCCGACTACGTCACCGCGCCTTCGATTCCCGAGAAATTCTTTCTCGATGCGCGCACGCGTCCGGTCATTCCAGCGTGGAAGCCTGGAGATGCGATTCGCGAAATTCCGCGCCAGTTCCACGGCGAGGAAGAATTGCAGCGCAACCGTCCGCAACCCGCGCAGGTAGCGCAACCCGACCCGCTGGTCGAGCTTCAACAGGCGTTTTCTTCGCAGTTTGGTACACGCACCTTTACCACGCCGCTGGTCAACCAAGAAGGTCAGGGATTTGCTGGCGTTTACCCACCCGATCCGTCCGGCGACGTCGGCGGCGGTTTTTATCTGCAGGTGATCAATGGTGGCGGCGGCGCCATGTTCACGATCTACGACACCAGCAACGGCAACCTTTCTGCGGGCCCTTTCAATATGGACGGCCTCGGTAGCGGTGGCGCCTGCGCCAGCGGTCTCGGCGACGGCGTCGTGTTGTTCGACCAGTTGGCGCAGCGCTGGCTGCTGACCGAGTTCTCCAGTTCCAGCAACACGCTCTGCCTGTATTTGAGCTCGACCGACA
>JBDSXV010000013.1:0-24919 GCA_039926025.1 Dokdonella sp.
TGCAACCTGTCGCGCTCGGCGCATGCGCCATGTCGCAATGGGTGGTGGGCCCGCTCGGATTCGAACCGAGGACCAAGGGATTATGAGTCCCCTGCACTAACCGCTGTGCTACAGGCCCACGGTTCAAAAACTGCCGCGCTCGCGCAACGCGCGATCGCCTCTCCCCCGCCGCCTGCGGGGAAGCCAGGGTGAGTGACGAGAGAAACTTTGCGAGTTTATCGCAAAAACCCGTCCGCTTCCGCTACTCCGCCCAAACGGGCCCATTCCGGGCCGCGACTGCGGCCGGGAACGGGAACTGCGCTATTCGAGGTCGAGGAAGGAGCGCAGCTGTTCCGAACGGCTCGGGTGACGCAACTTGCGCAGCGCTTTCGCTTCGATCTGGCGGATGCGCTCGCGCGTGACATCGAACTGCTTGCCGACTTCTTCCAGCGTGTGGTCGGTATTCATGTCGATGCCGAAGCGCATGCGCAGCACTTTCGCCTCGCGCGGCGTCAGGCCGGCGAGTACGTCGCGCACGGTTTCCATCAGACCGATATTGGTCGACGAGTCGACCGGCGAGACGATTGCAGCGTCCTCGATGAAGTCGCCGAGATGCGAATCCTCGTCGTCGCCAATCGGCGTTTCCATCGAAATAGGCTCCTTCGCGATCTTGAGTACCTTGCGGATCTTGTCCTCCGGCATCTCCATCTTGATCGCGAGTTCGTCCGGGGTCGGTTCGCGACCCATTTCCTGCAGCATCTGGCGGCTGATGCGGTTGAGCTTGTTGATCGTCTCGATCATGTGCACCGGGATGCGGATCGTACGCGCCTGGTCCGCGATCGAACGCGTGATCGCCTGGCGGATCCACCACGTGGCATAGGTCGAAAACTTGTAGCCGCGACGGTATTCGAACTTGTCGACCGCCTTCATCAGGCCGATGTTGCCTTCCTGGATCAGGTCGAGGAACTGCAGGCCACGATTCGTGTATTTCTTCGCGATCGAGATCACGAGGCGCAGGTTCGCCTCGACCATTTCCTTCTTCGCACGGCGTGCTTTCGCTTCGCCGATCGACATCGCACGGTTGATTTCCTTGATGTCGGAAACCGCCAGATACAGCGCACCTTCGATCGAGATGAGTTTTTCCTGCTCGGACACGATCGTGTCACGATGCATCTTGATCCCTGGAGACCACTTCTGGCGCTTGCGCGCAAGCTCATCCGCCCACTCGACATTCGTCTCGTTGGAAGGGAACAACTTCAGAAAATCCTTGCGCGGCATGCGCGCCTGCTTGATACACAGCTCGCCGATCGTGCGCTCGTGGTGGCGGATGTTGTTGACCACCTCACGCAGCTTCTTGACGAAGCTGTCGATCATGATCGCCGGCAACTTGAGCTTGAGGAACAGCTCGGCCATCTCGTCGCGCAGCTTCTGCGACTTCTTGTCTGCGCTGCCGTACTTGTCAGCCGTCTTCTGGAACTTCGCGTAGATCTGGCGCAGCTCGTCCATGCGGCGCGCGACTTCGACGAGGTCGATGCCGGTGTCGCCGGGACTCGCTTCCTCTTCGTCTCCACCAGCGGCGGCGTCGTCTTCCTCTTCAGCCTCGGCCTCGCTGTCGACGACGGGCTCGGCGACCACGGCTTCCGGCACCTCGAGGTCGGCGAAACCGGCCAGAACTTCCGACAGGCGCTTCTTGCCTTCGGTGTGCTGGTCGTACTCCTCGACCAGCAGCTGGATCGACCACGGAAAGCTCGCGAGCGCGGCCTGGACCTGGTTGAGACCTTCCTCGATACGCTTGGCGATCGCGATCTCGCCCTCTCGCGTCAGCAGCTCGACCGTGCCCATCTCGCGCATGTACATGCGCACCGGGTCGGTGGTGCGACCGACTTCGGCATCGACCGCGCTGAGCACGGCGACCGCTTCCTCGGTCGCGGTGTCGTCGTCGGTCGCGACCGGCGTCTCCGGCAGCATGGTCTCGGTATCGGGCGCAACCTCGTGCACCTCGATGCCCATGTCGTTGATCATGCCGATGATGTCTTCGATCTGCTCCGGATCGACGATGTCGTCGGGCAGGTGATCGTTGACTTCGGCGTAGGTCAGGTAGCCCTGCTCCTTGCCCTTGATAATCAGGGTCTTGATCTCGGACTGCTGTTGCTCCTGGTTGTGCGTTGCGGCCATGTGGATTCCGGATGTGCTGTACGACAAAGGAAAAAGAGTATAGGAGCCGCGTCAAGGGGGCGAAGCGGGATTTCGAGCAATGCCCTCCGGCATTGCGAGCCGCTGAGCGACCGGCCATGGATGGCCGGGCCGGAGGACCCACCATGGACGGCTTTCGTTCGCGATCCTTCGCGGATTTCGAGCAATGCCATCCGGCATTGCGAGCCGCTGAGCGACCGGCCATGGATGGCCGGGTCGGAGGACCCGCCATGGACGGCTTTCGTTGTCGACGACGGGTGCCACTCTCCGCTTGCCTGGCCAACTCACCGTCCAATAACGGTCAGTCGAGCCTCAACGCGCCTCCAGCCAAAACGTAACCGGTCCGTCATTGACCAGATGAACCTCCATATGGGCGCCGAATTGCCCGATTTCCACCCACCCATGCTGCTCCCGTGCGAGTTGGACCAGGCGCGCAAACCAGTGTTCCGCATCCGCCGGCGCCGCGGCCGTCGAGAATCCCGGGCGCATCCCCGAACGCGTGTCGGCTGCCAGGGTGAATTGCGAGACCAGCAGCAAACCGGCGCCCGTATCGCCCAGCGAACGATTCATGCGGCCTTGTTCGTCGGCAAATACGCGATAACCCAACACCCGTTCGAGTAGACGCCGCGCCTGGGCTTCTCCGTCGCCCGGTTGCACCGCGACGAGGGCCAGCAGACCGGCGCCGATCGCACCCACTGTCTGCGCGTCGACGTCGACGCGCGCGCTGGTCACACGCTGGATCAAGGCGATCATCGGGCTCTCCTGCAGACGGACGCGCATCGTGAACGTGGCGTCGCGCCGCGGTCAACGCGCATCCTGCCCTTACAATCGCTGCCGACATGAACGCTCCATTTCGATGAATCCCCCACCCCTTTCGTGGCCGGTTGCGATGCTGCATGCGGCACTGCGCCTGGTCGGACGACTACCACTGCGCTGGCTGCATGCGCTGGGCGCCGTCTTGGGCCAGGTGCTCTGGCTCGGCAACGGTCGCGCGCGCCGTATCGTCGAGCGCAACCTCTCATTGGTAGTAACGCAAGAGAGTGCCGAAATACGACATCGTCTCTGTCGCGCGACCATGGCCGAGACCGGCAAGGCGATGGTCGAAATTGCAAAGATCTGGGGCAACCGCCCGGATCAGGCGCTTGAGCTGATCCGCGAGGTCCGCGGCGCGGCCCTGTTCGAGGCGGCGCTCGCGCAGGGTCGAGGCCTGATCGTGGCGGCGCCTCACCTGGGATGCTGGGAATTGCTGAACTACTGGCTCGCCTCGCGCACGCCGTTGGCGATCCTGTATCGCCCACCACGCCACGCGCTGATCGAACCGCTGCTGCTCAAAGTACGCGGTGCGATGCCGGTCGAGCAGGTCCGCGCCGAGGGTGCCGGCGTGCGTACCTTGTACAAACGCCTGGCTGCTGGCGGAGTGGTCGGCATCCTGCCAGATCAGCGACCGCGGGGCGGCGAAGGCGTCATGGCGCCATTCTTCGGAGTTCCGGCTTCTACCATGGTGCTGCTGCCGCGCTTGGCCCAGCGCACGGGCGCCGCAGTGCTCTTCAGTTTCATCGAACGCCTGCCGCACGGAGCAGGCTATCGCCTGCATTTTCTGCCCGCTCCCGATGCGGTCGCAGAGGCGGATGTCAACGTCGCCTGCAGCGCGCTCAATGCTGGCGTCGAGGAATGCGTGCGGCTTGCTTTCACGCAGTACCAGTGGACCTACAAGCGCTTCCCGAACTGAGCTTGCCGGATCGAGATTCGCGTCGACGCCTGTGCGAGCGAACAACGTCGCGGCAAGTCCGGAGCCACGCTTCAACGCTGGCGACGCTCGATCGAATCGACCAGCATGAGCTCGCACGCGCCACCGCCGCTGTCGTCGCGACGCAGCGAACTGGTCCAGCTCCAGCCGTCGCTGCGTGTTGCCTGCACCAGCTGGCCATGCATTGTGACGATTTCTCCAATGCGCACCTGCGCCAGCGAGCGTGCGGCGGTGGCATCCGCGGGAATCATGTGCATGTTGGCGGCCGAGCGCACGATCTCTTCGGCGGGAATCGGCGGCGCGGCCTTCCATCGATACGTGAAGTAGCGGGCGGACTGGGACAGCTCCAGCTGCGCGATCACGTCGTTGTCGGACATGCGCTTCCAGCCGACCGCAAGATCAGTGGGTGCAAGTGCGCTGCCGCCATCAAACGTATAGTCCTGCCGCGACAGCACACGCGCCTCGATCGCGTAGTCGGCGAGCGGGGTGAGCTCGTAGTCGCCATGCCGGATCGGCGCGCGGCTTGCGGGTTCCGTCTGCACGGGCTCCATGCCAACGAGCACGCCGGGCACCTGCGCAATCGGTCGATGCAGCAACCAGTTGGCCGCACCCAACAGCGACAGCGCGAACAGGGCAATGACGAGCGGGCGCACGGGGTGCGCTAATTCGTAGCAGGCTTGAGCAAGCGGCGCAGGAACACAGTCATCTCCTTCGCGGCCTGCTCGTCGCCGCGTTCGCGAGCGACCCCGATACCGCGTTCGAAAGCCGAGACAGCGCCGGCGCTGTCGCCACCGTCGACAAGGGCCCGACCAAGCATTTTCCAGGCCGCGGAATAGTTCGCGTCAAACGCGACCGCCTCGCGGAACGCCGTCGCGGCGCCGATCGCATCACCATGGCAAAGCAAGGCATTGCCGAGCGAAAAGCGCAGCAATGCGCCGTCACGCGGTCCACCGAGTTGCGCCCGCAGGCGGGCGATGAAGTCCTGGTCCATGCCGCCATCATCGCGCGCTTCCGATATCCTTGCAGCCGGCTTTACGTTCAATTACGCATCAGGTGCGCGACGGTGGACGTCGTGAGTGATCGCGCCGACGCGACGCGGCGGCGGTTCGAAGAACTGGGGTTGCGCCAGGCTGGCACGCATGTCAGCCACGCCGCTAGCCCAGTGCTCGCGCATGGTCCTCACGCCGAATGCATAGTCCTTGTATTGCTCCTCGTCGTGCTTGGCCTGGTAGATCAGGTGGATCACGTTGAACACGCGATCGCACAGCCATGGCTGCAGGTCGACGAGCAGGTTCTCGGGCAGGTGCTTCGCCGGTACCTGCTCCAGCAGCAGGCCGAGCGCGCTGCGCAGCTTCTGCTGACGCGCCACGACATCGGTGCCGAAACGTGTGCGGCTCGAATACTGGATGTCCTTCTGCCGCTCCATCACTTCGGCCATCGTCTTGGGCAGCGCACCGCCAGCGCTCCACAAGTCGACCTGCAGCAGCAGGCTGTCGCGACGCGGGTCGGATTCGAGCACATAGTCGAGCGGTGTGTTGGAGACGGTGCCGCCGTCCCAATAGGATTCACCGTCGATGACGACGGCCGGGAACGCCGGCGGCAACGCACCCGACGCGACGATGTGTTCGGCGCGCAGGCTTTCGAGCGCGGAATCGAAGTAACGCACATTGCCCGTGCGCGCATTCGCCGCGCCGACCGACAAACGCACGTCGCCGTGGTTGATCCGGTCGAAGTCGACCAGTCGCTCCAGCGTCGATTTGAGCGGCGCGGTGTCGTAGAAACTGGTTGCCGCCGCGCTGCCGTCGGCGTACAAAAACGGCGATACCGGGCGCGGGCTGTAGAAGCCGCGTTGCCCGTGCGCGATCGCACCGATCGCGCTCAGGGCATTCATCCACGCACCCAGCGGCGCGCTCGCCGGCAGCCAGTCGGCCATCGCTGTGATCGCGCTGAACGGCCACGCGAAGTCGCCGGCCGGCTCGCAGATCGTGTTCCAGAATTCGCGCAGCCGATCGACGCGCTGCTCCGGTGCGTTTCCAGCGATGATCGCTGCATTGATCGCGCCGATCGACGTGCCAGCAAACCAGGTCGGTCGAATGCCCGACTCGTGCAAGGCCTCATAGACGCCGCACTGGTACGAACCCAGCGCACCGCCACCCTGCAACACCAGCGCGACGGTTTCGTACTGTTGCGAGGATTCAAGCGGACTGGCACCCACCCTGCTCTTTGCGCGCGCAGGCGGAACATCGCGCGATGCGCGTTCGCTCTGTACCTTGCGTTGCGCGGCGGTGCGCGTGCGCGGCGGCGTCATTGCATGCTCCAGCCGTGGCTCACGATGAGGCTCTGGCCAGTCAATGCGTTGGTCTCGAAGCCGGCGAAGAACAACGCGCACGCGGCGACGTCGTCCACCGTGGTGAATTCGCCATCGACGGTGTCCTTGAGCATGATTTTCTTGACCACGTCGTCCTCGGAAATGCCGAACGATTTCGCCTGTTCCGGGATCTGCTTCTCCACCAGTGGCGTGCGCACGAAGCCGGGACAGATCACGTTCGCACGCACGCCGTGCTCGGCGCCTTCCTTCGCGATTACCTTGGCCAGCCCGATCAGGCCGTGCTTGGCGGTCACGTAAGGCGCCTTCAGCTTCGATGCTTCCTTCGAGTGCACCGAGCCCATGTAGATGATGGCGCCGCCGCGGCCACGTGCGTACATGTGGCGCAGACATGCTCGCGTGGTGAGAAATGCACCGTCGACATGGATCGCCATGAGCTTTTTCCAGTCTGCATAGGAGAAATTCTCGACTGGACTGACAATCTGGATGCCGGCATTGGAAACCAGAATATCGACTTGACCGAACTGTTTCACGACCGCATCGACGCCTGCGTCGACGGCCTGCTCATCGGTGACATCCATCGCGATACCGATCGCCTTCGCGCCTTGGTCTGCAAGTTCCTTCGCGGTGGCGTTTGCACCATCGGGGTTGAGGTCAGCGATCGCGACGGCGGCGCCGTTCCTCGCAAAGACCTCGGCGATGCGCTTGCCGATACCGCTCGCCGCGCCCGTCACGATTGCCACTTTGCCGTCGAGTTGCATGTGCCATGTCCTGTGAACGTGCCGCTTCGTGCGGCAGGGTGGTTTTGGTGCAATTGATGCGGCACTCGTTGCATCGCGCGTCGCCTCAGATGGCAGCGTGACGCAATCGGAAACATACGCCTGCATTTCCGACCCACACTGACGCGGGGGAGTCCGCGGGCGTCGGGACCGGCGGACTGGCGTACCTCGCAACGTGACGCCGCCGGAAAATGCTCCTGCATTTCCGGCATTCGGGCCATCCATGGCCGTCAAAAAAAGGGCGCCGCTCGTTGCGGGAGCGGCGCCAGGTGGGAGCGATGAAGTAAACCCAATCCTGTGACCCGAGGATGACAGAAAAGTTCCGCATTGCAGCAATGCCGTGGTCAACCTTCGCGTGAATTGCCGCGCGGATCGATATCCAGATCCTTGAGCTTGCGGTACAGGTGGGTACGCTCCATGCCGACCGCCTTGGCCAGCTTGCCGACGCTGCCGCCAGCTTCATTGAGCTGGTGCAGCAGATACGCACGTTCGAACTGCTCGCGCGCTTCGCGCAGCGGGAGGCTGAAATCGACACCTGCGCCAACGGTCGCCGGCGCACTGGCTTGCGCTGTCGCAACGCTGCCGAGCGCGAGTTCGTCGAGGCCGACATCAGCCGCGTTGCCGAGTACGAGTAGACGCTGAACCAGATTGCGTAGTTCACGCAGATTGCCGGGCCACGCGTAGTGACGCAGTCGGTTCTGCACTGCGACCGGAAAATTGCGGTAAGGCAAGGTGTCGCGACTGGCAAAATAATCCGCGTAGTAACGCAGCAGTTCGGGCATGTCGTCGCTACGTTCGCGCAGCGGTGGTACTGCAATCGGAACCACCTTGAGCTGGTAGTAAAGTTCTTCGCGGAAACGTCCGCCGGCGACCAGCGCTTCGAGGTTCTGCGCGGTCGCCGCGATCACGCGCGCATCGATCGCCATCGGTTCGTGGCCGCCGCAGCGGATCATCGCGCGCCGCTCGATCACGCTCGCCAGTCGCAACTGCAGTTCCGGATCGAGATCGGCGACTTCGTCGAGGAACAGGGTGCCTCCGTTGGCCTGCTCGATCAGGCCATGCTGCACTCGGTTCGCGTCCTCGACGCCGAACAGCGCGATCGCCGCATGCTCGCGACCGATCGCACCGGCGGCAACGGTGATGAAGGGGCCGTGGCGACGCGCACTGCGCTCGTGCAGCGCACGCGCGAGGGTTTCCTTGCCGGTGCCAGGTTCCCCGTGCACGAGTACGCCCGTATCGTGCGCGGCAATCTTGTCGATCTGCGCGCGCAGCGCCTGCATCGCCTTGCCCGAACCGACCAGATCCACCGGCGCCGGCAACTGGCGGCGCAGGCCATCGTTCTCGCGTTTGAGGCGACCGGCTTCGAGCGCATGCGCAACGACCAGCAGCAACTTCGCCAGCGAAATCGGTTTTTCGATGAAATCCCACGCCCCCAGGCGCGTTGCCTCGACCGCAGTCTCCACCGTGCCATGGCCGCTGATCATGATGACCGGACACGGCAGGCCGCCGCGTTCACTCCATTCGCGCAACAGGCTCACGCCGTCCAGATCGGGCATCCAGATATCGAGCAGCACGACATCCGGCCGCTGGCGCCGTCGCGCTTCGCGCGCTTCCGCGGCAGAAGCAGCGACGTCGACGAGATAGCCTTCGTCTTCGAGGATGTCCTTGACCGTTTGCCGGATATCCGGCTCGTCGTCGACCACGAGCACCCGCGCGCCAGCCGTCATCGAAATGCCGTTGCGAAAAAGAGACAGCGAGCATAGCGCAGCGCGCGCGGCGGCGGGAACCTGCGGCTGAAAAAGCGTGCCGTGCGCTTCAGACGCACGAACAGGTGCCGCGACTGCTGCGCTCGGCTAACCTGTGCGCCCCTTGTCGACGACCCGCGCATGCCAGCGCCCGAACGCCCGCGCCTTTCCGCCTGCGTCATCACGCTCAACGAAGCCGATCGCATCGACGCCTGCCTCGACTCGCTCGCGTTCTGCGAAGAGATCGTCGTGGTCGATTCCGGCTCGACCGACGGCACGCGCGAACGCGCAGCAGCCAAGGGCGCGCGCGTGATTGAGCGTGCTTTCGACGGCTATCGCGCACAGAAGGATTTTGCAGTGACGGCGGCACGCAACGACTGGGTGCTGTGCCTGGACGCCGACGAGCGCGTCACGCCTGAGTTGCGCGCATCGATTGAACGCGTCCGTGATGGCGACTTCAGCAGCTGCAGCGGTTATCGGTTTGCGCGCCTGACCGAATACTTTGGCGCACCGCTGCGCCATGGCAATGCGTACCCTGATCGCGTCATGCGTCTGTTCGACCGCCGCCGTGGCGGATGGCGCGGCGATCGCGAGATCCACGAGCACGCGAGCGTCGATGGAACGGTCGCAACACTCGCGGGCCATCTCGATCATCATGCCTACCGCTCGCTCGGCGACCAGCTGGATCGCCTCGAACGCTACGCCCGCATGATGGCCTTGCATCAGCACGCGCGCGGTCGCCGCGCGAGCATGGCCGCCATCTTCATCAATCCATGCTGGCGTTTCCTGCGTGGCTATGTGTTGCGCGCGGGTTTTCTCGATGGCTGGCGCGGCCTCGTCTATGCCTGTGTCGAGGCGAACTACGTGCGGCAGAAATTCATCATGCTTTGGCTGGTCGAAAGAGGTCATCGCGCTTGAACACCGCCAGTGCCGATCATGTGCGCGTTTCGCTCATCGTCACCACCTACAACTGGAAGGAAGCGCTCGCGCTGGTCCTGCTCGGGGTCAGCCGACAGAAGCGGATGCCGGACGAGGTCATCGTTGCCGACGATGGCTCCGACGCGGATACGCTTGAGCTTCTCCATGCGGTTGCGCTCGACTTTCCCGTGCCCTTGCGCACGGTGTGGCAGGCGCACACGGGATTTCGTGTTGGCGAGGCGCGCAATCGCGCGGTTGCGGTCGCGCGCGGCGACTACGTGATCCTTCTCGACGGCGACATGGTCCCGCAGCGCGAATTCATCGCCGACCACATGGGCGCCGCACGTCGACGCTGCTTCACCCAGGGCATGCGCGCGCTGGCAGGACGAACGCTGCGCGACCGCATGCTGCAACGGAAGCAGACCGACGTATCCCCGATATCCGATGATCTGAGCCAGCGCGGCAATGCCTTGCGCGCGCCGGTTGCACGATGGATGAGTCGTCCGCGCCTTGCCGGGCGCAAACTTGTCATGAGCTGCAACCAGGGTTTCTGGCGCAGCGACTTCATCGAGGTCAATGGCTTCGACGAACGCATGGCCGGTTGGGGACGCGAAGATACGGAATTGGCCATTCGCTGCTACAACGCCGGCATTGCGCGACTGCAACTGCGCCATGTTGCGTTGGCCGTACATCTGGACCATGCGCCACGTGGTCATGGGGGCGCTCGCACCGAAAACGACGTGTTCCTGTCGGAGTCGGAGGCCAGCGGACGCATCCGCTGCGAACGGGGTATCGACCGCCACCTTGCCGTTCCCGTGGACGCACCCGATCTGCGTCCGCGCAGCGAGGATTGACCATGCGCATCAGCGTTGTCGTGATCACCTACAACTGGCCGCAGGCGCTCGACCTCGCGCTGCGCGCACTCGCGCGCCAGAGCGAGCTGCCCGATGAAGTCATCGTGACGGATGATGGTTCGCGCTCAGAAACCGCCCTGTTGATCCGCGAACGTGCACGCGATTTTCCGACCCGTCTTGTGCATGTATGGCAGGACGACGACGGCGCACGCATGAGTCGCGCGCGCAACCGCGGCATCGCCGCGGCGCGCAACGACTACATCGTGTTCCTCGACGGCGACATGCTGGCCGAACGCCACTGCATTGCCGAACATCGCGCCTATGCACGCCGCAACTGTTTCGTGCAGGGTTCGCGCGTGCTCACTACGCAGGTCTGCGCGCAGCGCCTGCTCGACGGCAGCCGGCTGGACGTCGGCTTCTTCGAACCGGCGATCGAGCGCCGTCGCCATACGCTGCGTATCCCGTTGCTGGCTCAGCTGTACGCGCGGCCGCATGCGCGCATGCGCGGCATCAAGAGTTGCAACTGGGGCTTCTGGCGCGACGATCTCATCGCCATCAACGGTTTCAACGAAGCGATGGTCGGCTGGGGTCGCGAGGACAACGAACTCGCCGCGCGCGCGTTCAACCACGGCTGCCTGCGTCGCGACCTGCGCTTCGGCGGACTCGGGGTGCATCTGTGGCACCCGACGCGCAAGAACATCGTCGGCAATCCGAATGACGTGGTGCTCGCCGAGACGCTCGCGCGACGGCTGGTTCGCTGTGAGGTCGGGCTCGACCAGCATATGGGCGAGTTCGCGACGGCCCCCGCCGATCTGCGCACGCAAGCCTGACTGCGCGGCGGATCGCGGATCAGGCGCCTTCGAGCGGCAGCCGCAAGATGAAGGTCGCTCCTCCCTGCACATCGTTTTCAGCGCGTACGGTACCTCCGTGTTCCTCGACGATCTTCTTGACCACAGCGAGTCCCAGTCCGGTGCCGCGTGCCTTGCTGCTCGTGTACGGCTCGAACCAGCGTTCGCCGAAATCTGCGGGTAGCCCGGGGCCGTTGTCACTGACCGACAAATCGATCCAGTCGTCGTCTCCTGCACGGAAGCGTCGTGTCGCGACGCGAATCTGCGGCTTGCGCGCATCACCGATTGCCTCGAGCGCATTCTTTATCAGATTGTGGAGCGCCTGCCGCAGGCGCCCCGCGTCAACGCGTACGCGCAGCTCGCCATCGGCAAGCTGGCGCGTAAGACTGATGCGCTGGTCGTTCTCGTACAGGTCAAGCACTTCGTCGAGCAACGCATGCAGCGAAATTGCACGCAAGGCCAGCTGCGGAGCGCGCGCGTAGTCGGCGAACGCATTGACCATCGTCTTCAGCGCCTCGACCTGGCTCACGATGGTATGCGTCGCACGATCGATCAGCTCGCCTTCCTCCGGCGACAGGCGCCCGAGGAAACGTCGGCGCAAGCGCTCGGCGGCAAGCTGGATGGGCGTTAGCGGATTCTTCACCTCATGCGCCAGTCGGCGCGCAACCTCGCCCCATGCGGCATCGCGCTGCGCCCGGTTGAGCACGGTGAGGTCGTCGAACACCGCGACATAGCCGGTCTGGTCCGGCAGCGCGGTGCCGCGCAGCATCAGCATGCGTTTGCCGTCACGCGTTTCGATGACGACTTCTTCGCGCCACTCACGCAGGTTCTCGCGCAGGTGCCGTGCGAGCGGATCGGCGAACGACGCGAGATCGGCGCGATCGTGCTTCAGCTCGCCAAGGCTGCGGCCAAGATAGCGCGCCAGCGGCACATCGAGAATGGCTTCCGCCGCGCGATTGGCGACGCGCAAACGGCCCTCGCGATCGAAGCCGAGTACGCCAGCCGACAAACGTTCGAGCACGGCTTCGAGCCACGCGCGCTGCTGCTCGCTCTCGCGCGTGCTTTTCTGCGCGCGCGCGCTGGTGAACTCGAGTTCGCGCGTCATTTGCGCAAAGGAATTCACCAGGAAACCCAGTTCATCGTCGCTCGCATTCGGCAACGGCGTGTCGTAGCGACCTGCACCAATGGCGCGTGTCGCCGCTGCGAGGCGCCCTACCGGCGCGACCAGACGACGCGCGATGCCGAATGCGGCGAGCACAACGACCAGCACCGACAACAGCAACACGAAAGTCAGGATCAGGGCGAAGGTCAGTTTCAGCGATCCGCGCAGGAATTTTAGGCGCTGGAAATCGAAACTGGCACGCTCGATACCACGGGTCAGCGGCTGCAGGCGCGCCGGAAGTGGAAACATTCCTTGTAGAAGCCGACCCTGCAGGAGTCGGCCCGACTCTCCCGCATCGGCGGCGGCGTCCAGCGGGAGGACGACACGCAAAGCCAATTCGTCGCCAAAGGGTTCCGCTGCGGCATAGCGTCCATCGCCGTGCACGCGCATAAGCAAAGCACTGTCAGGCAGCGGAGGATTGAGATAGCGAGGATCGGAACTTGCCGTCGCGATGACGCGGCCATCGTCGCCGAACACGGTAAGTTCGATCGCGCCCGACGATTCCATCGTGTCGTCGAGTACGGCCTGCGCTGATGCCGCGGGTTCTGTGGCAAGACGCTTGACGAGGTCCGCGCTGGCGCTCTCGGCGGTGTGCAGGTGCTCGTCTACGGCGATGCGACCGATTTCCAGCGCGTCGTCGAGCGCCTGCTCAAGACGCACATCGAACCAGTTGTCGATCGTCGCATCGAGGAAGCGCAATGCAAATCCATAAACGACCATCGTCGACGGCAGGGCCAGCATGATCAGCACGAGCAGCAGGCGTCGGCTGAGCCGCGCGCCGGGTGCCGCGCGCTTGAGATCCGCACGTAGTCGCCACAGGCGCTGGCCAATCGTCGCGACCAGCACGATGAGGGCCGCAATGGCGGCGCCGAGGACCCAGCCGTAGTGCGAGGCAAATCGGTCACTGTCGCGCGCCGCGTCCTCGGCCAGCTTCAATGACGCCAGCAGCAACGTCGCCACCGCCAACGTCGGCAGCGCACGCCGGTAGAGGAAGTTCAGCGCGCCGCGACGGTCCATGCATAGTCCTTCGCGGCGAGACGCCAGGCAGGTTCGAATAGCGCGGGCAGACGCAGTGCGCCCGGCAGCGCGGCCGGATCGATCCCGACGGAAATCTGCAGCGGAGTGGTCGCCGGAAGACTGGCGAACGCAACCGGCAGACCGAGTCGCAACGACCCGAGCGCCGCAATCAGGTAGGCCGGTGTCGCAAAGCTGCGCACGTCTTCCGGCCCCGTCTCGCGCAGTTGATAGCGCCGCGAGAGCGGGAAATACCTCATCTCGATGCGTTGCGTGGCCGACGCAAGTGTGCGCGGCCAGCGTCCGGCGTGAACATCGATGCGCAAGGTGATGGGAATGCCATGATCGAGCGCATCCTGCATCGGCCCGCTGAGATGGCAGTCAAGACCAAGTTCGAGCAGGGCGGCTGTGCCATTGGGTGCCACGGTGGCCGCGCGTATCGTGAGCGAGCCTGGCGTTTGCCGCGCAATCGCGCCGCAGCCGGTGAGCAGCGTGCAGGACAGGAAGAGCAAGCGATGGAAATGCTGGCGGCGCATCTGGATTTTTGCTTCCAACTCCGCGCGCTTTCGTGGGAGCGGCTTCAGCCGCGATTGGTGGTGCTTGCCGGAAACAGGAACATCGCGGCTGGAGCCGCGCCGACAGATTAACCGGGTCTCTTCCCGAGCGCCGCGTAGAAGAAGCCGTCGCTGGCGTTCTCGCCGGGCAGATTCTGACGCCCGGCACCCGCCGCGTGGCCGAACGCTGCGGACAAGGGCAGCGCGTGCGCGTCGGCGTGCGCAGCTAGGAACCCGGCGACCACGGCTTCATTTTCCCGACGCAGGATCGAACAGGTCGCATAAACAACGCGCCCTCCATTCGCGAGAAGGGGCCAAAGCGCTTCGAGCAAGGTCGCCTGCGCTGTCGCCAAAGCTGCAATATCGGTGGCGCGACGATGAAGTTTGATGTCCGGTTGGCGACGGACGATCCCGGTCGCGGAACACGGCGCATCGATGAGAATGCGCTCGAACGGCTTGCCATCCCACCAGGCAGCGGGCGTGGCGGCATCGCCTGCGACCACCTCGGCGACAAGACCGAGGCGCGCCAGGTTTTCATGCACACGCGGCAGGCGCGCTGCGTCGCTGTCGAGTGCAACCAGGTCAAGCTGCGCGCATTCGAGCATGTGCGCCGCCTTGCCGCCGGGTGCGGCACAGGCGTCGAGCACGCGCAGCCCGTCGCGCAGATCGAGCAGGTCGAGCACGCGCTGCGCCGCGCCGTCCTGCACCGAGAACGCACCGTCGGCATACCCTGGAAGTTCGGTCACATTGGTGCTTTGCGCAAGCACGATCGCGTCGGGCAGATCGGCGTGCGCCTCAGCGACGATGTCGGCGGCGCGCAGACGCGCGAGCAGTTCCTCACGTTTGGTGCGTCGTCGATTCACGCGCAGGGTCAGGCGGGCTTCGTGATTGTTCGCGCAGAAGATCGCATCGGCCTGCTGCGGCCAGTCGTGCTCGATCGCATCGACAAGCCAGCGCGGATGTGCGTGGCGCGTCACTGCGTCGACATCGAGCTTCGCATCGAGCTCGGCACGTTCGCGCAGGAAACGCCGCAGCACCGCATTGGCGAGACCGGCATAGTGCGGCTGTCCGAGCACGCGCGCCGCATCGACGCAGGCCGCAACGACCGCGTAGTGCGGCAGTTGCAGCACTGCCAGTTGCGCGAACGCGAGCACCAGCAGCGCGCGCACTTCACGTGCTTTGGGCGGCAGCGGCTTGTCGGTCAGCAAACCGAGCGCCGCATCGAAGCGCAACCACCAGCGCGAGGCGGCGAACAGCGAGGCGGCGAGCAGCGCGCGATCGCGGGAATCGGCAATGCGGGGATTGACCTCCATCAACGCTGCGCGCAGCGAGACGCCATCGAACACGACGCGTGCAAGCGCTCGTGCCGCCTCGGCGCGCAATGCGGCGCCCGGCGCAGGAGGTGGCAGCGGCTGGGTGTTGCGCGGCTGCCGTGATGGTGGCGCGGTCGGCTTGCTCATCGTGCAACGGCCTCGCGCCGCGCGTTGAGCCAATCGCGCACCGGCATGCGGCGACCGCCTTCGCGCTGCAGTTCGCGGATGCGCAGCAACCCGTCACCGGTCGCGATGTCCACCGCATCGCGATGCTGCGCGACCACGCTGCCGGGCTCCGCTTTCACGCCGGCATCCGCGACCGCTTCGGCCGACCAGATACGCAGACGTTCGCCCTGAACCTGCGCTTCGGCAACCGGCCACGGATCGAATGCGCGCACCTTGCGCGCGAGCGCTTCAGCCGACTCACTCCAGTCAAGGCGCGCCTCGGCCTTTTCGAGCTTGTGCGCATAGACGACGCCATCGCCGGCTTGTGCACGGGCAGCCAACGTTTCGCCACGCAACGTGCGCGCAAGTCCGCCCGCGAGCGTCTGCGCGCCGAGTGCGGCGATGCGGTCGTGCAGGCTGCCACCAGAATCATTCGGGGTGATCGGCGTGCGCGCTTCGAGCAGGATCGGTCCGGTGTCAAGGCCCGCTTCCATCTGCATCAGGTCGACGCCGGTTTCGGCATCGCCGGCCAGGATTGCGCGCTGGATCGGCGCTGCGCCGCGCCAGCGAGGCAATAGGGAGGCGTGCACATTCCAGCAACCGAGCCGCGGCAGTGCAAGTACCGCCTTGGGCAGGATCAAGCCGTAGGCCACGACGATGATCAGATCCGCAGCGTAGGCGGCCAGTTGCGCGCGCGCCGCGGCATCTCGCAGGGTCGGCGGTTGCTCGACGGCAATGCCGGCCGCCAATGCGGCCTGCTTGACCGGGCTTGCTGCGAGCTTGCGTCCGCGACCCGCCGGGCGATCCGGCTGAGTGTAGACGGCGACCACGTCGGCGCCGCTTGCAATGCATGCCTGCAGGGAGGGAACGGCAAATTCCGGCGTACCGGCGAAGATCAGGCGCATGTTTTAGCCGGGATTCGGGATTGGAGATTGGAGATTGGAGATTGGAGACTGGAGATTGGAGACTGGAGGCTGGAGGCTGGAGATTGAGAAATACGTGAACGCTTACAGACTCGGCTTGGCAAGGGCCTGTCGCATGCGATCCCGCTTCTCCGAATCCCGAATCCCGAATCCCGGCTTCAGGCACTCTGTCGGCGCTTCTTTTCCATCCGCTTGAGCAGCAGCGTGCGCTTCAGCGGCGACAGATAGTCGACGAAGAGCTTGCCGACCAGATGATCCATCTCGTGCTGGATGCACACCGCCAGGGGTCCCTCCACATCGAGCACGAATTCCTTGCCGTCGACATCCTGCGCAGCCACCTTCACATGCAGCGCACGCTCGACATCCGCGTAGATGCCCGGAAATGACAGGCATCCTTCCTGATAGACCTGGTCGCCGTCTTTTTCGAGAACACGCGGATTGATCAGCACCAGTGGCTGGTCCGAATTCTCGGACATGTCGGCCACCAGCAACTGCTTGTGCACATCGACCTGGGTCGCGGCGAGGCCGACGCCGGGTGCTGCGTACATCGTCTCCAGCATGTCTGCGACAAGCTTTTTCAGGGACGCGTCGAACGCACTGACCGGCTGCGCCTTGGTGCGCAGGCGTGGATCGGGGAATTCAAGAATGGTCAGTTGGGTCATGTCTGGGGCACGGATGCAACTATGCATCGCGGCTGCAAGTGGCTGGAATCGCTGATTTTACGCGTTGAACCACCAATTGGCGATGGAATCGGCGATGCGGCCCGCAAAAACCTGCGGCTTGCGGCGCAGGGAGCTGTGCAACTGGCGCTCAGGGCCCGTTGAGATCCGACGAGCCACGTAGACGCTGGCAAGACCGCCGCCCGGACGGGCCGGGCATGGATGCCCCATCCTTTCCAACGGGATCTCCGGGCCGGCCATGTCGACCCGCGTTGCCCCACGCTCCGGGCATCGACACTTGCGACGCAGTTCGTTTTCTTAAAACTTGACAATGCATTACACTCAAAAAACTCTTGGGGAACGGGGAATTGGCCGTCATGCTTAAAAAACTGCTTTCGGTTTCGGCCGGGCTGCTTTTCACGCTCACGGTGTACGCCGCGACAGCCCAGTGGGCGGATCATCATCCGGACCGCTACGTCGTCAAGAAAGGCGACACGCTCTGGAGCATCTCCTCCAAATTCCTGAAGCAGCCGTGGCTGTGGCCGGAAGTCTGGCAGGACAATCAGCAGGTCAAGAACCCGCACCTGATCTACCCGGGCGATGAACTCGTCATCTCCGACCACTACGTGGTCCACGGTCGTGGCTCGATCGAACCGCATGTGCGGGCGTCCAGCTACGACGACGCGATTCCGCCCATTCCGCTGTCGGCATTGAAACAGTGGTTGAAGAACACGCGCATCGTCGCTGAAGACGAATTCAAGCACGCGCCGCATGTCGTCGGTATCGAGGAGAACCAGCTGCGCGGAACCGCCGGCCAGCTCATCTATATCCGGGGCCTGAATGCGCAGCCAGGACAGAAGCTGGCCCTGGTGCGTCCGTCCGGCCGCTATTACGACATGCCGCCGCAAGACGACGGCCGACCGCGCGAGGTCTATCGGCAGGAGAAGGACGCACGCGATGGCCGCCCGGCACTGCTCTGGCGCCATGGTCCGAACGAATTCACGCTCCATGGCAACGTGCGCTTCCTCGGTTACGAAATGATCAATTTCGGGGTCGTCGAAGTGACCCGGGGCGGCGATGTGTCGTCGGCCCTGGTCACCTATTCCGATTTTGAAGTGCGCGCCGGCGACTATGTGCTGCCGATCGAGGACAAGCCGTACGACGACCAGTATGCGCCGCATTCGCCAGCGAAGACGCCGGACAACATGCGCGTGATCGCGTTCTCCGATGCGCTCAATGCAGTCGGCCGCCACCAGGTCATCGCCTTGTCACGTGGCGCCGAAGACGGCATCGAGAATGGCCAGACGTTCAGCATCTACCACGACGGTGAACAGGTCACTGATGACACCGACTACCCGGAAGGCAGCGTGCACAAGTTCTTCCACCCGCGCGACAAGAACGTGACGTTGCCCTCGGAATTCATCGGGCACGTGATGATCTTCCGCACCTTCCAGCGGGTCAGCTACGGTCTGGTCATGGATTCGATCAAACCCATGCATATCGGCGACTTCCTGCACGATCCGAACACGACGCCGTAAGCGGCGCTCATCGGAGATTTCCTACACGGCGCGATGGCAACATCGCGCCGTGTGCGTTTGCGGCGCCCGATAAACTCGGCCCATGGACGTCGACTCCCACCGCGCTGAATTGCAGGCCTGGCTGACCCTGTTGCGCGCACCGGGACTCGGGCCGGCTTCGCTGCGCGAACTCGTTCGTCGCCATGGCAACGCCGTCGAGGCGCTCGCAGAAGCGCGCCACGGCGAATGTGCCCGCGCGACGGATGCGGCCTGCCGCGCCTGGCTGCATGCGCCGGACATGCGTCTCATCGATGCCGATCTGGCGTGGCTCGCTGCAGAAAACCGTATTTTGCTGACCTTCGATCGCGCCGATGATTTTCCCGACCTCCTCAACCAGATCGCGTCGCCGCCAGCGGCGCTGTTCGTCGTCGGCGATACCAGCGCGCTCTGGTATCCGCAGATCGCAATCGTCGGCAGCCGCAACGCCAGCCATGCCGGCGTGGCGATCGCGCGCGACTTCAGCCGAACGCTATGCCAGGCCGGTTTTGCGATTACCAGCGGGCTCGCTGAAGGCATTGATGGCGCCGCTCATGCGGCGGCACTGGACGTAGAAGGTTCAACGCTTGCCGTACTCGGCACCGGGCCAGATCTGGTCTACCCACCCAAGCATGGCGATTTGGCTGCGAGGATCGCCGCCAACGGTGCACTGATCAGCGAATTCCCGCCCGGAACACCCGGGCATCCCCGCCACTTCCCGCGTCGCAACCGCATCATCGCCGGCCTCAGCCTCGGCACCGTCGTCGTCGAGGCAAGCCTGCGCTCGGGTTCGCTGATCACCGCCCGCAATGCCACCGAAGCCGGGCGCGAGGTGTTCGCAATCCCGGGCTCGATCCACAATCCGCTCGCGCGCGGCTGCCACCAGCTGATCCGCGACGGTGCGAAGCTGGTAGAAACTGCCGAGGAAATCATGGCGGAACTCGGCCCGCTCGCGCATGGCCTAAGCGTGTCCTTGCGCGAGCGCCTGGACATGCCCGCGACCGCTGCGGTGACGAGCGAGCGCCCGCCAATGGCGCGCATGCGACCGCTGCTCCACGCGCGGGCGGATGACCCCGACTACGCCAGCCTGTTCGCCGCGCTGGGTCACGACTCGCTCGGTATCGATCAAATTGCGCAACGCAGCGGTCTGGCGGTCGCCACCTTGTCGTCGATGCTCCTGATGCTGGAGCTCGAAGGCGAGGTCGTCGCAGCACGCGGCGGCGGTTACGCGCGGCGTGTGTCGGATGTTGTTTGAGAACAGGAAAGCCGCCTGCGTCAGCGATCTTTTTCCCAGAAGAATCAAATGGCTATGCCGATCGACGCCATGCGGAAAAAGCCTCCGGGCGGCACCTGGTGTCGACACGGCTCGCTTGACAGTCTGCTACCCGGCGTGTTTCCACTAAAAAGAGCGCGTCGCGCCCTGCACTTCTCTTTCATCGCGCTCATCGGTGATCCGCGCGGCTTCAGAGCCGCCGGTATCCGAACGGCCAAGGACAGCAATGGCAAAGAATCTCCTGATCGTCGAGTCGCCTGCGAAGGCGAAAACGATCAACAAATACCTCGGCAAGGACTTCCACGTCCTGGCGTCCTACGGCCATGTGCGCGACCTCGTGCCGAAGGAAGGCGCCGTTGCAACCGATCGCAACTTCGCCATGAACTACGAAGTCATCGAACGCAACGAAAAACACGTCGACGCAATCGCCAAAGCCGCCAAGGTGGCCACATCCCTCTATCTCGCGACCGACTTGGATCGCGAAGGCGAGGCGATCTCCTGGCATATTTCGGAAATCCTGAGGGAGCGCGGACTGCTCGAAGGTCGCGCCCTCCATCGCGTCGTGTTCTCCGAGATCACGCCGAAGGCGATCAAGGAAGCGGTCGCGAACCCGCGTGCGTTGTCGATGGACCTGGTGAATGCGCAGCAGGCGCGCCGTGCGCTCGACTATCTGGTCGGTTTCAACCTGTCCCCGGTGCTGTGGCGCAAGGTGCAACGCGGGCTTTCTGCCGGCCGCGTGCAATCGCCTGCGTTGCGCATGATCGCCGAGCGCGAGGAAGAGATCGAAGCGTTCAAGGCGCGCGAGTACTGGACGATCGAAGCCGACTGCGCGCATCCGGACCAGGCGTTCAAGGCACGCCTGCTCAGGCTCGACGGCAAGAAATTCGAACAGTTCGACATCGTCGACGCGGACACCGCGCATGCAGCGCGCGATGCATTGACGAAAGCCGCCGCTGGCCGCCTTGTCGTCAGCGAAGTGCAATCGAAAGAGCGCAAGCGGCGTCCGTCGCCGCCGTTCACCACCTCCACGCTGCAGCAGGAGGCCGCGCGCAAGCTCGGCTTCACCACCAGCCGTACGATGAAGATCGCGCAGCAGTTGTACGAAGGCGTGGCGATCGGTGATGAAGGCGTGGTCGGCCTGATCACGTATATGCGTACCGATGCGGTGTCGCTATCCAACGATGCCGTCAGCGAACTGCGCGAATTGATCGGCCGCGACTATGGCCCGCGCGCGCTGCCCGAACAGCCCAACACCTACAAGAACAAGTCGAAGAACGCGCAGGAAGCGCATGAGGCAATCCGACCGACCACCGCCTGGCATCGACCCAAAGACATTGCGGCGTATCTCGGCGACGAACACCGCAAGCTGTACGAATTGATCTGGAAGCGGGCTGTCGCGAGCCAGATGCAGTACGCGACCTTGAATACGGTGTCGGTCGATCTTGCCTGCGGACCCAATTCGGCCTTTCGAGCGAGTGGCACCACCGTCGTCGATCCGGGTTTCCTCGCGGTCTACGAGGAGGGCCGCGATCAGAAGGCGGCCGAGGATGAGGACGAAGGCCGCAAGCTGCCCGCGATGAAAGTAGGCGAAGCGGTGCCGCTGCGCGAAATCGCGGCCGACCAGCACTTCACCGAACCGCCGCCGCGTTTCTCCGAAGCAAGCCTGGTCAAGGCGCTTGAGGAATACGGCATCGGACGTCCGTCCACCTACGCCAGCATCATCCAGGTGCTGCTCAATCGCGAATACGTGATCCTCGATGCGCGTCGCTTCAAGCCGACCGATGTCGGTCGCGCCGTGGCGAAATTCCTCGCCGGACATTTCGCGCAATACGTCGACTACGATTTCACCGCGAAGCTCGAGGATGAACTCGACGCGGTCAGCCGTGGCGAGGAAGACTGGATCCCGCTGCTGGAGAAATTCTGGAAACCGTTCAAGGCCCAGGTCGACGACAAGAACGAAACCGTCGATCGTTCCGAAGCCACCGGCGCGCGCGAACTGGGCAACGACCCGAAGACCGGCAAACCCGTGCAGGTGCGCCTCGGCCGCTATGGGCCGTTCGCGCAAATCGGCACCAAGGACGACGAGGACAAGCCGAAGTTCGCCAGCCTTCGGACCGGCCAGAGCATGCACACGATTACCCTCCCGGAAGCGCTGGAACTGTTCAAGCTGCCGCGCAACCTCGGCCTGGGTGAAGATGGTGAAGAGATCACGGTGGGTGTCGGCCGCTTCGGTCCGTTCGTGAAGCACGGCACCAACTATGCGTCGCTCAAGCCGGAGGACGATCCGTACACGATCGAACTTGAACGCGCGTTGTTCCTGATCCGCGAAAAAGCTGAAATCGCCGCGAATCGCATCATCAAGGACTTCGGCAACGGCATCCAGGTGCTCAACGGACGCTACGGCCCGTACATCACCGACGGTGAAAAGAACGCGAAAATTCCCAAGGACAAGGAACCTTCCGAGCTGACCGAAGCGGAGTGTGCGGAGCTGATTGCCGCGGCGCCGTTTCGGCCCAAGCGCGGTGGTGGGCGTTTCGGCAAGGGCAAGGGCAAGAACGCACCAGCCAAGAAAGCGGCCGCCAAGAAAGTTGTTGCCGACGATGCTGCACCAAAGAAGGCAGCAGCGAAAAAAGCCCCGGCCAAGAAGGCGGCAACGAAGAAAACCGCAGCGAAGAAATCGGTGGCCAAGAAAGCGGCTGTGAAGAGAGTCGTGGCCAAGAAAGCCACCGCTTGATCAGCAACTTGTCTGATGGCTGTCCCATAGGGCTCGACACGATGAATCCCGATCTCGCCGCCGCGGTTGATGCGCTTCGCGCCGGCGGCGTGATCGCGTATCCGACCGAGGCCGTCTATGGCCTCGGCTGCGATCCGCTCAACGAGCGGGCGTGTGCGCGCCTGTTTGCGTTGAAGCGACGCCCGCCGGGTCAAGGCGTACTGCTGATTGCGGCGGAATTCGAACAGGTAGCGTCATTTATCGACCTCGCGGCGACACCGTTGACCGCCGTCGCGCGCGCGCGCGCCAGCTGGCCCGGACCGCACACCTGGATCTTCCCGCGCGCGGCCGGCGTGCCAGACTGGATTGCGGGCAGCCATGCCGGCATCGCGTTGCGAGTCACTGCGCATGCGCCGGCCGCGCAGCTGTGCCACGCCTTCGGTGGCGCCGTGGTCTCGACCAGCGCCAACCGCCACGGCGACCCAGCGGCACTGACGGTGGCTGCCGTGCATGCCGCTTTCGAGGGCCATCTGGCCGCAATCCTGAACGGCGCACTGGGGGGGCTTGAGCGGCCGACGCCAATCCGCGACGCTATCAGCGGGGAAGTCGTTCGTTTCTGAGGGGAGAGTGGAAGTGTCTGCCGTGCTCGAAGGCGCCGCGCGCGAAGATTCACGCGGGCTGCCGCTAGTCGCCTATGCCGAATCCGGGCACGTTTTCGCCTGGCATGACGGTCGCGCCATCGGCCTCGCCGAATTCCTCGGCGATGTCGCGAGCGTGACTGCAGCGTTGCCTGCCGGTCGCGATGCGATCAATCTTTGCGAAGACCGGTACGCGTTCCTGGTCGGCTTCTGTGCGGTCGCATGTCGCGGCCAGACCAATCTGTTGCCTTCGTCGCGCGCTGCGCAGGCAATTGAGGAGACGTTGGCCGCCTATCCAGGCAGTTACGCGCTCAGCGACTGCAAGCAGGCGCCGGCCGGCCATCGATTCGTGCGCATGCCGATTCTCGGCAATGGCGCGTGCAGCAGCGAGGTTCCCTTGATCGCTGCCGCACAGATCGTTGCGATCGGCTTCACCTCGGGCAGCACCGGCCAGCCAAAACCCAATCCGAAGACGTGGGCTTCGTTCCATGCCAGCAATGCATCGAATGTACAGGCGCTGATGCAAACGCTGGATCTGGCACCCGGCGCGTTCGGGCATATCGTCGCGACGGTGCCGCCACAACACATGTACGGCGTCGAGCTGTCGATCCTGTTGCCCCTGCTCGGGCCATTCGCACTGCACAGCGGACGCCCGCTGTTTCCCGCCGACGTCGCCGCCGCGCTTGCGCAGGTGCCGGAACCGCGCGTGCTCGTTACAACACCGGTGCATTTGCGTGCCCTGCTGCGCGACCCGACGCCGCTGCCACAACTCGCCGCGATCACTTCGGCGACGGCGCCGTTGTCGCAGGAGCTCGCCGCCGAAGCCGAGGCTCGCTACGGTGCGCCCGTGCTCGAATTGTTCGGCTCGACCGAAACCTGCGTGATCGCGCAGCGGCGCACCGCGAGTGAATCCGACTGGCGCCTGCGGGACTCGATCGAATTGCGCCCGCAACCGGACGGCACCCTCGTCGACGCGACGTATTTCGAAGCGCCGGTGATGCTGCCCGACATCGTTGAACTGCTGCCGGAGGGTCGCTTCAAACTCTGCGGTCGGCATGCCGATCTCGTCGAGATCGCTGGCAAGCGCGCGTCACTCGCGGACCTGACCCGGCGCGTACTCGCGCTGCCGGGTGTTCGGGATGCCGTCGTGTTGCAGCTGGAGGAGTCCGATTGCGCCGGCGTTTGCCGCATTGCCGCCCTTGTGGTCGCGCCCGAGCGCACTGAAGCGATGCTGCTCGACGACCTGCGCCACGCGATTGATCCCGCTTTCCTTCCGCGCCCGCTGCGCAAGGTGGATGCGTTGCCGCGCAACGAGACCGGCAAACTGCCGCGCGCGGCCTTGCTGGCTGCATTGCGCAACGCCTGAGGGAAGTTGACGGGCACCGCGATGGGCTGTGCAAGAAGCACACGCCGAAAAAAAAGATGCCCCGAGGGCCAGGGGGAGCCCTCGGGGCGGGGTTGGAAACCGATCTGGGGAGGATCGGACTTCCGGGGTTGCACTCAGGGAGGTGAGTCAACCAGGGCGCCGTTGCGTGCGCCCGGTAAGATAGATCGGGATCGAAG
>JBDSXV010000014.1:0-4443 GCA_039926025.1 Dokdonella sp.
CGAAGAACAGCAGCGCGATCGATCCGAACATCGCTATCACGCCCGGCAGCTTGAACGGAATCATGCGCACGATCGCGTAGAACGGCGTGAAGTACCACGACGGCTTGATATGCGACGGCGTGGCGAGATTGTTCGCCGGGATGAAGTTGTCGTGTTCGAGGAACCAGCCGCCAAAGGTCGGCGCGTAGAAAATGATGAACGCGGCGATCAGCAGGAAAAAACCGGTGCCGAAGAGGTCCTTCACTGTGTAATACGGATGGAATGCGATGCCGTCGAGCGGGGTGCCATCGGGCTTTTTGATCGCTTTGATCTCGACGCCATCGGGGTTGTTCGAGCCAACCTCGTGCAACGCGGCCAGGTGCAGCACGACCAGGAGCAGCAGCACCAGCGGCAGCGCGATCACATGCAGCGCGAAGAAACGGTTCAGCGTCGCGTTGGCAGGCAGGTAATCACCCATGATCCACTCGACCAGCGAATCGCCGATCCACGGCACCGCGCCAAACAGCGACACGATCACCTTCGCACCCCAGAACGACATGTTGCCCCACGGCAGCACGTAGCCCATGAAGGCTTCCGCCATCAGCACGAGGAAGATCAGCATGCCGAGCAGCCAGACCAGTTCGCGCGGCTTCTTGTACGAGCCGTACATGAGGCCGCGAAACATGTGCAGGTAGACAACCACGAAGAACAGCGAGGCGCCGGTCGAATGCATGTAGCGGATCAACCAGCCCCAGTTGACGTCGCGCATGATGTACTCGACCGAAGCGAATGCAGCGGTCACGCCCGGCGCGACTTCGGCCGTGCTCGGGGTGTAGTTCATGGTCAGGAAGATGCCGGTCAATATCTGATTGACCAGCACCAGCAAGGCGAGCGAACCGAAGTAGTACCAGAGGTTGAAATTCTTCGGTGCGTAGTAACCGCTGGTATGCGAGGACAGGAACGAGAAGACCGGCAACCGGTCTTCGATCCAGTTCACCAGCCCGTTGTTGGATTGGATGCGCGTCGTCGGGGTGCCCATCACGCGTTCTCCCCGTGATTCACACCGATCAGGATGTGGCTGTCGTCGATGAACTTGTACGGCGGTACCGCGAGGTTTGCCGGAGCCGGCACGCCATTGAAGACGCGACCGGCCAAGTCATAGCGCGACTTGTGACAGGGACAAAAGAAGCCGCCCTTCCACTCGGGATCGAACGGCTCGGGCTTCAACTCGGGGAAGAAGTCAGGCACGCAGCCGAGGTGCGTGCAGATGCCGGTGACGACCAGCCACTCCGGCTTGAGCGAGCGATTGTCGTTCTTCGCGTACTCGGGCTGCTGGTCGACGTTGTCCGATTTCGGATCCTTCAAGCGCGAGTCCTCGCCTGCCAGCGTATCCAGCTGCGCCTTGGTCCGGTTCACCACGAACACAGGCAGACCGCGCCACGCGAATGTGACCTTCTGGCCCGCTTCAATCTTGCCGATGTCGGCAATCACCGGCGCACCAGCCGACTTCGCCGCCGCACTCGGTTCCCACGACTTGACGAAGGGAATCGCCGCGAGCACGACACCCGCGCCGCCGACGACCGCCGTCGTCGCAGTCAGGAATCGACGGCGCCCCTTGTCTACCACAGCATCGTTTGCCATCAGCACTCCGCCGCAAAACTTTCGAGAAAAACGATTCGACGCACGCCCATCGCACGCAAAGCTGCGGCGAAGGCAGGAAAACCGGTTAGGGCATGCCCCAAAATCGTGCTAGTTTAACGAACGGCCATGCACCGCACAATCAAACCCACAGACGCGTAGCGACCCGGTTTGAAATATGCCGTTCGCACAGGGCCGCAGGGGCTGAGTCGACGTGCAGCCGGATACAACTCAGCTCGCAGGGCTTCGACTCCGCTCGCTGCGCGAGCTACGCTCAGCTCGAACGGGGAACGTGAGCTGCCCGCCAGAGCCAAGACCAGACCCATGCGCAATCGCGATCCCTACAACACACTCGCCTTCATTGCCCGTTTTGCCGTGGTCGGCCTCGCCGCCGCGTTCGTGCTGAGCGTGCTCGCACCGGGTTTGGTCGATCGCCTGCGCGGCACTTCGGCAGGCAGCCATGCCGCTTTCTCACACGTGGAAGGCGGCCCTGCGACATCAAGTCGCGGCCCTGTCTCGTATGCAGAAGCGGTTTCCCGGGCATCGCCTGCCGTGGTCAACATCTATGCAAACAAGGTCACCACGGTACAGCGCATGTACCGTATCCCGGATCCGCTGACTCAACGTCTGCTAGGCGTCGTGCCCGGACCGCTGATGCGACGGCAGGAGCAGAGTCTCGGCTCGGGCGTGATCTTCAGCTCCGATGGTTATGTCCTGACCAACAACCACGTCATCAACGGTGCCGACGACATCCAGGTCCTGCTCGACGACGGCCGCGTGTCGACGGCGCAGATCATCGGCAGCGACAGCGAGACGGATCTGGCGGTGCTGAAGATCGAAGCGACGAACTTGCCCGAGATCAGCGTGCCCGACGATGCAACCGCCGATGTCGGCGATGTCGTGCTGGCGATCGGCAATCCGGTCGGGCTCGGCAAGACCGTGACCATGGGCATCGTCAGCGCGACCGGGCGTCAACTCAAGATGTCGGCCTACGAAGATTTCATTCAGACGGATGCCGCCATCAACGCGGGCAATTCAGGTGGCGCGCTGGTGAATGCCCTGGGTGAATTGATCGGCATCAACACCGCGATCTATCCACGCACGCCGACCTCGAACGGATTTGGCGCCGTTACCCAGGGCGCGGAGGGCATTGGCTTCGCGATTCCGGTCACGACGGCCAAGACTGTGCTCGACCAGATCATCAGGCATGGCCGCGTGATCCGCGGCTGGATTGGCGCCGACTACACCGACATCCCGCCAGCAACCGGCGCGACCGCGCGCCAGCAAGGCGTGATGGTCGTGCGGGTCGTGCAGGAGAGTCCGGCCGCGCAGGCGAATGTGCAGGTTGGCGACCTTCTGCTGAAACTCGATGGTGTCGCGATCACCGACCAGATCGACTTGCGCAACCGCGAAGCCGCGCTCGCACCCGGCACCAAGGTGCGCCTTGAAGGTCTGCGCGGGAATCTTCCGTTCGCGCTTGATGTCGTGCTGGTGCAGCGACCTGCGCCCAGTACGACCGGCGCCTGACGCAAGCGTCACGGGATGATCGCTACGGCGTCGAGCCGTTCAAAGCGCCTTCTGATAGCGATCGCGCAATTGCTCCACCCGTTGCACATACAACTGGGTTTCGTCGTACGGCGGCACGCCGCGATATTTCTGCACGGCTCCCGGGCCGGCGTTGTAGGCGGCAGTGGCGAGATGGCTGTCGCCATTGAAGTCCTTCAGCAACTGCGACAGATAACGCGCGCCGCCGCGAATGTTCTGCGCCGCATCGAACGCATCGGTAACGCCAAGATCGCGGCCGGTTTTCGGCATCAGCTGCATCAATCCCTGCGCCCCCTTGTTCGACAGCGCCATCGGATTGAAGGCGGATTCCGCGTGGATCACCGCACGAAGCAGCGAGCTGTCGACACCGAAGTCGGAGGCTGCCGCGGCGATCTCGGTCCTGTACGCATCCAGATTCAGTGCGGTCCGCGCGAAGTCGATCTTGGAGTGGATATCGCAGGCGATACAGGTGGCGATATAGGTGAACAGCACGGCGAATGCGTTGCCAGCCGGTTTGATGTTCGTGTACTCGGTAATGCCGCCCTTGCGCTCGACCTTGTAAACAGCTCCGCGCAGTACCCTTGGCAACGGCGGGCTCGCCTTTGCGATTTGCGGCGCAGCTCGCGGCGCTCGCGCCGCGGGCGCCTCGTCGGGAATCGGAAGCAGGATTTGCGCCGTGCTGGTACCGCCGCGTTCGACCGCATCGAATACCTGCCTGGCTGCCGTGCTCGCAGCGCTCGACGCGACAGTGGAGAAATCCGCCTTCGCCCTGGCGTTTTCCTCGTAGACCCAGCCGTGTTTCGTCGTCGCGCCATCCGCCATGGCTGTCGGAGCTCTTGCAGCATCGCCGGCCTTCCCGACTTTCGCCACGCTATCCGCCGCGGCAACTCCCGGCGCGGTGTCAGCGAACGTCGAGATGACCTTGCAACCGGTGAATCCGGCCTGCTTGCTGGTATACGCAATGCTGCCGTCCTTGGTGTCGCACTTGTACAGCACACTCGCGTTGGCGCCACACGCGCAAAGAAGCGCGAGTCCGAGCAGGACAGCACTGGCGATGGGCGGGCAGGAACGCAGCATGGGCACTATTGAAACCTTTCCGAGGCGCAAGTTTCCGCCAGTTCGATCACGCTGCCAGCGATTGTTGCCGGTGGCTGCGTTGGCGACGCGTCGTTTTACCACGTAAACTACTGGGCTTCCTAGGATTTCAGCGATGACCGGCAAGCTCTACATCAAGACCCACGGTTGCCAGATGAACGAGTACGACTCGACCAAGATGGCCGA
>JBDSXV010000015.1:0-3799 GCA_039926025.1 Dokdonella sp.
GATGGTCCAGCAGGATCGCACGCAGCGAAGCCTGCAAAGATTCATCGAGCATGGTGTCATTCTCGTCGCTGAGGACGAAGAAGTCTTCCACGCGTTCGCCGAAGGTCGCAATACGCGCATCGTGCACACGCACGCACGCAACGCGAAACGCCTGCGCGACTCGCGCGAGCAGGCCGGGGCTGTCGCTGCAGACGAGGGCGAGCTGGGTCGCGCTGCCCGTCACGGAAAATTCGATCTGCGGCGCGCGCTGGAAGTGACGCAATCGGCGCGGCACGCCACGCCGCGCGATACGAGGCGCAAGATTCTTCGCGGCGAGCACGCGACGCAGTTCCGCTTCGAGCGCGGCGACGTGTTCCGCGTTCATCGCCGCCAACGTGCCGGCATCGAGCAACTCGAACGTATCGAACACGCGACCGTCGGCCGCAATCAACAGCCGTGCTGCGACAACGTTGCAGCCATGCCGATCCAGCGTGGCTGCAATCGCGGCGAAGAGGCCGTCGCGATCCGGCGAGCAGACGAACAACTCACTGCTCCCACGTGCGCCCCGGGATTGGATCGCGATGACGGTCGAGCCGGCGGCGGCGCGCGCGAGCGCATGCGCCTGCCAGACGATCTGATCGGTGCGATGGCGCAGGAATCCCGCTTCGGGAAATCCATCCAGAAGATGCTCGGCTCGCGCGGCGGCGATGCCCTGCCCGACCAGCGTTTGCAGCGCAAGTGCTCGATTCGCGGCAGCACGCGCTTCCGCTTGTGGCGGCCGATCGAGACCGGCGCGCAGCGCGTAGCGCGCCGCGACATGCAGATCGGCGAGCAGACGCGCTTTCCATTCGTTCCAGAGCTTTGGGTTGGTGCCCGCAATATCCGCGATCGTCAACAGGTACAAATGATCGAGACGTTCGCGATCCTCGACCTGGACGGCGAAGCGATGCACGACGTCGGCGTCGCTGATGTCCTGGCGTTGCGCGGTGACGCTCATGAGCAGATGCCAACGCACCAGCCACGCAACCAGATCGATATCGGCTTCCGCCAACTCCAGCTTCGCGCAGAACGCACGCGCCGCGTCCTCTCCGAGCACGGAATGGTCGCCCCCGGCCCCCTTCGCAATATCGTGGAACAACCCTGCGAGCAGGAGCAATTCCGGCTTGTCGAGAGCGGCGAACGTGTCGAGCGCGCGCGGAAATTCCTCGCGTGCATGCGCATCGGCAAAGCGCGCGATATTGCGCAGCACCCGCAAGGTGTGCTCGTCCACCGTGTAGACGTGAAACAGGTCGTACTGCATGCGCCCTACCACTCGGCGGAACACCGGCAGGATCGCGGCAAGCACGCCATGCCGGTTCATCTGAGCAAGCGCAGCGACCGCGCAGGCGCCCTTGCGCAGCAGCGCAATGAAAGCGGCCAGTACGTGCGGGTCATCGGCGAAACCATCGCCGTGCTCGGCCAGCGCGCGCTGAAGAAGGCGCATCGTCTCGGCCGACAGTCCGCGCAGCTCAGGGTGGTCCAGTTGCACCGCGAATACTTCCACGATCGCGCGCGGACGACGCAGGAACAGATTGGCCGTGCGCGGCTCAATGCGTGGCCCGACGCCGAGGAAATCGCGATCGAGTTCTCTCGGCGGCAGATCGCCGGGTTCCAGCAATTCTGTGCAACGCTCCTTCCATTGCGCACCCAACCGTTCGACGATCGTCGCAGCGCGGTAGTAGGCCTGCATGAATTGCTCAACGGCGAGATTGGTCGCGTGCTCATCCACATAGCCGAACCCGTGCGCGAGCTGACGCTGGTAGTCGAACAGCAGGCGTTCCTCGGGCCGGCCCGCAGCAAGGTGCAGCGCATAGCGATAGCGCCACAGCATTGCCTCGGAGCGCGCCAGCGCAGCGTGCTCGGTCGCATCGAGCAGGCCGTGCTCGACCATCGCCGCGAAATCGCCGACACCCGCGATGCGACGACCCAGCCAGCGCATCAGGTCGAGCGTGCGCAGGCCGCCGGGTCCGTCCTTGAGATTGGGCTCGAGGTTGTAGGTGGTGTCATTGAAGCGCGCGTGGCGCGCCGTCTGCTCGGCGCGCTTGGCTGCAAGGAACGCAGCCGGCGGCCAGATCGACGCGTCGTCGACAATCCGGCCAAGCGCGTCGGCAAGCACTCCATCGCCGGCGAGCAAGCGCGCATCGAGCAAGGACGTGAATACGCTGACATCGACCGACGCCAGCTCGCGACATCCGGCTGGCGTACGCACCGCATGGCCGGGCTTCAAGCCGATATCCCAGAGGCAGGCGAACAGCGCCTCGAACGCGCGCGCCTGACGCTGCATGACGGCGGATTCGGCCAGGACCAGCAGATCGACGTCCGATTGTGGAAACAACAGCCCGCGACCGAAGCCTCCCACCGCGAACAGGGCACATTCGATCGCCTCACCTACGCAAGACTGCCAGACATGCGCGACGACGCGCTCGACTGTTTGCGCACGCAGATGCACCAGAGTATTTGCTGCAGCACCATCGCGAAATGCGGTCGCCAACTCGCGCGCGTTGTCGCCGAGCACCTGGCGCAAGGCCAGACGCGCTTCCGCCGACACACCGCTGCGCGGCAACGCCGCCGGCAGGCGCGGAAGGGTTGGAAGATACGTGGTCGATGTCGATGGCACCACGGCGGCGTCGGCATTCTCGGGCGTAGGAGGAACAACGGACTCAGCGACTTAGCTGGCTGCATCCTCACCCTGCCATGCGCCAGCGCTGCGGCAGTGGCGCTGTTCCGCTACCGCCCCTGCCTCGCGTTCAATGCTTCGGCCAGGCGGTCAGGATTTCGTAACCATCGTCGGTCACCGCAATCGTGTGCTCCCATTGCGCGGAGAGCGAATGATCCTTGGTCACCACGGTCCAGCCATCGGGCAGCAGGCGTGTATGCGGCTTGCCGGCGTTGACCATCGGCTCGACTGTGAAGGTCATGCCCTTCTGCAGCTTCATGCCCGCGCCCGCATGACCGTAGTGCAGGACTTGCGGGTCTTCATGATAGATCTGGCCGATGCCGTGCCCGCAATACTCGCGCACGACCGAATAGCCCTGCGCCTCGACATGCGTCTGGATCGCATGGCCGATATCGCCAAGGGTCGCACCCGGGCGAACCTTGCCGATGCCGAGCAGCATCGCTTCCAGCGTGGTATCGACCAGGCGCTTCGCCAGCACCGACGGTTCGCCCGCGAAATACATGCGACTCGTATCGCCGTGCCAGCCGTCCTTGATCACGGTGACATCGATATTGACCATGTCGCCATCCTTGAGCAGCTTGCCCGGATTCGGGATGCCATGGCAGATCACATGGTTGACCGAGGTGCACAGCGTCTTCGGGAAACCCTTGTAACCGACGTTGGCCGGGATCGCCTTCTGCACATTGACGATGTGCTCGTAGGCAAGGCGGTCGAGGTCTTCGGTGCTGACGCCGGGCTTCACGTGCGGGATCAGCATTTCCAGCACTTCAGCGGCGAGGCGGCCGGCGACGCGCATCTTCTCGATCTGGTCCGGGGTTTTGACGGTAACGGGCATGGTTCCTCGCGGATAGGTACGGCTGGCGCCGCTGCGCCATAGGGGCTATAATTCTATGGTTTCGTCGATCGACTTCGTAAGTCATTGTCGCCGAAGCAAATAAATGCGGCTTCGCGACCGATCTTCAATGATTCGGTCAAACGCCGCTACGGCAGATGCCGAATCCGCACACGTATCGTCACCGCGTTCGGGGTGCTCCGCAAGGAGTCGCACGCGGCGGATACGTGGAGGTCCAACCCCGGGCTCCACCGCGCGAACCATAAAGGCCG
>JBDSXV010000016.1:0-12330 GCA_039926025.1 Dokdonella sp.
TCTGCGGTTCGCTCGCCTTCGACACCATCATGGTGTTCCAGGACCAGTTCAAGAAACACATCCTGCCGGATCAGGTGCATATCCTGAACGTGTCCTTCCTGGTGCCGCGCATGCGTCGCGAATTCGGTGGCTGTGCCGGCAACATCGCATACAACCTCAAGCTACTCGGTGACGAGCCGATTCCAATGGCGACGGTGGGTCGGGACTTCGGACCGTATCGCGCGCATCTGGAGAAGTGCGGCATCCGCCTCGATCAGGTGCGCGTGTTTGACGAGCAGTTCACGCCGCAGTGCTTCATCACCACGGACCTGGACAACAACCAGATCACCGCGTTCCATCCCGGCGCGATGTCGGACTCGCACGAGAACCATGTGCGTGACGTGCCCGGTGTCACGTTCGGGATCGTCGCGCCGGACGGCCGCGAAGCGATGCTGCAGCATGTCGATGAGTTCGCTGCGCGCGGCGTGCCCTTCATCTTTGATCCGGGCCAAGCGATGCCGCTGTTCAGCGGCGACGAATTCCGCGCGATGATCGAGAAGTCGACCTACGTGATCGTCAATGACTACGAGTCGCAGTTGCTGCAGCAGCGCACCGGCTGGAGCGCGAACGAAATCGCCGGCCGCGTGCAGGCCTACATCGTGACGCACGGTCCGCGAGGTTCGATCATCCATCTCAAAGACGGCAGCACGCACGAGATTCCGCCCGCGCGCGAGCGTCAGGTGGTCGATCCGACCGGTTGCGGCGACGCCTATCGCGCCGGCCTGATATTCGGTCTGATGCGCGGCTACGATCTGCCCACCTGTGGACGCATGGCCTCGCTGATGGGCGCGTTGAAAGTCGAGCACCCGGGCACGCAGAACCAGCGCTTCGACTACGCGCAGTTCGCAACCGAATTCAACGAACAGTTCGGTTACGCGCTGCCCTGAGCGCCCTGTTCGACCTGTCGCGCCTGCCGTTGCCCGCCGCCACGGCGAAGAACGAATTGCCCCACTACATGATCGTCTTGTCGAGGAAGCCACGATGAACCGCAATTTCCGCCCGATCTGCCTTGCCACCCTCGCGCTCGCCGCGACCGTCCAGGCCTGTGCCGCGAAAGGCCCCAGCGTCGACCTGAAAGGCCAGTCGTATTCGATCGAGATTGCCGAAGACGACGCCTCGCGCGAACACGGTTTGATGGATCGCCCGAGCATGCCGTCCGACCACGGCATGCTGTTCGTGTTCCAGAACGACGAACCGCGCGCGTTCTGGATGAAGAACTGCAAATTCCCGCAGGACATGTTGTTTTTTGACGCCGAACGCAAGCTGATCAGCGTCCAGCACGATGTGCCCGCATGCACGGCTGATCCCTGTCCCGCCTATTCGAGCGGCGCGCCTGCGCGTTATGTGCTCGAACTCAACGCCGGCCAGGCGAGCAAGCTGGGGCTGACGCCGGGCGATGAATTGACGATCCATCGTTGATGGCAGCGCGATTGATTGCCGCGCGCTCGCTCCAGATGCCATCGCGCAGCACCAGCGCGCCGCGCAGTTCGTGCGCGCAGGTCAGGCCATAGCGATACGGCACCAGCACGCCGGCGTCTTTGTCGATGCTGGCGTCCTCGATCGGCACAAAAATACGCATGCGGAACTCCGGGTTGTTTGACTGCGTACAGTCAATCAGGACGGAATGCCGCGGTCGCGACGAGGGTATGGCGGAATGAAGACAACGTCAGTCCTGATGCGGGCGTTCGCGAATGTTGCGGGAGGACTTTCGGCTCGAAGCGGTGCTGGTTTGCCGACTCGCCCGCACGATTGACGCCACTCCTCAGATTTCGATCATCTCGAAATCGGACTTGGTCACGCCGCAGTCCGGGCAGGTCCAGGTTTCCGGCACGTCTTCCCAGCGCGTGCCACCCGGGATTCCATCTGCGGGCCAGCCTTCGGCTTCGTGGTAGAGGAAGCCGCAGACGACGCACATGAAAGTACGGAACGGCGCTTCGACAGGAGCTGCGGCGGACTCGGCCATTGCAGAGAGAGAAGTTGAGCGAAAGGCCTTGTATTCTCTCAGCTTGTGCCTGCCTGTGAAAGCGGCGACTGCGCCTGCCAACCCGATGAATCAGCTTCCGCCTTTCCCTCTGCGCGGCCTGTACGCGATCAGCAACGGCCCGCGCGCGGATCTCGTCGAGCTCTGCGCGGGCGCGCTCGAAGGCGGTGCTGCGATCTTGCAGTACCGAGACAAGAGCATGGATCACGACCGCCGCCAGCACGAAGCGCGGGCGCTGCAGGCGCTGTGCGCGCGCCATCGCGTGCCGCTGATCATCAACGACGACATCGAGCTCGCGCGAGCTGTCGGCGCCGCCGGCGTGCATCTGGGCGAGGACGACGCCTCGTTTGCCACCGCGCGAAAGCGCCTCGGTGCGGCGGCGATCATCGGCGTGTCCTGCTACGACTCGCTTGACCTTGCGCGACAATTCGCCGCGGCGGGCGCGGACTATCTGGCCTTCGGTGCATTCTTCGCGTCGCCGACGAAACCGCAAGCGCGGCACGCGACCACGCAATTGCTGCTCGACGCGAAGGCGCTCGGCAAGCCGCTGGTGGCGATTGGCGGCATCACGCTGGACAATGCGGCGGATCTCGTCGATGCAGGCGCCGATGTGGTCGCTGTCATCACCGCGTTGTTCGGTGCGCAGGATGTACGTCGCGCTGCCGGCGATTTCGCCCGTCTTTTCCAACCGTCTTCCACGAGCTTGCGATGACCACCAATCACGAATTGTTTCAACGCGCCCTTGCGCGCATTCCCGGCGGCGTGAATTCGCCGGTGCGCGCGTTCAAATCCGTCGGCGGCGAGCCGTTCTTCACTGCACGCGCAGACGGTGCGTATCTGTGGGACGTCGAAGGCACGCGTTACATCGACTACGTCGGATCGTGGGGCCCGATGGTGGTCGGTCACAATCATCCGCAGGTGCGCGCGGCGGTCGAACGCGCGATCCAGGACGGCCTCTCGTTCGGTACGCCCTGCGCCGCCGAAGTCACGATGGCGGAGACGATCACGCGCCTGGTGCCATCGGTCGAAGTCGTGCGAATGGTCAACTCGGGCACCGAGGCGACGATGTCGGCGATTCGTCTCGCGCGCGGTTTCACCGGGCGCTCGCGCATCGTGAAATTCGAAGGCTGCTATCACGGTCACGGCGATGGATTCCTCGTGAAAGCCGGCTCAGGCGCGCTGACGCTGGGCGTACCGACCTCGCCCGGTGTGCCGACGGCGCTCGCCGATCTCACGCTGACCCTGCCTTACAACGATATCGATGCGGCGAAGGCGCTCTTCGCCGATGTCGGCGACGACATCGCCGCGCTGATCATCGAGCCCATCGCCGGGAACATGAACTGCATCCTGCCGCGCGAGGGTTACCTGGCGGCGTTGCGCGAGCTGTGCACGCAACATGGCGTGCTGCTGATTTTCGACGAGGTCATGACCGGATTCCGCGTCGCACTAGGTGGCGCGCAGGCGCTGTACGGCATCAAGCCGGATCTGACTGCCTTCGGCAAGATCATCGGCGGCGGCATGCCGGTTGGCGCATACGGTGGCCGGCGCGAGATCATGCAGATGATTGCGCCGGCGGGGCCGGTCTATCAGGCAGGAACGTTGTCCGGCAATCCAGTCGCGATGGCCGCGGGCCTGGCGATGCTCGAGTTGATCCAGACGCCGAACTTCTACGAGGAACTCGATCGCCGCACACGTTTGATCACCGATACGTTCGCCGCCGCTGCGGCTGAAGCCGGCGTGCCGCTCAGCGTGAATCGCGTCTGCGGCATGTTCGGGATCTTCTTCCTGCCCAAGGAGACCCCCTCATCCGGCCCTGCGGACCACCTTCTCCCCGCGCAGCGGGGCGAAGGAAAATCGGAGCGGCCTGTGGCCGCGTCGTTCTCTCGGGTCGACACGTACGCGCAGGCGACCGCGTGCGATGTCGCGGCGTTCAACCGTTTCTTCCACGGCATGCTCAAGCGCGGTGTCTACCTCGCGCCTTCCGCTTTCGAAGCCGGCTTTGTCTCGATCGCACATACCGAACAGGTCATCGCCGAGACCCTGGCGGCGGCGCGTGGCGCATTCGCCGAGGCGGCGGCTGGCTGAAATCCTCGACGGTGCGGCAGGCAAAGCCGCGCCGCCTGTGGCGGTTCAGCTGTGCTTGGGAGGCGTGCGCGTCAAATAGCGGGTCATCCCAAAAGAGGTGCATGGCATGGCCGAGGTTTCCGACCCCAAGCCCCGCTTGCTCGTGCGCGGCGCACGTGCCGCAGACATTGCAGCGCTCGTGGCACTGACCGGCCGCACCTACGGCACCGAGTGGGCACATTCCGCAGACATGTTGCGTGGGCAGCAGGCGCGGTTTCCCCAAGGCCAGTTTGTCGCCGAGTACGGTGATCGCATCGTCGGCTTCTGCGCTACCTTTCGCATCGACGAAGCGGCAGCGATGGCACCGCACAGCTGGCATGAAATCAGCGGCGGCGGCTTCGCGTCTCGTCATGACGATCATGGCGACTGGCTCTACGGCATGGATGTCTGCGTGGACGCCGAGTTTCGCGGACTGCGCATCGGTCGGCGGCTCTATGCGGCGCGCAAGAAGTTGTGTCAGAAACTGGGATTGCGCGGCATCGTGTTCGGCGGACGACTGCCGGGCCTCGAGAAGCGCGTCAAGACTTTCGGTTCGGTAGACGCCTACGTGCAGGCCGTGCGCGAGGGTCGGCAGCGTGATGCAACGCTGAGTTTCCAGCTGCGCAATGGTTTTGAAATGATCGGCATGTTGCCGCGCTACGCGCCCGGCGATCGCGAATCGCTCGGCTACGCCGCGCACCTGGTCTGGCGCAATCCCGATCGGCATGACCAGCCGCAGACGCCGACGCCGAAAAACGCGTCGCGCATACCCGACCGCGTGCGCGTGGCGACGATCCAGTACCAGCAGAGGCGCATCACGCGCTTCGAAGAATTCGCGACGCAGGTCGAATATTTCGTCGAGATCGCGGCAGGCTACGAGTCGGACTTCGTCGTTTTCCCCGAAATGATGACCCTGCAATTGTTGTCGATCGAGAATGCACCGCTGCCGTCAGTGGAAGCGATCCGGCGCATCACTGAATACACCGATCGGGTGAAGGCGCTCTTCAGCGACCTCGCCGTACGCTACAACGTCAACATCATCGGCGGTTCGCACCCGACCGCGATCGACAACGGCACAATGCGGAATATCTGCTACGTGTGCCTGCGCGACGGCTCGGTGCACCAGCAGGAGAAAATCCATCCGACGCCGAACGAGCGCGCGTGGTGGGGCATCAAGGGTGGCAGCAAGGCGTCGGCGATCCAGACTGACTGCGGTCCGGTCGGTGTGCTGATCTGCTACGACTCGGAATTTCCCGAGCTTGCGCGCCACCTGATCGATCAGGGTGCCTTGATCCTGTTCGTTCCGTTCTGCACCGACGAGCGCCAAAGCTATCTTCGCGTGCGCTATTGCTGTCAGGCGCGCGCAGTCGAGAACCAGTGCTATGTCGTGCTCTCGGGCAATGTCGGCAATCTGCCCGGCGTGAACAATTTCGACATCCAGTACGCACAGAGTTGCATCCTCACACCCTGCGATTTTCCGTTCGCACGCGATGGCATTGCGGCGGATTCGACGCCCAATACGGAAATGGTGCTGTGGGCGGATCTGCGCCTTGAGGATCTTGCTCGCGCGCGCAACAACGGCACCGTGCAGAACCTCAAGGATCGCCGCCACGATCTGTATCTGCAGCGTTGGCTGCAAAGCGAATGAGACCTCGTCCAGGTTGGATCAAGGCCCTCTGACGAAAAGAGGAAAGACATGTGCGGCAGGCTTTACACATGGGGTACTTTCCGATCCGGGTCTGGCAGTCAGGATGTGTCGGCCGTCATGTGACGGTCACTCAAGGAATTTCTGATGAATCATCCGTCCATGTCTCTCATCGGCGTATTTGCGCTGACGGTTGCGGTCGCAGCAGGCAGTCCGCTGTTCGCTGCCGCGCAACCTGCGACGGCGGCGCCAGCTGCGGCCGCCGCCGCGCCCGCCGCGCCGAAACTGCATGCCGCCATGCGTTCGCTCTGGCAAGGCCATGTCGAGCAAACCCGTGCCTATGCGATGGCAGTCAAAGCGGGCGACAGTGCAGCCGCAGCCAAGGCCGCTGATGGCGTCGTGGCGAATGCCAAGCAGATCGCTGGAGCGGTCGGCAGCTATTACGGCGATGCCGCTGGAAAACAGATGCTGACCTTGCTCGCGGGCCACTGGGGGCTGGTGAAGACCATGACCGATGCACAACACGCAGGCGACAGTGCTGCCAATACGAAGGCTGTGCAGGACTATGCTGTCAACGCGAGCGATATCGCGAAGTTTCTGTCGGGTGCGAATCCGTATTTGCCCGAAGAAGCAGTACGCGGCCTGATGAGGACCCACGGTGGTCACCACATTCAGCAGATCGGGCAGATCATGAAGGGTGACAAGGAAGGCGAGGCGAACACCTGGAAGATGATGCGCGCACACATGGATGTCATCGCCGACGCGCTTTCCGACGCCATCGCCAGGCAATTCCCGGTCAAGGCGGCGTGACACAGACGGGCGCCCTGCGGCAACTCGGCACGACCCAGCAGAAACTGCTGCGCGCATTGCTGCGAGAGCCACAAGGCGCGAGTGTCGAAACGCTTTGTACGGCACTTGGCGTCACCCACAACGCGATCAGGCAACACCTGACCGCGTTGATCGGTGCCGGCCTGGTTGAGCGCGGTATGGCGCGACCGACTGGCGGGCGGCCGCAGTCGCGCTACCTGCTGCTACCGGCTGGCCGCGACCTCTTCCCGCGCAGCTACGGATTGATCGCCGCGAGCGTGCTTGAGCATCTGTATGCGAACAGCGGCAAGGCAGGCGTACAGGCAATGCTGGCCGGAATGGGGCAGGAACTTGGCTTGGCAGCGGCTGCGCGCATCGATTCCACCGACGATGCGGGCATCGCGGGCGCGCTGGCCGAACAGCTCGACGCGCTCGGTTACGAAGCGCTCGCCGTGCGCCGCGATGGCGAAACCCAGGTCGAAGCCTACAACTGCGTCTTCCACACTCTGGCAAAAAAGCATCCGGATGTTTGTCGGTTCGACCTCGCGTTCATGGAGGCCGCCACCGGGCGGCCGATCCAGCATATGGAGTGCCTGCTGCGCGGCGGCCATGCCTGCCGCTTTCGCATCGGCAGTCGCGACAAGAACAGCGGGGACAACACCGTGCGTAACCCGGAAAATTCGATGGAATGACGGCGGCGGCGCTGCTATTTGCGCGGTTCACCACCCGTGAAGTCGATCAGCGCAGCACGAAGGCGAACCAGGCCTTCGCCGAGATCCGCATCGTCGATCGTCAGTGCCGGCACGAAGCGCAGTACGTCGGGCCCCGCCTGCAGCAGAAGCAGGCCATGCGCGGCGGCATGATCGAGAATGTCACCTGCGCGACCCTTGTACGCATCCGCGAGTACCGCGCCGATCATCAATCCGCGGCCCCGCACCTGGGCAAACAGGTTCAACTCCGCATTGATAGCAGCCAGCCCGTCGCGCAGTGCGCGCGCCTGTCGCTCGACATTGGCGAGCACTTCGGGCGATGACAATTTTCGCAGCGCGACGCGTGCAACCGCTGCCGCGAGCGGATTGCCGCCGAAGGTGGTGCCATGCGCGCCGTATTGCATGATCTCGGCGACCTTGGGTCCGGCGAGCATCGCGCCGATCGGGAAGCCGCTGCCGAGTGCTTTCGCCAACGTGACGATATCCGGTACGACCGCGTCCTGCGTGTGGGCGAACAGCGTTCCGCTGCGGCCCATGCCGCACTGGATTTCATCGAGTACGAGCAGCGCGTCGTGCTCGTCGCACAGCGCACGCACGCCCGCCAGGAAACCCGCTGCAGTCGGCATCACGCCACCTTCACCCTGCACCGGCTCGAGCATGACGGCCGCGACATCGCCCGGAGCGAACGCGGCCTCCAACGACGCAAGGTCGTTGAAGGTTGCGTAGCGAAACCCGCCCGGCAAGGGCTCGTAGCCTTCCTGATACTTCGGCTGCGCGGTCGCGGTGACGGCCGCGAGCGTGCGTCCGTGGAACGATCCGTGGAAGGTCACGATGACGCGCCGTTCCGGCGGTCGTCCCTGAGCCGTCGCCCAGCGGCGCACCAGCTTGATCGCGGCCTCGTTCGCCTCGGTGCCTGAATTGCACAGGAATACGCGCTCGGCGAAGCCGCTGGCCGCGACCAGTTCTTCGGCGAGGCGCAAGGGCGGTTCGCTGTAGAACACGTTGCTGGTGTGCCAGAGTTTCTGCGCCTGCGACGTCAATGCCGCAACGAGGTCGGGGTCGCAATGGCCGAGCGCGTTGACGGCGGTGCCGGCACCGAAGTCGATGTACTCGCGGCCCTCGCGGTCCCAGGCCCGCGCGCCAAAACCGCGCTCGAGCACGATGTCTCGCGGTTTGTACACGGGCAGCCAGTAGCGCTTGCCGAGGTCGATCAAGTCGCTGGTCGAGTCGTTCGGGCCCGGCATGGCCGCGCTCACCACGCGCCGCTGTTCAGCATCGATGCCCACGGCTCCGCAGGTGGCAACCATTCGCCCTTCTGCAGCAACTCGATGGATATCAGGTCGGGCGAGCGTACGAAGGCCATGTGCCCATCCCGCGGCGGGCGATTGATCGTGACGCCGATCGACTGCAGGTGCGCGCAGGTCGCGTAGATGTCATCGACGCGGAAGGCGAGGTGGCCGAAGTTGCGCGCTCCGCCGTAGTCCTCGGTCGAGCCCCAGTTGTACGTCAGTTCGATTTCAGCTTCTGGCGTTTCATCGGCGGCGAGAAAGACCAGGGTGAACTTGCCCGTCGCGTTTTCCAGGCGTCGCGTTTCGCGCAGGCCGAGGCCGTCGCAGAAGAATTTCAAGCTCGCGTCGAGATCGCGCACGCGGATCATGCTATGCAGGTATTTCATTGGTATCTCCTATGCGAACTTCCATGATCGCGAAAATCAAGAAGCGATCCGCCGCGGCCACACGTTTGTCGAACAGCTCAATCGCGCTGGAAGCGCGGAATGTAGTGCTGCACCTCAGCCAGGCGCCGCACGGGATCGGTCATTTGCAGTAAATGCTGCTTCTCGGTTTGTTCCAGCGGCAGCAATTCGCCGAGCCGGAAACCCACCCAGCTGGCATCATCGAATCGCTCACGCTCGACTTTTGCATAGGCCGCGCCGATCTGGTCGAGCAAGCGTTCGAGGATCCTCGCGAGCAGGCCGTGTTCGGGCGGCACCTGCACGATCGGTTCGGGCGGCCAGAAGCGCACTTCGCCATGCATGAGGCCATTGTCGCGCACACGCGTCGAGCTGACGCTAAACCGTTCGCCGCCTTCAGCCGTGATACCGAGCAGGCCATCGGGCAAGGTGCAGAAATCGGTAATGCGCGCGAGCGTACCCACGGCGGCGGGTAGCGCGGGTTCGCCGACTTCGCGTCCGTCGAGGATAAGGCAGACGCCGAAACCCGAGGCGTTGCGCGAACACTCCCGCACGAGATCGAGATAGCGCTGTTCGAAGATGCGCAGATTCAGCGGCGCGCCGGGAAACAGCACGCTCGACAGCGGGAACAGCGGGATATCAGTCAAAGGCACAGGCGCAAGTCTAGCGGAGCGCGGCGAAAAAACGACGTGGCGCACCCTCGAAACCGCCATTCGACATGAACACGACATGGTCGCCTTCGCGCGCTTCGATAAGCAGGGCGGCGACAAGATCGTCGACAGACGCCGCGGTGCGGCCACGGCCGCCGAGCGCGTCGACGACATGGCCTGCATCCCACGCCAGTTCCGCGCGTTTGAGGAAGACGACGGCGTCGGCGTCGCGCAGGGACGGCGCGAGTTCGTCCGCATGCGCGCCCATGCGCATCGAGTTCGAGCGCGGCTCCATCGCGACCAGGATGCGCGCCTTTCCGACTCGCGCGCGCAGTCCCGCCAGTGTGGTTGCGATCGCGGTCGGGTGATGCGCGAAGTCGTCGTAGACGCGTACGCCGCCATGCTCGCCGATCAGCTCCATGCGCCGCGCGACATTGAGGAAATCCGTAAGCGCCGGCAATGCGCGCGCGACGTCGACGTCCGCTGCATGCGCGGCGGCGAGCGCCGCCAACGCATTCATCACGTTGTGCCGACCCGACAGATTCCAGCGCACCTCACCGAGTTCGCGACCTTGACGCGAAACGACGAAGGCCGAGCCATCGGCTTCGAGCAGACGCGCGCGCCACTCGCCGGCTTCGATGCCGAAGGTTTCAACCGGCGTCCAGCAGCCCATCGCCAGTACTTCGGCCACGCGCGCATCTTCGGCATTGACGATCAGACGACCGTTGCCGGGCACCATGCGCACCAGATGGTGGAATTGCCGCTGGATGGCCGCGACATCGGGAAAGATGTCGGCGTGGTCGTATTCGAGGTTGTTGAGGATTGCGATCGTGGGGCGGTAGTGCACGAACTTCGAACGCTTGTCGAAGAACGCGGTGTCGTATTCGTCCGCCTCCAGAACAAAATCCGCAGCCGCAGGCTGCGACCATGGTCCTTCGCCCGCGGAGCGGGAGAGGGGGGAACCGTCGGCGGATGCCGACGGTGGGGTGAGGGAAGGACGCGCCGATCCCAGCCGCGCGGAAACCCCAAAATTCGCCGGCACGCCACCAACGAGGAAGCCAGGGGCGAGGCCTTGCGATTCGAGGATCCAGGCGAGCAAGGATGTCGTTGTCGTCTTGCCGTGCGTCCCCGCGACCGCGAGCACGCGGCGGTCGGCGAGCAACGTCTCGCCCAGCCATTGCGGGCCGGAAATGTAGCGCATGCGCGCGTCGAGCATGTGCTCGATCGCCGGGTTGCCGCGCGACAACGCGTTACCGACGACGACAACATCCGGTGCCGGGTCGAGATGTTCGGCCTTGAAGCCCTGCATCAGCGTGATGCCAAGCTGTTCGAGCTGGGTGCTCATCGGTGGATACACGTTTGCATCCGAACCCTCGACCGTGTGGCCAAGTTCGCGTGCAAGTGCGGCGATGCCACCCATGAAGGTGCCGCAGATGCCGAGGATATGCAGTCGCATGCCGTGTGATTTCCTTCAGGCGCCGAACAGGATGCGATCGATCGCCCAGTAGGCGACCAGCCAGGAGAAGACAAGCGCGAAGGCGAGCCCGAATGACGCGTCGAGCGCATGGCGCATGATGTGCGCGTTTACGCTGACCTGCCAGAGCAGCAGTGCGAGCGTAATCCAGCCGAGCATTGCTTGCAGCGCGGACATGTCGGCGACGGTAGTCGGCGGCGGCCCGGCAAGGAGGGCGATCGGCAACTGCAGCAGCGAAAGCGCGACGCTGCAGGCGAGCAGCGCACACGCGGTCTGCATGTAGCGATTGCGCAGGCCGCGCATCGCCAGCGCCACCCAGCAAAAGGCGAGCACGAGGAGGGTCGAGAGCAGCGAACGCACGAGGGTGTTGTCGGCCTCGCCGAGCACGCCGCCTACCAGCGTATCGAGTGCGGTGCCGGCGCCGACCAGCAGTGCAAGCAGGTTCGGCGAATACGGGAAATCCTGCGGGTCGCCACGCAGGCGGCACAGATCGAGGACGATGCGGGACAGGCCGCGGAATGAGAGGCGCGCAGCGGTCATGGCACGCGTGTCAGCTGTGCTTTCGCCGGGAGTCGATCAATGCGCGCAGCGTGCCTGCCGTCAGGCACTCAGCCAACGGTCGCGGAATCGCGCGGCAACGCGGCAACGATGCGACGCGACACGTCCGCCAGTTCGCCCACTCCGTCGACGACCTTGAGTTTGCCGATCTGCGCAAATTGGTTCGCTACCGGCTCGGTCTGCTCGGCGTAGACGCGCAGGCGCTCGCGCACGGTTTCCGGCGTATCGTCCTTGCGTCCCTGCGCCGCGGCACGCCCGGCGATGCGCTCGACGATGAGTTCGCTCGGGACATCCAGCTTGATCGCGATCTCGAGCGGCTGCCCCATCCGTGCAAGCAGGATTTCCAGCGCTTCGCATTGCGCGACATTGCGCGGATAGCCATCGAGGATGAACCCGCCTGTCGCATCAGGTTGCGCAAGGCGATCTTCGAGCATGGCCAGCACGATATCGTCAGAAACGAGCAGGCCCGTATCCATGACTGCTTTCGCCTTCAACCCCAGCGGAGTGCCGGCCTTGACCGCTGCACGCAGCAAATCGCCGGTCGATACATGCGGAACGCCGAGTTCGGCTTTCAGGATCTCGGCCTGGGTACCCTTGCCCGAACCGGGTGCGCCGAGTAGAACGAGTCGCATGTTGCTCCGATGGCGCACGAAGGCGCTGCATTCGCAATGTG
>JBDSXV010000017.1:0-26734 GCA_039926025.1 Dokdonella sp.
CTGCTGTACCTGACCAAGTACCACCTCTTTTCGGACGACAACGGCTACAACCTCGTCGGCGCGTACGGCGGCCTCGTATACGCAATGCCGGTGATCGGCGGACTGCTCGCGGATCGCTGGCTAGGCATGCGCAAGGCGGTGGTGTTCGGCGGCATCCTGCTCGTGCTCGGGCATCTGGGCATGGCGATCGAAGGCACGCCGGCGGTGTCGCTCAACGGTGTCGTCACGCGCGATGCGGGCGCGCTGCAGGTGTTCTACTTTTCGCTTGCATTGATCATCATGGGCGTGGGGTTTCTGAAGCCCAACATCTCCACGATCGTCGGCAAGTTGTACCCGGAGAATGATCCACGCCGCGATTCGGGTTTCAGCATCTTCTACGCCGGCATCAACATCGGCGCGACAGTATCGGGACTCGTCTGCGGCTGGCTCGGCGAAACCTATGGCTGGGGATGGGGGTTCGGCGCCGCCGGCGTCGGCATGATCGCGGGCCTCGCGAATTTCATCTACGGCCAGAAATACCTCATGGGTCACGCCGAACCGCGCGAACCCGCACGTTTGCGCGAACGCGTTTTCGGACCGTTGTCGCGCGAGCATCTGATCTACCTCGGCGCAATGCTCGGCCTGTTCGTGATCTGGGTACTGATCCAGGCGCATTCGATTTTCCTGAAGATCATTCCCGGTTATTTCGAGCCGAGCCCCGTCGTGCTCGGCATGCATCTGGTCACGCTGTGCCTGCTAGGCGGCATCCTCTGGTTCATGTTCAAGCGCTGCACGAGGGTCGAACGCGAGCAGATGTTCGTGGTGCTCGCCTTCATCTTTTTCGGCCTCGTCTTCTTCACGTTGTACGAACAGACGTATGGCTCGTGGGTGCTGTTCTCCGATCGCGTGATGAACCATCGCGCACTTGGCGCCGAATGGAGCGCGAGCGAACTCACCTCGCTCGGTGCGTTCTTCATCCTCGTGCTCGCACCCATCTGCGCGTGGCTGTGGCCGCGACTGGAAAAGATCGGTTGGAATCCGAGCAAACCGGCCAAATCCGCGTACGGACTCATCCTCGCCGGGGTCGCCTTCCTCGTGCTCGTGTGGAGCGCGCGTCACCCGCAAGCGAACGGTCTGACCGGCATCTGGTGGTTCGTGTTCGCGTACTTCGTGCTCGAAGCGGGCGAGATGCTGTTGTCACCGATCGGGTTGTCGGCGGTCACCGAATTGTCGGTGCCACGCGTCGTCAGCCTGATGATGGGCGGCTGGTTCCTCGGCACTTCGTATTCGGAAGTACTCGCGGCGGCGCTCGGCAAGCTGTCGTCGATCGAGATACCCGATGGCGAAACCCTGAACATCGCCGAAGCGCTCGCGAAGTACGATCAGCTGTTCCTGTTCTCGGCAAAGATCGGCATCGCGAGTGGCCTGGTGGTGCTGGTGCTGACGCCGCTCATCAGGCGCTGGATGCATGGGATAAAATAGACGATCCTCGATGACCGCGATTTCCATGCAGCTGCTCGAGCGGCGACCAATCAGTTGCGGCACGCTGAAAAGATCAGGCTCTCGACGCAAATCGGGCGAGCGTATCGGGTGCGCCGGCAGGCGTCTCTGGCTCGGTGATACTGGCTGGACGTCCGGCCAAAACCGAAAACATTTTTTCCGCAGTCACGTAGCCGAGTTCCCGATAGGCTTCGAACTGCCTTTCGGTAAAAAATTGATCAAGCGTGGTCTCATTCGGAAAGTCAGAATGGACTGCCGCATAAGAAACCACGTCCTCGTGTACATAGTCGCCGCCTGACACCGTGCTCCCTTGGTGGACACCCTCCAGATTTGCGGCCTGGATATAAATCAAAACGCCCTTTTTTTCGTTCTCCGCTGCAGCGTATGTGATGTCGGCCACTGCGAAACCGCGTTCGGAAACCGAGAATTTGCCGGAGACAGAAGGGCGCGCGGGTCTGACGCCGTCAAGGGAGTGCTCGGGTCTGAAGTTGATTTCAGCGCCGAAGTCCACGCGCACCTTCTCGATCAGGTTGGCGAGATCTTCCATGAGGAACTCCGGATCGGCTGAAGCCTGAGACAAGACAATTAAACTGCAGCGACGGCGTATCAATTCGTACACAGCCGTGTTGTCGAAATGGCCGCCATCGGTCAACTCTACGAACGTCGCGCGCTCGTGCATTCCACGCCCACACAATCCCCCGCGAATGCCGGGAGAGACGAAATTTGGATGCTGTCCCATGCGCGCCATCGCACGAGCCAAGATCGAGCCTTGCCGATGCCCAGGCAAAGTCAACGATGGATTCAATACCCAACTGCCCAGTCGCACTTGGAACAGGAACATCAGGCAAGACACCAAACGGTCTCGCGTAATCCCGCTGCCTCCGCCGGCCGCGTGGGGATTGATAGCCGCGCCAGATGTAGCGACCGCCGTCGCCAGCGTGACTTTCTGGTCGGCGAACTTTTCGGTAACGATCCAGCCCGTGGCATCGCTGCCGCAATACAATGGCGAAACGATGAAGCAATCGCTGCCCCGGTTTCTATATTTGTCGCTGCGCGCGTCGACCAGCACAGCACTGCAATTGATGATTGGAAACAAGCGGTGGTCCAATCCCTCGCTACTCAGCTTTTTGCGGGGTGGCCACGCCTTTGCAATCTCGAAGGTGTCAGCGACCACGGACGGCTTCCATTGATTGTTGACAATGGACTCTTCCTGCGCCTGAAACGTTTCCATCAGCCTGTCACGGTACATGCGTCCCAGGTTGAACAAATTGAGATTGGTAGCGGAACCCACCACCGACGCGATGATCAGAACGACGATTATCATGCGCCGGAGGTTCGCCATCCCTCCGTCATAGTAGATACGTCCGGCGACGTCGTACGCCCCGATCGAAAGACCATAGATCACCAAGGCACTCGCCAGCAGAATCACGACCTGCATCAGTAGCTGTCGCCCGACAAGAATGCCCCGCCCTTTGAATGCCTGGATCACGGCACCGACGCCGCCGAGCGCCGTCATCGCGTTCGCCATACTCAGCGCATGGCCTGCACCACCCAGCGTGCGATAGGCCGCAGGAATGGTGGACAGAATGCCCGCAAGTACACCCAATCCGAGCAGCAGCCCGAGCTTTTGCTGGAGCCAAACACGCGTGGGGTAGTACCAGTCGGCCGATTTCCCCAACAGCAGGCGCAATAAGAGAAGCGTCGTCGCCAAGGCAGTGCCCATCAGCGACAGCGTGATCGCCTGCTGCCAGTTGCACGCGTGTCCCCACAAGGCATTGGCCGTGCATTCAGTCCATTGTGAAAGCGCCCAGTAGGTGGCGAAAATCTGCGCGAGCAGACAAATGGCGCCCCCCAACAGTGCTTTCCAGAAACCTGTTTGTGCAAACTTTGCGAACGCAGATTTTCCGCGCGTGGACCAAGAGAAACTTGCAACGAGCGTGGCCGCGCTGTAGAAAATAGAGCCGATGGTGAATGCAGTAACCACCATCAGAAAGATGCTCATGGCGCTCCATTCGATGCGGACTGCGCCGATCATCGCGCTCGCGGGCAGGCCCCCGAACGAAGGGATGCAATGCCACGAACCTCGATGGACAGCCGACACAAGTGTCTCGATCAGAGCGGGAATTCCGACCACAATGTTCCCGGCATGTGGTCCGGGCGGTTCCAGCAGGCGCAGCCTCAGGACCGCCATCATCAGCACCAGCATGAAAGCGAAATACACCGCGATACTCACAATCGCGCCCCGAAGCGTCACGCCGACGAGCGCAAGGACGCCTATCTGATTTGGCATCAGGTAGTTTCCGTGCTGCCTTAGATAGTTCAGCCATGTGCGCTGTCTTGCGGCCACGGTCCCGCTGCAATCCTGTCGCACGCCTTCGGCCTTGCGGCCAAGTTGTTCAAGACCGGCGTCTGCACCGTATTGCTTGCGCAACCAAGTGATTGCGCCACCCAAATATCCGCCGCCGGAGACGGTAGAGAGATAGTGAAATTCCTTCAGAAATCCGCGGTTCTGCAGCGACTGCGCGACACCCAAGCCGAAGGCTGCCGAACGGATGCCTCCACCGGAAAACGCCAGGCCAAAACGCCCACTGCCGCCTGGATTGATTCGCCTGGACTCATGGCCGATAACGTCGGCGCAGTCACTCGTGAAGAGTCGTTCCGCCTTCTCCACCGTGCCAATACTGAATTCCTGCTTTTCTGACGTAGACATGCGATTTTCTCCATCCATCGGAATCATGCGTATCGGCGAGACCGTCGCATAGCCGAGATACCCCTACTACCTCGACGACCAGCAAAAGACACCTTGTGAAGGGCCTGACAACCCTCGACTGTTGTCAGTGGCGCGGACAGACTTCTCGCAATTGATCATTCAGCGATCAACGATTCACGGCATGATCACGCTGGCGCTCACGCCGTTGAACTTGCGCTTGACGCATGGGATGAAATGGTGGCGAAGCAGGACTTGGGGCTGCCTTGAATCGTGTTTCCCTCGAACGAGCACCACCTTGCAGCCAAACGTGTTGAGCGATCGTAAGCGCAGACGTCAGCAGCGCCAGCCCGGCGAACCAGTCGCCAAGCAGTACATATGGCGTCGCGCTATGTGACGCCGGGACGTCGGCCATCAACGTGGCGACCGGCGCCGATCTACTCGTGGTCTCAGCCGATATTCGCTCACTGCTTTCGCTCACGTTTAGATAGTCCTGCATGGCGGCACACACGGCGAAACCCCTCTCCCTGCCATGCATCCTTCGGAGTGAACAAGAGCAGTTGGGGCGGGACAATTTCCAGCAATCCGCTTGACGCCCAGAAGCCGTCGTTCGCAGGTCACATCGACCTTTGACCTGGAATGCTGGTCGGTTATCAAACGCTCCTGCGCTTCATGCCCACACCTGCGTCCAGTCGAAACCCTGGTTGGGATCCCAGCCATAGCGTTGTACCGGGTTCACATCCTCATGTCCGAGGACGTGTCCCTTCTGCATCGGAATGGCCTGGCGCGCACAGATATCCGTCACGAGACTGCGCAAGCTCCGATACATCGCCGGCGTATAGGTCTCGTCGGAGGCTTTCGTGGCGCCTAACGAAAGGATTTCGATGCCCACCGAATAGGCATTGGGGTATTGGCTCGTGGCGTAGTTCGCCGGCATCGTGCCGGCGCCCCAGCGCTGGTCAAAATACGCGTAGTGCGGCCAATCGGCTCCGTCGGCGCGTCGCACGAACGTCGCCACACGTCCGCCCTCCACCGGTTGCAGATTCTCGTCGACGAAGACCGAACCAATCGGGTAGCGGGTCCATTCGAAGTAGAAAAGATATTTCCTCCAAGCTTGCGCACCCTGCGCGTAGAGCGCCAGCGTGGATCGTGCGATGCCTGCGTGCCAGGCCTGGTCGTCCTCCTGCACGAACTGGTAGATGACGCCCGCCTTGTCCACCACGTAGTGCGCGCTCACCGAGGTGAGGAAGGTCTTCTTCACGCTGGCAAAACTATCCGATCCAGTGATGTGGCAAACCACGTGACTCGGTCGCGGCATGGGTCTGCCGGTTGTCTTCATCGCCGTCGCGAAGCGCCGGTCTGCGGGTACGAGGTTGTTCCAGGTCATGTTGGCTCCTTCGATGGCGACCCAGCCATCAAGCGATGTCGTTGTAGAACGCGTGCCTGCCGATGATCTCAACGGGGATGTGGCCTTCGGCCCAATCGGCCGGTGTGCCGCTGACGAGGTAGTGCGTCGAACCCCTGGTTCGGTCGATCAGCATGCCTTCCACCGCGCGCCGCGCGATGTCCTGACACTGCACGAATGCCGCATTGCTCGCATTCACGGCCAGAAGCTTCGCGCGGTTGCGATCATTGGCATTCCAGCACGAGAACTGATACGGCTGCTTGCACACCGCTTCTATCGTCGCGGGATAACGGTTCGGACCGATGCGGCTGCGGTTCAATACCACGCTTGCGACGGCCTCTCGGCCTGCGAGCGTTTCGCCGCGCGCTTCTCCCCACAGGGTGCGTGCGAGCGTATCGATCGCCCTCGCACGAACGTCCACCGCAGGTGCGAGGGTCGGTGCGGTCATGGGCGCCGCACTCCGGGTCGGTATCGTGATGCCGAGCAAGGTCGTGATGAAGGAGATCGGTGTGCAGTAGCTATGCCGCTCATCGCCGCCGATCAGCATGCCGACAAGACGGCCCTGCGCATCCACCACCGCGGAGCCGCTATCGCCCTCCCTGCTCACCGCAGTGCATTCGATCAACTGCTGAAATCCGTAGGTCGTGTTCATTTGCGAGTAGTTGATCTCGCGGCTGGCGCGCACCGCCGTCACGGTGCCTTGGCATGCCTTCGCACTTGCTGCGCCAAAAAAGCTCAGAGGCTCGTCCTGCAGCACTGGGCTCGTCCGGATGCCGAGCAAGGGACCAAGCTGCCAGATGGATGCATCGACGGCTTCGTCCAGCGCAGCAACGGTGGCGTCGATCAGATTCGGATAGTCGGGACCGGACGACAGCCCACCGTTTTGCGTGATCGACGCGACGCGTTCGACGCCGTTTCCACTGATGGTGGGCCCGCCAAGCCAGAACACATCGCTGCCCGAAGCGCCGTTCAATACGTGCATGCAGCTGAGCAGCGAAGGCGTGCCGTGATCGATTGCCAGAAAACCCAGCGTGCCCGCAACGCGAGTGGCATCGTAGATGCCGTCACCGCAATGGGGGCCGGCATGCAAACGCGGGTTGCGCGCCTCCACGACATCGACACACACGGCATCACGATGACCCGGCACGCGCAGCACCGCGGGGATGAGGATATCGCCAAGGCGCCCGCCGGTTTTCTTGCGCTGCACGTAGACACGCAGCGCGGGCTCATCCGTCCGTCGCCCGCGACTCTCGCGCATGCCCACCCCGATGCCGGTAACGTTGGCGTCCTTCATCCATTTGGTGTGCGTACGACGAAACGCTTTGACCTCGTCGGACATCGCTTCGAAGAGGCGATGGCTGCGCAAAGGGCGCGTCAACAGGTCGTAGGCACGATGCACGGCGCGCATGGCGGGATCCTCAAGGTTTGGCGGTACACGGATCGTTGGTCGCGATGCGTTGCGACATGGTCATCAGCAGGACGCTGCTCACGCAGCCTGTCGCGGTCTGCGCGGCTGCGGCTTGATACTGCGCGATCGCCGTGCGCGTTTTCGGTCCGAGCACGCCCGCCTGTTTCGCATCGGCGATTTCGCTGCACAGGCCCAAGCCATGCTGGATGGTCTTGATCTTGTCCGCATCAGCCGTGATCGCGCCGTTGTCGCACGCGGGATACTGCACGGCGGCCGGCTTCGGCGCCGGAGTCGTTGCAGGCGTCGTGGGCGCAGCGGCGTCCGTCACGCTGATCGCCGTCTCGCGGAATTCAATGCCCGTGCCGTCGCGGATGACGAGAATGGGCGAGCCATCCGCGACCACCTTGACCCCTTTGACGATGACCGCGAAGTTGCTGCCATCCACTTCGGTGTGGGCTTCGATGGCGTCGGCGTTGATTCCCGTGATGGCAATCGTCGGCACGGCCACCTTGTTGGTGACGGAGAAGCGCAAGGTCTTGTCCTTGGCGACGCTGGCCGCGCGCACATCCGGGCTCACGCTGAATCCATGTTCCGCGCCGGCGGGCTGGCATGCATTGATCGAGCTGGCGACGGTGCGCAGTTCTGCATGCCGGGTGACATCGGGGCGCAAGATCAGAAGCGCGGACTGTACGTCGGCGACAGCCGCGGCAAGGTCGTCCAACAAGCGCCGAGAAAGCATTGGCGCGCCATGCGCTTGTATGCCGTCCTTGGCTGTTGTCGTCGGCGTCGGCGCCTGCAATGTCGCGTGCGCAAATGTATTGGCCGTCTGGTTCATGCTGCCGATGAGACTCAACAATGACTGCAGGCTCGGCTCCTGATCCACCAGTTGGTCCTGCACCTTTGCAGCAATCATGTCCACGCGGTTTCGCAGCACGAATCCGGCACGCGCGATTGCACCCGCAATTTCGTACGCCTCGCCGAGCAGGTTGGAAGCGTCCTGGTGAACGCTTCGAGCCTGGGAGAGGGCCGCAGCGAGCGCCCCACCGTCGCTTTGCGCAGCAGCCCTGTCGATGACGGCAACGAGCTTCTGATCCGCATTGGACAGCGCGTCGATCTCCGTGTCGAATCTCGCCCGCGCGTCCTCGCGCAACAGAAAAGGACCCGCCGCATACATCGCGCACAACGTTGCCTGTGCACCGGCCATATAGATCTTCTGCTTGGGCGTGCTGCTGAGCCAGGTTGCGGAGCTGTATAGCGCAGCTCCGCCCACGCTGAGCCCGGCGATACGATGCGGCGTGCCGATGCCGGTGACGCCGTAGTACAAGGCTGCAGCGCCGATCGGAATGGCCAGTGCACCAGCTGTCGTGCGAAATGTCGCATCCGTCGCGGCCGCCTTGGAGAAACGCAACTGGTAGTTGTAGGCGTAGGCGAGCGAGGTGCACAGCGATGCATCGAATAGTCCGTTCGTGGCCACCGCAACTGGGCACCAGTCCGTCGGTGTCGAATAGTCCGACGCACGCTGTTCGGGTTTGGCATAGTTGGGTTCGCGCACGCGCGGATTGAACATCGTGCAACCGGCCAGTGCACAGAGCGCAAAGACCGACATGAAACACGTCGCGTGACGGCGTACGTTCGGGAACATGGGAGGATTTCCAGGACAGGGCGACGGGTTCGAGGGTCGCATGGAAGCGGGCGTACGCTTGCGCGACGCGGTGCTCGTGACCATGAAAGCGCAAACCCATCGTCGTCGTAGCGCGACGAAGATGAGATACACGAAGTCCCCTGCCTGATACCGACGCGTCCCCCGCGCCCTCCTGTGTAGCGAGTAAATTCTCGTCATGGACATGGCGCAACCTGTAAGGCGTTACAGCTTGTGGGTGCACGGGGCGGCCCCCGCGCTGGCATGCGTCCGATTGGATCAGCGATGAAGGCTGACGCTCTTGCGCCATGCAACGCGTCACGCGCCGCGCCAGGACCAATACCTCCTTTGCCGACGTCGCGAAGGAAGAGAGCGCGCTCGGCTACGGGAGTCTCACCCGGCAGCGAATTATCGACATGCACGGGGTTTGGCTCACGCACCTCACTGAGTACGCGGCTGATACGGACATCCCTGCGCCCGTCGTTCCGAGGCGACAATCTCCCAGGCCTCTTCGCCGCTGAGGCGGATTCTTCGTCACGCCCGCTGCTGCTTGCGCGAGTGCTTTGGCACTCACGCGTCAGCGAATTTCACATGGATGCGCGGGGACGGAAAAAGTCATGGCGCGTGAAAAAACGCTGGAGCGCGAGTGAGCGCTGGCGGCCCGAGCATCGCAGCTGAAGCCGCTCTCACCAACAGCAGTTGCGTCGCAGCTTCAAGGCGCCCACTCGAAGGCACGGACGCCCGCTGCCGACATCAGGCTGCCGCAGCAATCCCGCGCAGCTGCCTGAAGGAAACCAGGCGCTTGCTGGCTTCGTCCCAGAGTACGAGGCGCGCACATTTGACGCTCTGCCGCAGCGTGAGGTGGCCGACGTCACGCAACTCGGGGAAGTCGCGCAGCACAGCCTGCAGACGGTAGTAGGGAATCGTGCTGCACAGGTGATGCACGTGATGCACGCCGATGTTGGCAGTGAACCAGCGCAGGACTGGCGGCAGATCGTAGTGCGAGCTGCCATGCAGTGCCGCATCGCGCACGTTCCAGTCTTCATTCTTCTCCCAGTACGTCTGCTCGAACTGGTGCTGCACATAAAACAGCCAGACGCCCGCCGCTGCTCCGAGCAGGAAGATCGGCACATGGATAAGCAGAAACGCGTTCAGGCCGATAGCCCAGATCAGTGTACTGGCGCAGACAGCGAAGGCGGCGGTAGTACCCATTGTGCTCAGCCATGGGCGCCATCCCTCGCGCATCATGCCCATCGGCAGGCGGTGCTGCAGCAGGAACAGGTAGGCAGGCCCGACGCCGAACATCACGATCGGATGCCGGTAGATGCGATAACGCAGGCGTTCGCCCGGCGTGCGTGCCTGGTACTCCGCCACCGTCAGCGTATCGACATCGCCGATGCCGCGACGCGCGAGATTTCCTGACGTGGCGTGATGCAACGCGTGCGTGCGCCGCCAGTAGTCGTACGGGGTCAACGTAAGCACGCTGATCGCGCGGCCGATCCAGTCGTTCGCCGTGCGGCTCGCAACGAACGCGTAGTGGCCGCAGTCGTGCTGGATCAGGAACATGCGCACCAGCAGACCGGCAGCCGGCAGGAGCAAGAGCGCATACAGCCAGACATGGCCGCGCGACAGCGCCAGATACATCAGGAACCAGGTCAGCGCGAAAGGTATCGCGGTGATCGCCACTTCAAAGGTCGCTCGCAATGCATCCGGTTGGCGATAGCCGGTCAGCCTCCGTCCCCAGCTGGTGGCATCGAGTTTCGGTGTGGCGCATTCATTGGCACTTGGCATCTTCGTCTCTTCTTTCTCCCACATCAGGAGCCGTACGTGGTCGTGCGACCGATCGCCGGCAAGTGATATGAGCCAGCGTAAGTGAGCGGTTGAAAGCCGTGCGAAGTGCCTGCGGCCATGGATGGTCTGCATTGAAGTTCCGCAATCAACCGGATGAATCGGTGATTCCGTGGCAGGCGCGTTCGCTTGTGGCGGGCCTGCGAAATCCAGATGCGTGCCGCGAAGGTAGCACCGTGGCAGCCGTTGCGGTAGATCTGCGCACCGGCACGGCTTGCCAGGGCCGTCAGAAGATCGGGCCAACCTACCTGGCCGTCGCTGGCGCGCCGATATTGCGATCGAGAAACGCAACCACTCTGCCGAACAATTCCTGGAGATTCTTCTCGTCGTAAAACCCGTGTCCTTCGGTGCGCTGGTACAGCCACTCGTGTTCGATATGCGCCTTGTTCAGAGCCGAGCGCAGGGTCTCGCCCTGCACGGGCGGAACGCGCCGGTCCTGACCGCCGACGATCAACATGATCTTCGCCTTGATGCGATCCACGTGTGCAACGGGCGAACGATCCCACAACTGGTCGCTGTCTTCGCCAAGCACCTTCTTGAGGTAATTGTCACCGGAGGACGACTGCGGGATGTCTCCGCGCGTGTACATCAGGCGCAGGTCGTAGACGCCGACATAGCCGATGGTGCAGCGATACAGATCCGGCTCCTTCACCGCGCCTTCGAGCGCTGCGTAGCCGCCGTAGCTGCCGCCGAAAATGCACACGCGCTTCGGATCGGCGATGCCTTGCGCGATGACCCAGCGGGTCGCATCGGTCACGTCGTCCTGCATCTTGCCGCCCCATTCGCGATAGCCGGCCTTCACGAAGTCGTCACCGTAGTGGCCCGAGCCGCGGAAGTTGACCTGCAATACGCCGTAGCCTCGGCTCGCGAGCACTTGCACGTAGGAATCGAATTCCCATTCGTCGCGGATGCCATAGGGGCCGCCATGCACGAACACGACCAGTGGCAGATTCTTCGCGCCTTCCTTGCCCGGCGGTCGCGTCAGATAGCCTTGCAAGGCGAGGCCATCGCGCGCCTTCAACGTGACCGGCTCCATCGCTGCCATCTGTTCCGGCTTGATCCACGGCCGATTCGCGAGCAGGAAGCTGGCCTTGCGCGTCTTGGCGTCGTAAAGGAAAAACTGGCCGGGATCGCGATCGCTCCTGACCGAGAACACAACCTTGCCACCGTCCGTCGAACTGCTCGTGATGCGCACATCCTCGCCGGGAAACTGCTGCATCAGGCCGGCCAGCAACTTCGCCTCGGGTGCCTGGCTGTCGATCAGCGTAGTCGCCATCCGGTCCGGCATGGAACGCAACGCGATCGCATCATGATTGTCGAATGCAGGAACAAGTTCAACGAGTCCGCTGACGCTGCCGCTCCACACCGCGGCGAGCTTGCGTGTCGCAACATCCCAGGTGCAAAGCCCACCCACCTTGTGCGCACCAGCGCAGTCGAAGTAGACCTTGTCTTCCTTGCGGTTGAAGCCGAGTGGCGCCATCCGCTGGCCGTCCTTGTTTTCGTCCAGCACGAGCTCCCACTTCGCATCGTCGCCGGCGCGGTACCAGATCTTCGACATCTGGTCGACATCCGTGCCGAATGCGAAGCGCACGATGCCGTGGTGATCGGTGAGGAAATTGGCATCGCGCATTGGCGACGTCGTCACCGGCACCGTCACGCCGCTGTAGAGATCGATCTTTTCGGCCGTCGGATACACTCCGTTGGCGCCATCGAATGGATACGCTGCGATCAGCGCATGCTTGGGATCGTCGCGCAAAGGATCAATCAGCGTCGCATACGCGCGCCGGCTGGTCGCATGCTGGATGTGCGTTGCTCCCTGATTGCCGACGCGGAAACCGAACAACACGCCATCGCCGGTGCCGTCTGCATTCACCGCATACAATTCACCCGTCGCTGTCGGCGCCTCCAGCGCGCCATTGCGTTCGCCGATCGTGTACATGACACGGTCAGGCGCGACCCACCAGAAGCTGGCAAGTTCGCGCGTGTCGCGCGGTCGCACATTGACGCCCTTCATGTCGGCGAGCCGGATCAAGGACAGCACAGCCTTGCCGTCGACGACGACGTTTGCCGCGAGGTAGTCGCCATTCGGCGAGATCTTCACATAGCGAAACTGCTCGTGCCGAGCGAAATCGGCGATCGGCACCTCGGCGCCCGCAGGCGACATTGCGGCACCCGCGAAAGCGGCGGTCAGAATCCCTAGCGACCAGCGCAACAGCAACATCGACACACTCCTTTCCAACGGCCGCGTTTTCCAACAGCCGCCTTGTTGCATGAATACCTCGCGGTTGGCAAGGCTTGATGCTCAGCTGTTGGCGCCAACGCGGCCGTAGCGGTCCTCAAGTCGCACGATATCGTCCTCGCCGAAATAGTCGCCACATTGCACTTCGATCAGATGGATGTCCCTGGCCGTCGGATTTTCGAGGCGATGCACGGTGTTCATCGGGATATAGGCTGATTCGTTGCGCTCGAGCAGGAACTCCTCTTCACCGATTCGCACCTTGGCGGTGCCTTCGACGACGGTCCAGTGCTCGCTTCGGCGATGGTGCAATTGCAGCGACAGGACATGGCCGGGCTTGACGGTCAGACGCTTGACCTTGCAATCATTCGCGTCCTCCAGGATCGTGTAGCTGCCCCATGGCCGATGCACGGTCTGGTGCACGCTCGCTGCCGAATGATTGGTCGCGCGCAAGCGCTCGACCACGAGCTTTACCTGCTGTGCGCGCTCGCGATGCGAGACCAGCACGGCATCGCCGGTATCGACGATGACCAGATCCTTGACGCCAACCGCGGCGACCATGCGCGTATCGGACTGGATGTAGCAGTTCTCGCTCTCGACCACGATCGCCTGTCCGCGCACGCGATTGCCGTCGCTGTCGGCGGCGTCGAGATCGCTCATCGCCTTCCACGAACCGATGTCGCTCCAGTCGAACGACGCGGGAACCACCGCGACCTTCGGTGCGCGCTCCATAATCGCGTAGTCGATCGAGATGTCCGGCTGCGCGAGAAACGCATCGCGGTGGAACTCGATCGGGCTTTTGTGATTCATCGCGTGCGCGTGGCACGCCTCGGCCGCCTTGAGCACGTCGGGACAGGTCTGCGCGGCGACATCGAGCAAGGTGTCGGCACGGAAGCAGAACATGCCCGAATTCCACACGTAGTCGCCGGATGCAACATAGGTCTCGGCCGTCTGCATGCTCGGCTTCTCGACGAATGCGCCCACCTGACGGCCTTCGCGGCCGACAATCGCCTCGCCCATGCGGATGTAGCCAAAGCCGGTTTCCGGATGCGTCGGGCGGATGCCAAACGTGACGAGCCAGCCGTCGCTGGCGAGCGCGGCAGCACGCTGCGCATCGGCGAGGAACGCGTCGATGTCGCGGATCAGGTGATCGGCCGGCAGGATCAGCAGCACCGCATCGGCACCGACACGATCGCGCGCATGCAGCGCAGCGAGAACGACCGCGGGCGCGGTATTGCGGCCGGCTGGCTCCAGCAGGAAAGGCAGCTTGTCCAGATCCGCACCCGCATGCTGCGCGTACTCGTCGCGGGTCAGGAAGTAGTAGTCGCGGCCCGTCACGGTCAGCACGTGGCCGCCGTCGGCGCAACGGAGGGCACGGTCGAGCGTCTTCTTCAGCAGCGACTCGCCATCGCCCATGCGCATGAACGGTTTCGGGTAAGCGCTGCGCGATACCGGCCAGAGACGCGTACCGGCGCCGCCGGAAAGAATTACGGGTACAAGCATTTTCTGAACTCCAGCAGCGGCAACGTCGCCGCTTTCAAGCCCTCGCCTTCAAGGAAAGGGTTGGGTGGGGATGGTGTTGCGCGCGACCTCGTCCAACACCGCGCTCAAGCCTTTCGGCCAACCCCCCAATTGTAGCCCGAACACGCTTTCGAGCCTGCCGCAGTCGAGGACCGAGTAGGCCGGCCGCCGCGCCGGGGTAGGATAGTCCGCCGTGGCAATCGGCACCACGCGCGGCACGCGCGCGATCAGGCCGCGTGACGAGGCCTCGCGGAAAATCGCCTCGGCGAATTCGAACCAGGTGCACTGGCCGCCTGCAACGAGGTGGTAGACGCCATCGAGCGAGCGCGTCGTTGAGGCATGCGTATCTCGCCAACGCATCAGCGCCGCTGCCGTGGCATCGGCGATCCAGCCTGCCGGCGTCGGCGCCCCGACCTGATCGGCGACGATGCGCAGCTCTTCGCGTTCGGCACCGAGGCGCAGCATCGTGCGCAGAAAATTGCCACCCCGCGCCGCGTAGACCCAGGCGGTGCGAAAAATCAGGTGGGCCGCCCCGCTGCCGCGCAAGGCTTCCTCGCCGGCGAGCTTGCTGCGTCCGTACTCGCCCTGCGGCGCCGGTGGGTCGGCCTCGCGATACGGCCGTCTCGCCCTGCCGTCGAAGACGTAGTCGGTCGAATAGTGCACGACAAGCGCATCGTGCCGCGCGCTCCAGTCACCGATCTGCGCCAGCGCCAGATGGTTGATGCGATCGGCAAGCCGTGGCTCCTGCTCCGCGCGATCGACCGCCGTATGCGCGGCGGCATTGACGATGACATCCGGGTTCGCCACTTCCATCGCCTGCGCAAGCGAAACCGGCTCGGCGAGATCGGCGCGCAGGCACGGCCTGCCGTTCGCGAGTTCACCATTGCGCGTCGCCGCAATCACTTCACCGAGTGGCGCAAGCGACCGAAGCAATTCGAAACCAACTTGGCCGTTTGCGCCGAGCAGAAGGATTCTCATGACGACCAACGATCAATCAAGCCACTGAAGAAAATGGGGCTCACCCGGCGTGTGCGGGAATGACTGCAAAAAAAATGGCCTGCCCGGTTCATGCGACGAAAACGGGCAATTTGTCGCGAGGCATATCGGCGAGAAACGGCGCGCGCGCATCCTTGTCCGACAACGAAGGCTCAGCGACTGGCCAGTCGATCGCGAGCGCGGCGTCGTTCCAGCGGATGCCGGAATCGGAGGCGCGGTCGTACGCCGCCGTGCATTGGTAGACGAAGGTCGCGTTTTCCGACAGCACGGCGAAACCGTGCGCGAATCCTTCCGGTATCCAGAAATGCCGCTTGTTGTCCGCGGACAGCATCGCCGCTGCCCAGCGGCCATACGTTGGCGATCCGACGCGTATGTCGACCGCGACGTCATAGACCTCACCTTCGAGCACCGACACCAGCTTGCCCTGCGGATTGGGCCATTGATAGTGCAGGCCGCGCAGTACGCCTTGCGCCGAGCGCGAGACATTCGCCTGCACGAAATTCACGTCCAGGCCGGCTTCGAGAAAACGCTGCTTGTTGAAGCTTTCGTAGAAAAAACCGCGTGCGTCGCCGTGCACGGCGGGTTCGATCACGACGCAGCCCGCGAGGTCGGTGCGGATGATCTTCACGGCCCACGGCCCTGCTTCACCAGACTGAGCAGATACTGGCCATAACCGTTCTTCGCCAGCGGCGCAGCCAGGCGCAGCACCTGCTCGGCATCAATCCAGCCGTGCTGGAATGCGATTTCCTCCGGGCAACAGACCTTCAGACCCTGGCGACGCTCGATCGTCTCGACATAGTTCGACGCTTCAACAAGCGACTCATGCGTGCCGGTATCGAGCCACGCATATCCGCGCCCCAGTTTTTCCAGCATCAGGTTGCCGGCATCGAGGTAACAGCGATTGAGGTCCGTGATCTCCAGTTCACCACGCGGCGACGGTTTCAACGCGGCGGCGTAGTCGCAGACGTTCGCATCGTAGAAATACAGACCCGTGACGGCCCAGCTCGATCGCGGTTGCGCGGGCTTTTCCTCAAGCCCGATGACGCGACCGTCCTTGTCGAATTCGGCGACGCCGTAGCGTTCGGGATCACGCACCCAATAGCCGAACACGGTCGCACCGCGGTCGCGCTCGGCAGCGCGCGCGAGCGTCTCGGTGAAGCCATGGCCGTAGAAGATGTTGTCGCCGAGCACGAGGCAGCTCGGCTGGTTCGCAATGAATTCGCGCCCGATGACAAACGCCTGCGCCAGGCCATCCGGCGACGGCTGCACTGCGTAACTGATCGAAATGCCCCATTGCGAACCATCACCGAGCAAACGCTGGAACAAGGCCTGCTCATGCGGCGTATTGATCACCAGCACATCGCGGATGCCGGCGAGCATCAGCGTGGACAGCGGGTAATAGATCATCGGCTTGTCGTACACCGGCAGTAATTGCTTGCTCACGGCTTGGGTCACCGGATACAGGCGGGTGCCGGAGCCGCCGGCGAGGATGATGCCTTTGTTTGTTGTCATTCGCGTCGGTTCCGTTCCAGCATGCTGCGTTGTGGGAGCGGCTTCAGCCGCGATGCCTCATCGAAAATCCGACACTGTCCAGACCAAGCGCTTTGGAGCATCGCGGCTGAAGCCGCTCCCACACGCTGCGCTAGACGCCCAGGCGCTCCATCCGGTAACTGCCATCGAGCACGCGTCCAACCCAGTCCTGGTTCGAAAGATACCAGTCGACGGTGCGCGCAAGGCCCGACTCGAACGATTCGGTCTGGCGCCAGCCAAGGTCATTCTTGATCTTGCCCGCATCGATCGCGTAACGCCGATCATGCCCGGGCCGATCCTTGACGAAGCTGATCAGGGTTTCACGCTTGCGCCCATCCGCGAAAGGGCGGCGTTCGTCGATCAGCGCGCAGATCGTCTTCACGACATGGATGTTTTCGCGCTCGGCGTCGCCTCCGACGTTGTAGACCTCTCCAACACGACCGATCTCGAGCACGCGCCGGATCGCGGCACAGTGATCGCCGACGTAAAGCCAGTCGCGCACATTGCGGCCATCGCCGTACACCGGCAGCGCCTCGCCCGCCAGCGCCTTCTGGATCACCAGCGGAATGAGCTTCTCGGGAAACTGGTACGGACCGTAGTTGTTCGAGCAATTCGTGGTCAGCACGGGCATGCCGTAGGTGTGATGGAACGCACGGACCAGATGATCGGATGCGGCCTTTGACGCCGAATACGGCGAATTCGGCTGGTAGGGCGAGTCTTCGCGAAATCGACCGACAGGCCCCAATGAGCCATACACTTCGTCGGTCGACACGTGCAGGAAGCGGAACGCATCCTGGCGATCGAGTGGCAACGCGCGCCAGTACGCAAGCGTGTGTTCGAGCAAGGTCAGCGTGCCGACGACATTGGTCTGCACGAACGCGGCCGGGCCATCGATCGAGCGGTCGACGTGCGATTCCGCTGCGAAATTCACGATCGCCGTCGGTTGATGCTCGGCGAGTACGCGCTGGACACAGGCGGCATCGCCAATATCGCCGTGCACGAACGTGTAGTCCGGGTGATTGCTGACCGCCGCCAGCGTGTCGAGGTTGCCGGCATAGGTCAGCGCATCGAGATTGACGATGCGCACACCGCCCTGCGCGAGCGCGCCAAGCACGAAATTGCCGCCAATAAAGCCGGCGCCGCCAGTGACGAGCAGGGTTTTCATTGCGTTGCGGGTTCCCAAAGCGAGCGACCGCTGGCGCGGACCGCGCGTATCGTAGCGGCAGCGTGTGCCCAAGGCGAATAAGCGGGTGCATTTCCGCAGCGGCCGTATGGGCCGCTGTCGGGCTACCGTGGTAGCGCGTGGCCGTCGCAGGCGGAGAGGAGGGTTGAAGGTCCATGAAGAAAATCTGCATTGCCGTGCTGCTGGCGCTATCGCTGCTGTACGTCCTGTACGCCGGCGCGATGTACCGCAAGCAGACCGCGATCCTGTTTCCAGCGGCCTCCGGGCCTGCGCATGCATTCGGGACGGCGCTGCCTGCGGGCGCAGCCCTGATTGAAGTTCCGGTCGCGTTCGGCAAGGCGCGGGCGGTGTACTGGCCTCCGCGCGATCGGACTAAACCAGCGAGCGCGATCTGGTATGCGCATGGCAACTACGAGACCGTGCAGAATTCCTTCGATCTGGTGCAACCTCTGGTCGAGCAGGGTTTTGCGGTGATGCAGTTCGAGTACCCCGGTTACGGTGGTGCGGATGGCACGCCGGAATTCGATGCCATCGGCGAAGCCGCGGACGCGACCTGGGACTGGTTGGCACGACAACCCGAAGTCGATCCCCAACGCATGATCGCCATGGGCTATTCGATCGGTGGCGGACCCGCCGCCGAGGTGACCCGACGCCGCAACGTGGCCGCGCTTGTCCTGCTGTCGACCTTCACCTCGATCACGGACATCGCATGGCAGTACGCGTTGCCGCCGTTCCTCGTGCGATTTCCCTACAACAACATCGCGCGTGTGGGCGAGTTCAAAGGTCCCATCTTCATCGAGCACGGTCGCCGCGATGAAGTGATCCCGTTCGCACTCGGTCAAGCACTTGCCGCGGCTGCACCCCACGCCGAATTTTTCGCGCAGGACTGCGGACACACCGATTGCCACCTCGACCAGAGCGTATTTGCGCAGCGTTTGCCGGCATGGCTCGATGCACATCCAGCGACGCACTCGGACGCTGGCGCCTCGCCGCCGCTGCACGACTGACGCGTGACCGATCTTCCGCTCGGACGTTGCGGTTCATGGCAGCCGCTCGCGCAGCTTCAGCGTCGCCTGTCGTTCGACGCCGTCGCGACGAAAGGTCAGCGCGAGTGTCGTACCCGGCGCCTGCGTGATCTTGCGGAACCACGCGTCGCCGCTGACTTCGTTTGCCGCGACACCATCGATTGCAACGATTTCATCGGCTTTTCTTACGCCCGCAAGCGCGGCGGGCGTGTTTTCACCGACCAGCACCACCGTGAACGCATCGGCGCGTTCCTTGTACGCACGCACGCCGGAGCGATCGAAGGGTGACGGCGACCAGCCCGGCGTCGATTCGAACCAGACCTGCCTTGACCCGTAGTCGAAGTCGAGCGTGAACTGCGCGAGCACGTCGGTGCCGATGTTGCCCGCTTCGGTGCGCGAGGAGAACGAGCCGTGCTTGTCTTCCGCGTAGCGCGCTTCAAGTCGGCGCAGGTCCTGCCCGGCGATGCGAAAATGGTCGGCGCGACTGGCCCAGTTGCGCGACGCGCCGCCGGCGCCGTAGGACACCATCTCGATGCCACCCTTGAGTCGCTGCGCGAGTCCCACGCGCTCCGCCCACAGGTGCTGCACGACGAGCGAACCGCCATTGCCGGTATCGAGCGCGAAGTCGCCACCCTTGCCTTCCAGCGTGGCCTGGACCAGCGGCAAGTCGTCGGAAAACGTCATGCGCAGCGATGTGCCACCACCGACATGCCGGTAGCCCACGCGCGGTCTCAGGGTCAGCGTCTTCGCGCGATAATCGAGACGCACGCCGAAGCGTTCGAACACTTCGAGGCCGAGGATGCCGGCCAGCGGCGCGCGCGCGCCACGCTCGACGGTGCTGTACTGCAGCGGCATCACGAAGAAATGCTGGTCGGTCATCACCGCTTCGCCGATCTCGAATCGAGCGATACGCACATCGGATTGCGACATCGTTCCCTCGCCGGCACCCCCCGACGTGCCACTGCCAACCGCTGTCAGGCCGAGCTGCTTCGCGATATCGGGCGTGATGATGTCGTGACCGCCGGTGTCGAGGATGAAGGCGAACGGACCCTTGCCGTTGAGCTTCGCCTCGACCACGACGTAGCGTTCGAACTCGATCGGCACGACGGTGCCCGCAACCGGAACGCTCGCATCGTCCGGCGGCGAGGGTCGCGTGAAATCAGCGTCGGCCGCGCTGGCATGGGTTGCGTACGATTGCAGCTCGACGACGTCGTCGCCATTGCCGGCGTCATCCCGCGTGACGATCGAGAACGGCAGTTCGACGCCATCGACCTTGCGGTAGTCGGAGTAGCTGACGCTGACGATCGAGATCGGCATCGTGCGCACGCTGCGTTCGAGGCGTGCGCTGGAAGGGTCGAACCACAATTCGACCGCCTGCCCATTTCGCGGTGTCGCCGCGAACACGGCGTAGGTCTTGTCGCCTTCGCGCTTCGAGGTGAGTGCGCCGAGTTTCGCGCCCGCCGCATCCGCATGCAGCCAACCGCGCCTCGCGAGCCACGCATCGGTGATCGTGGCCGTTCGCGCGAACCCGGAATCGAGGTCGTGTATGCCGCCCGAGGCATCCTGGCGCCAGTGGGCGTGACCGTCGATGCCCTCGGCATAACGCAAGACGCCGAAGTCGGCGCTCTGGCGCAATCGCCCACCCTGCAGGTCGACGTCGAGCCGCCATTGCGCGCTCAGGCCCGAGGCTTTCTCCGTGCCCCGCGCACTGATGGCGGCGATGCCATCCCACACCTTACCGCCGCTTGCCGCACGTGCTCGGGCGAGCAGAGCGGTCGCGGTTTTCACGGATGCGGCGGACGCATTCGCGCAAAGCAGCAGCAAGCCGAACACCATCGTCGTGCTTTTCATCGGGGCATCCATCGCGCAGTGGGCATGCGTAGTGAAGCATGCGCGAAGCATTGCGTATTGCACCGGAATTGCGCGTTGGGATCAGACTTGCGCGTCGCGGCGGCGCTGCGACGGCGTTTGTCCGAAGCGCTGGCGAAAAGCACGCGTGAAATGCGACTGGTCGTAGAACCCCGCCGCGAGTGCAATCCCGCCGAGGGCGCGGTTGCTCTCGGTGAGGGCGCGATCAGCCTGTTCGATGCGACGTCGGCGCAGATAGTCGCCGACGGTTTCACCGCGTGCCTGGCGGAACGCGCGTGCCAGATGCGCAGGATGCACATTCGCCAATGCGCCGAGTTCGGCCAATGACGGCGTGTGCGAAAGATCGGCCTCGATCGCGTCGATCACGCGATCCATCCAGCGCGGCGATTGCGGCCGCGAGCGCACGCGCATCAGGTTTGCGAGCAGATCGAGCGCGCTTGCGACAATCGCGAGCGGCGCGGCGGCGTCGGCCTGATCGAGTTCGCGCGCCAGCCGCGCGAGCGGGACGGCATCGGCTTGCAGATGCCGATAGTCGGCCACCAGCTGGTTGAACGAACCTCCGACGAGCCAATCGCCTTTGGCCTGGATGTTCACGCAACGCGCGCCGCCGACATCGAAACGGTTTGCGTGCGCATGTCCGGCCGGATGCAGCACCACGGAACCCGGCACGCAGGCGAGCACGGCGTTGCTGCGTTGTTCTTAGCTGCCCTCGAGCACCACGCAGATATACGCCTCTTCATGCTCGTGGCAGTCCAACTCGCTCGCACCGCGGTGCAGCGTGTCGACGATGCTCAAACCGGCCACGTCGATTCGATGGCGCGACCTCATCAGCGGTTGATCAACGGTCGTTGGCATCAATGGGTCTCACCGGCGCGGCGCGGATACGCAATGGGATGCTCCATCGCGCGAAAAGGTTGACGAAAAATTCCGAACCCAGGAATCGCGCAGATCTGCCGATGGACCGCGTCGACATGTTGAATCGGGCTTGAAGGGTTGAGTAGGTAAATTTTTCCTGGTCAGGAAACGTTTACCCACATGAACAACCTCAGATTTGCAATCAAACGGCTCTACACCGCGCTGAAACGGGTCGGCACGCAATCTGCAAAAGGAGAGGTCAGAGAAGAGCCATCACGCGACATACGCCACGCCTCCATCAGCATTTCAATGCATGGATGCGATACCGCAACGGGAACCGAGCCATGCATGACATCTGGACGACCACCGCAAAGGAACTGCCCAGCGACGGCATGACAGTTGAATTCCTCCTCGACGAACGCGAGTGTCCCTTGCGCGGCACCTTCGCGGTCGGTCGTTTCAAGTCACGCTGGACGCACTACTCCCCGACCAATGTCAGGCAGTGGCGCGTCATGTCGGTGGTGCAGATGGAAGTGCCGAGCGATTGCGGCAGGGCCTGCAACGACTTCGTGTTCGCCCTTCAGTCGTGACCTATTCCGAGGGTCATCATCGCGCCGCACGGATCGACGATCCCGTCGAAGAGTCGGGACGCAACCAGGCGCCCCGCGTCGAAACGTGGTCCGCCCCGTCGAGTGGGCGCGGCATGCGCGGGAGGCGGACCCAGACGACTCCGCTGATCACGTATGCCCAGATCTCGTCCCTGAGCGAGCAGGTTTCGCTTCCCGTCGTCGATATCATTCGTGCCCTCGTCAGGCATGCCGGCAACGGCGAGGCCGCGCGCGAAATGCTGGAACTGGAGAGAGTCGAAAGCGACGAGTCCTGCGTACAGTGCATCGGCTGATTCCGATGCAGGCCCCGTTCCAGACGCGTATCTCGCCTGCACGGATAGCCGGCGCGCATGTTGACGCACGGCGTGCAGCATGGCTGTAATCTGCTCCCGCACGCTCGAGTGATCGGACAGCGAATGCCGACGCGCCCTCATTCAGTCTTTCAGCGCCATCTGACCGGCGCGGCGATCGTTGTCGCCGCAATCGCCGTGCGTGTGCTGCTCGGTGATACGCACGCGGCGAGCGCCAGCGTTGCCGTGTTTGCAGTCGCCATCACTGCCGCCGCGCGGCTCGGCGGCATCGGACCCGGTTTGATTGCCGCGGGGTTCGCAGCGCTCTGCTGCATGCGCTCCAGCGGCCCCTTGCTGCATCCGCTCGAGGCCGACGATGTCGCGCTGACCGCACTGCTGTTCGCTTGCGGTGCCGTGCTTGCCTTCATCGGCAGCCGCGTTGGCGTTGGCCTTGGTTCGGACGCGCCGCCGGCAACGCCGCCGGTCGACCCGAAGATCTTCGATGTCGTGTCCGACGCCATCATCGTTGCCGATGCGGATGGCCGGGTGATGTCCATGAATGCCGCCGCGGCGGCGTTGACGGGGATGGACCCAGCTGCAGCGCCGCTGCATCTCGATGCACTGTTCGGCGTCGCGCAGGCGGGAGCGACATGGGCGTCGACGGGTCGTTCCGAGCAGGAATTGCTGCTCGAACGCCCGGACGGCACCTCCCGGGCCCTGTCGGTCGTTGCCACGAGAATCGAGGGGCAGGACCCAGTGGATGCACGACTCGTGCTGGTCTTGCACGACGCCTCGTCCGGACCAAAGACGGATGCCCCTGCTCGTCACGCCGACGCATGGCGGTCCCCGTCGGAGCGACGCCTGCAATCGATCCTCGACTCCAGCGAAGCGCGCCTCTTCCATCTCGATCGACAGTTCCGCTTGACCTGGGCAAATCGCGCGTTGCGCGACCGGCACGGCATCGAGGACGGCGCCGGCATGGAAGTCGCTGCGTTGTTCGAGCCGCAGAAACGCGTCGCGCTGATGCGGCCGCTGCAGCGCGCGATGGACGGTCACAGTGAAACGCTCGAATGGCGCGCATTCGATGCGGCAGGCGAGCCGTGCTGGACCTTCACCATGATCACACCGGATCGCGACGAGAACGGCGACGTGCGCGGATGCGTCGTCCTTTGCCTCGATGCTACAGAGCGGCATCAAGGTGACACCGCGCGGCAACGCAGTGAGGACCAGCGGCGCGGCTTGCTGGAAAGTCTCCCCGATCTGGTGTGGCTGGCCGCAGCCGACGGCACCTGCGAATGGTTCAATCACCGCTGGGCTGCGTATACGGGACGTTCCGTCGCCGATTGGCGCGCACCTGTGCATCCGGAGGATATCCAGCGCGTCGATGCCGCCTGCAGGCAGGCGCAGAGCCAAGGCACCGCATTGACCGTCGAGGCGCGCCTTCGCCGCAGTGACGACATCTGGCGCTGGCATCTCGTGCGCATGCAGCCGCTGCGCGTATCGGTGACGCAGGACACGATCTGGGGCTGGTGCGGCAGTTGCACCGACATCGACGATCAGAAACGGGCGGCGGCCACGCTGCGCACGACGCAGCAACGCATCAGCACCTTCCTCGGAACCCTCAGTCACGAACTGCGCAATCCGCTGGCTGCGGTTTCCGCGGCCGTGCAGGTGCTGCGCCATCCGCGCGTCGTACCCGACATGGCAGCCCGTGCTCTGGAGACGCTGGACCGGCAAACGGCATTGCTCGCGCGCATGGTCGACGAGCTGCTCGACGCTGCACGCGTGATGGAGGGTCGCATCGATCTGCAACGACGTCGCGTTGCGCTGAACGAACTCCTGCGCGAAGTCTGCCAGGACCAGTCCGCCAATGCCGAAGCCAGGAACGTCGATCTGCGTTGGGATCTGACGGACCAGGAGATCGTCGTCGACGCAGATCTTCTGCGCATCCGGCAGGCGCTCGAAAACATCGTCATCAATGCGATCAACGCGTGTGCTTCCGGCGACGCAGTGACCATCACGGCACGCGAAGAATCCGCCAGCGAGGCCCGCGTTCGTATCGTCGACACAGGCTGTGGCTTGTCCGCAGAGGACATCGCGAGCCTGTTCGAGCCCGGCGCCACCGCCGGGCTGGAGAAAGTCGTTGGATTTGGCCTTGGCCTGAAGACCGTCAACCGGATCGTGCAATTGCACGGCGGTCGCATCGTTGCCGCGAGTGATGGGCCGGGCAAGGGTGCGACCTTCGACCTTTTCTTTCCGCTGCACGAAGAACGCGCGATCGATGAGGTCGCGGCGCAGCACGCGCATGCGGTCCTGCTTCCCGGGCAGCGGATCCTGATCATCAGCAAGGATGCGATCGAAATCGACGGCCTGTTCGCGCCGGTCGAACACGGCGCGCAGATACGCTATGCCGCGCACGGCTTCGAGGGCCTGCGCATCGCGGAGGGCTGGCCACCGACGGCACTCGTGTGCGATGTCGATTTGCCGGAGCCGCTGTCGGGCTATGACGTGGTGCGGCAAATGCTGGCTTTCTCAGCGGAACGCCGACCGTATCTGGTCGCGATCGGCAACCACACCGCTGGCATGTCCGAAGCGCGCGCGGCGGGATTCGACGACTACCTGACGAGACCGGTATCGCTGCCGCACCTGCTCGATACGCTCGCACTGACACCCGCTCGTGCTGTCGCCAGCGTGGCGGATCATTGATCGCGCCGTCCCGGACTGCCATGCGATCAGTCCTCGTCGTCTTCGCTGCCGAGCTGGTCATCGCCGATCAGACCGAGCGCACGGTAGCGAAGAAGCCGGTTGTAAATCGTCTTTGTCGTGATGCCCAGCGTGCGTGCCGCCTGGCGCCTGTTGTTGCCGTGATGCGCGAGCGTCTTGAGCAGCATTTCCCGCTCGATCTCGTCGAAGGTCATGCCGACACGGAACGTCACCGAGCCGTCGGTTCGTTCGATCGGCGCAGGCGAAGGTTCGGCTGTCGCACCGATCGCGTCGTCGGGCGCGAGCACATAGGCGCGTTGAACCACATGTCGCAGCTCGCGCACGTTCCCCGGCCAGGGCCGGCGGGTCCATTCGCGCACGACGTCGTTGGTGAGGAATCGACGCGTGTCGTAGCGCTCATTGAGCCGATCCAGAAAGCGCTGCGCGAGCAGCGCAATGTCCGCGGGTCGCTCGCGCAGGGGCGGCAACGCGATCGGGAAGTCGGCGAGCCGATAGTAGAGATCGCCGCGCAGACTGCCGTCGGCCACGGCCGTCGACGGATCGCGGTTTGTCGCGGCGATCACGCGAACGTCGATCGGGATCTCGCGCGAGCCGCCGACCCGGGTCAGCGTGCGCGTCTCGAGTACACGCAGCAGATAGACCTGCAGCGCAGCCGGCATCTCGGTGATTTCATCGAGGAACAGGGTGCCGCCCTGGGCGCGTTCGAAAAAGCCGGCGTGCGATTGCACCGCGCCGGTGAATGCGCCGCGTTCGTGGCCGAACAACTGGCTGCTGAGCAGGTCGGGCGCGACCGCCCCGCAATTGAGCGCGACGAATTCGCCGCTGCGACCACTGCGCTCGTGCACGGCGCGCGCGACGAGTTCCTTGCCGGTACCGCTCTCGCCGTGGATGAACACGGTCATGTCGTGTCGTGCAACGCGATCGATGCGATCGAACAGCGCCTTCATCTGCGCGCTCTGCCCGACCATGCCGCTGAATTCGCCGAGGCTGCCCGGCGGATGCGCGCGCGCATGCAGGCGGGCGCGCTCGAACAGCCGCTCCAGCGCATCCGCAGCGATCGGCTTGACCAGATAGTCGACGATCGGCAGGCGCACGGCGCGGATCGCCGAATCGACACTCGGATGGCCGGTCACCACGGCGATTTCGCCGAGCGTCGCAAGGTCGATCTCGTCGAGAAGATCCAGGCCGCTGCCGTCGGGAAGATCGAGATCGAGTACGACCAGGTCGAAGCGCCCGTCGCGCGCCAGGCGACGCGCCGCACGCAGGCTGGTTGCACGCGTGACTGCGCAATCGGCAAGCGCCGCAAGATCGGCGACCGTCGACTGGAACTCCACGTTGTCGTCGACGATCAATACGCTCGCGACGGTACCTACCCGACTCATGGCGCCCCTCCCCCTTCTATGGAAGTGTA